>NZ_CP013633.1:300000-447145 GCF_001664485.1 Rhizobium sp. N324 | reverse complement strand
TTACCCAGCCCTCAAACCACCTTGCCCGTTGGCCTTCAACAACGCCATTATCATCGGACCAAGCGAGAATTCACCGCGCTCACTTCGGCGCGTTAGATCCCGCAGATAGCCTCCAGGAGAGTTGATGAAGTTAGCCCTTTCCAGGATGCACGCAATTGCCACCGCAGCATTCTCCGGTCCTAGCGCCTCGCAGGCATCCTGGTAGGCGGAAGGGCTTACCCCCAGCATAGATCGAACCACCACAGCGGCAGACATCAGATCTCGCCAGCTCCCCACGCCGCGCGGTGCATAGTCGCTGATCATCGGGCACGCCTTGAGCACCAATCTCAACGGGAACGCCCTTTGCGATTCATTCTTCGGCTGATGGCTCAAGCTCGCCTTTGCCCCCTGCTCCTTTTCGGAGCGTGGTTCAGATTCATTATCGGATTCGGGTTTTGAATTCTGTATGTGCTGCTCGATATGAGCAGCATTGGTGCTAATTTTTTCAGCATTCTCGAGGTTTTCCAAACGATTAAGCACTTCCTCACGGAGCATCTCCATTTCATTGAGAACGCTAATGACCCCTTCAAGGGTCGGAACGCGCGGAATTCTGCTCGCGAGCGCAATGTAGATGTCCTCGGTCGTCTTCCAATCGCCGTCGGCGCCCTCGACCATTGCAGCAGTAATAAGTTTGCGAACATCCCGCCGGCAAATTGTAAGGCTCTCTTTGGCTTTCCTGAGCGAGGCTCTCTCGGCCGCCACTCTTTGCGCCAACATCGCCAACTCTTCCGATCGCGCCAGGAGGGGCGACAGGTCGAAGCCAAAAGCATTCTCGATCTGGCCATCGTCGCCCTTGCGGGCGAACCGCTTGCCATTGGCGCTATCCTTACGGACGATCAACCCCGACTCCACCAGAATGGCAATATGCCGCCGCAACGTTGCGCCCGCCATTGCATGCGCCCGAAGCGCCAGTTGGGCATTCGAGGGGAAGACAATCAATTGTGCATCCTGACGCAACTCATTGTCAGGATAAAAGCTCAAAAGTGCGTCAAGAACAGCCAGACTGTTCGACTGGATCCCGAGCAGTTCCATCGCGGCGGAAGCGTCTCTCAACACTTTCCACTTATCGGCAGCTTTTCCAGGCTTGATTTCCATTGCCGCCTGGCGCCGCACGAGCGCAAGCGTCATTGGCCGCCGCCCGAACGGCGTCGCTACATTCCCCGACTGCATTGTCTCTCACCTTTCAGCAGGCAAAGGAAATCCGCTCACCAAAACGGCGCCAAAGACTCTTGACGAGGATTCGAGGAAATGCGATTCTGTTCTTGCTACAGAGACAGAAGGGCTTCCACGACGGCGACGTTGAGGGAGCTCTTTTCTTTTGCGGGTTACACTCCCTGTTTCCGTTGATGCTTTGCGCGATGCTCCTGGTAAAGCGCCGGCAAATGCTCGAGTACGAAAGCCGCGAAATCCGGCGTGGCTTTCCTGTCAATGGTAATTTCGAGCTTGCTCTTGCTCTGCGTGACCTGCGCAAGCCTGTCGCCATCGGGGGTCGACAGGACGTCTGGCAACCCGCGCGCAGTCCGACGCGGTTTCAGATGGTCGATCACTGCCTTGAACCGTTCCGACGACGGCAGCGCCTGCACCTCCTCCGAGGCAGCATATTTCGCAGCGCCTGCCGGAGGCGATGCTTTCTCAACCAGCTCTGCCAATTGCTGCCAACTTGGGCGTCCAACGCCTGGAGCGGCGCCGATGGCATCGATCAATTCAGAGGGGAGGGCGTCAACAAGCAGGAGCATCTTCGACAAGTTGCTTTTATCGATTGACATAGCCGCGATGACGATTTCTCGTGGAAACTGCTTGTTTAGCTTGTGTGCGAAACGTGCCTTTTCGATGAAGGTGAGGTCTTCGCGCTCATTGTTTTCCTGACCCTGTGCGACAACCAACTGCTCGTCCGTCAAGTCTCGAACAACCGCCTTGACCGGCAGTCCTAGCTCCGAAACGGCGCGCAGCCGGCGGTGTCCAAAGGCAACTTGGTAGTGCGCGGGTTTAACGGGATGAGGTCTCACAAGGATTGGGACCTGCTGTCCTTGCTCGCGGATGGATGCAAGAAGTCCTTCGATATCACCTTGCATGCGATCCTGAACGAAGGACGGCTCGATTGACGACGCGTTCAGTTCAACCACGGCCTGACCTTCGGCGAGACGCCGCTCGATCTCCTCTGCACGACCAAGACGATCATTTTGCTCGCGCAACGCGTTACCGATGTTTGCAGTCAGCTTCGTCGCTGGATCTCGTTCTTTTCTGGTCACGCCGAGAAGCGGCATGGAGCGAGTCTTTGCCGCTCTGTGTTCAGCAGCTGATGAGCTGTCGGGCGCGTCCGGGGTGACGTCAAGGAGGTGCTTCCGACTCATGTGGTTCTACCCCATGCTTTTTTGATTAGAGTTTCGATCTCGTCGTTGACGGCGTTCATCGCCTCTAAGGCCCGATCATAGGTCGAGCGCGTGAACTGTCCGCGCTCAACCTCAAAGAGGGTTTGATTCGTCAGGCCAGCGTCCGAAACGGCGGTCGTCTTGAGCATCGGAAAATTGAGAACATTTTCGCCGAAGATCGAACGCAGATAGCCCACCATCTGGTTCTGCGGGCCATCGCTCGGTTCAAAACGAGTGACGAGGTAGCGCATCCAATTGAACTTGAACTGGGCGCCTGCGTTCTCGATTTCCCGAAGGAGATTCGAGGTCATCGCCAGAAACTGGTTCATCGACATTACATCCAACATCTGGGGATGGACGGTGACGAGGATCGAGGTTGCGGCGGTCAGAGCTGAAAGCGTGAGATAGCCAAGTTGGGGAGGGCAATCGATAACGACGACATCGTAGTTGTCCGCGATGTCTTCGATGACCTGACTGATCCGACCGTAAAAAAGCGTGTCACCTTCCTTCCGGTTCATAAGCGCGCGCGGGGTATCGTGCTCGAACTCCATCAGTTCAAGATTGCCAGGAATTAGATGAAGATCCGGGATGTACGTTCCTCGGACAACCTGCTCGATTGGGACCTGCTCGTCATCATACCGGATGGCGCCATAGAGTGTTTCGTTCGGACCAACGTCAGTTTCTGGCTGACTGCCGAAGAGTGCGGAAAGGCTTGCTTGGGGATCAAGATCAATCGCGAGAATCCGGTAGCCACGCATTGCCAGGTACTGTGCCAGATGCGCGGCTGTCGTCGTCTTGCCCGAGCCGCCTTTGAAATTCATCACCGAGACGACTTGAAGCTGCTCCCCCGTGCGACGATGGGGCAGGTAGCGCCGGTTCCCGCGGCCAATCAGGTCCAGGTGCTTACGGATTGAATGAATATCTTCGATCGTGAACGTGCGTCGACCGCCAGGGCTCATACTAACGTGCAGTTCAGGCATTTCCGAAGCAGTTTGTCTAAGATAAGACTCACCGATGCCAAGCAATTTTGAGGCTTCTGACGGTGCAAAGGATCGAATGCCCTTTTCGGACGTCGGCGGGAAGACCTTGAGATGATGTGCTTGAAGTTGGCTGGAGAGAGCGTCAGCATGACGCTCCATCAATGCGGTCAACCCTTCGACGACCGGCGCTGTTTTTGCTGCGGTTTTCGCCATCTCAAAATCCATTTCCTGCAAGTGGCGGAACTTTTCGCGAAACCGCTAAAGTTCCGCCACTAGCTATTAGAGCCGATTCTGCATTTTGAGCAAGGGGTTTTAGGTTAACGAAAGGCTAACGTGGATAAACCCGGAACGTAGAGTAAATGGATTTTTCCGTTTATATCCTGCAGCTTAGCAAGACCGCGGCACCGATTGGTCATGGTGTGTTTTATTGTGAATCCTACAAATGTGCCCCGGCGATTTAGACGAAAAGCAGAAGACCTCGGCAAAGTCGGTGATCCCCTTGCCGCCTCGCACAAAACCGTAAGCATTCGACAACGGACGCCCGATTCCAATTCGTGCAGAGTTCCCGGCGCCTAACGGCGGCGGAGAAATTCATGCAGGTATTCGCGATCTCGACACCAAAAATTTACTACGAAGCGTAGCTGTTTCAGGACGATCATAGGCTACGTGCGAGGATCTTTTCCACTCGCATTTGGGATGTAGAAGTAGTCGACGAGTGCGAGGCAGATGGGGTTGACGCTCTCGCCCCGACTGCCATCCTGGATGTCACCGCGGCTGGACCACTTGCAGGATGTGCACGCGATTTGTCTGCGATGGGACCGACCATGCTGGTAGACGTATTTCCGTCTCTGCTCCCGAAGGGCCGCCTGAACGCCAATCCCCTGATGGTCTAGAGTTCTCGCTTTTGCGTCGACACCTCGAAGAGGGGAGGGGAGGGGAGATGGTTCCGTTCACGAGGCAACGCTGACCTTGTTCGCCGGCATCGTAGAATGGTGCCTGGGAGGTGGTCTCAGCGAAGTCGTTGCGGTAACGGATATCAGGTTCGAGCGAACTCTTGCTAGCGTCGAATGGCCTCTCCCGCGCTTGGGGCAGCCAGAGAAGATCGTTGCCACCACCGCCATCGCAGGCACGCGTCCAGCAAACGCTGAGACCTTTCTGATGTTGCGGCCGCCCAATTACCGATCTAGTTGCCGTCATCCTTCTCGGTGCGACTCGGATTGTTGGTCTGTTCGGTTCGAACCGGTGCGCCACGAAGGATGAAGCTTTGGACGATGTGGCGATAGGCTCTCAGGAGGGTTCGCGCGGGCAGATGAGGGAAGGCGACATGGCATCTTCGCAGAGATGAGGATGCATCGAAGAACGGGCTGGTAAACCGCGGCTCGTGTTTGAGGCTGGTGGCATTGACGCGGCCCAAGCGCTCCACTCTACCTTCAATAGTTTCGTCGCTCCTTGCGCAAGGGAACACTTCTGCCGCTTGAAACGTCCTTTGCCGTTTGCGCCGACGATATCTCCGAGAAGCTTGTCAAGACCCAGGACATAAGCAAGCCCGCCAGCAAGGCACGTGATTTCATCAGCTTTCTGACTGCCGCCTGTGGTTGTTGGCTAGATTCTGGATGCAAGTAAGTGTACATATTAGGACAGTCGGTGTGTCGGGGAGCGAGAGGTCTCGTATGGAGGTTCGTGGACTCGTAATTACTTGCCCCCGCAAGGTTGAAGAATGGACATTGTCGGTTCCACTCGCCGTATCGTCCGAAGTCGGTGTGCGGATAGAGTTGTGTGGACTCTGCACACCGGAGCAACGCGTTTATCGGGGCGCCAAGCCGACTTACCCCTATTGGGGCGGGCACGAGTTGTCAGGCACGATCGTGTTTCTGCCGGACGATGTACCGGATGGCCTGCGCGTAGGAGACCGCGTTGCGGTGCTTTTAATGCGCAGATGCGGCCAATGTCGTGCCTGCCGCCTCGGACTGGACAACCACTGTGCATATTTAAATCCTAAAGCGAGAGGAGGGGTGCCGCAGGGGCCGGGGGGATTGGCCAATTTTGTGGGCGTACCCGCCTATCAGGTTTTTTCCGTACCTTCCTTTTTGGCTCCCGAGCGTGCCGCGTTAGTTGAACCTGTCGCCTGCGTGGCACGCGGCATAAATAGGGCGCGTGCAAAGGCTGGAGACACTGTGGCCGTCATCGGCGGAGGCACGATGGGCCTTCTCCATTCGATACTTCTGACAACCAAAGGATGCGACGTTTACCTTTTCGATGACGACGTGGCAACGCATGGGCCTGTGATGTCGACCGGCGCCCATGCAACGGGGTCAGTTCATTCTCTGTCTGATCCGAAACTCGTCGAGAAATTAACGGATGGCTGGGGCTTCGACTGCATCTTTTGCACGCGCTTCGGTGTCAGAGGCATTCAGGGGGCCATAGCTGCGGCGTCACGCGGTGCCAGGATTGTACTCTACCAATCGATTCCGACGTCCGATTTGTTATCGGTAGGCGCTAACTTTCTGCATTACCGGGAAATTGAACTGATCGGCACCATAGCCCAAAGCGCGGACGACGTGAGAAATGCCATCCGAACCATCGTTGAACACGCCGCACGCTTCGACGTGCTGCAGGTCAATCTTTGGCCCTCGTCAAACGCCCAAGAGGCATTCGAGCAGGCGCTCGATCCACGTGTTAATCGCGTGATGCTAGATTTCAGGTAATGCTTCTCAGCGTGCCTGCAGCGCGCCTGCAATTTCGTTGCCGATCGAGACTACTTCGACACTGTCGGGGAAATTGTCGGTACGTCCGACGCTGTCGGTCACAACGATGCGGTCGATCTGAGACCGTCCCCAGTTTTCGTTCAGCGACGGCGTGAATATGGCATGGGCTGCGGCAAGGGTTATCTTGCGAGCGCCTGCCGCTTTGAGATGTGCGGCGGCTGAAAAAGCCGTCTGACCACTGTTGATTTCGTCGTCAATCAGGATGATCGTCCGGCCAGCAACGTCCCCCAGAATCTCGACGCTCTCCCGAAAGTCATCATCGTCTCTGCGGTGCTTGCGCATGACAGCGAATGGGCAGCCGAGCAGGGCCGCCAAGTGCTCAGCTCGCTTCGCTCCGCCGAAGTCCGGTGAAACGACCATGTCGCCATCGACGGCCGCAGAACCGAGATGGCGAACTAGGGCGGGAGCGAACTGAAGATTGACGACAGGACAGGCAAATGCGGCGCACAGCTGAGGAACATGGAGTTCGAAAGTTATCAGCCGATCTATACCGAGCGTTTCGATAATCCCCGCAAGGATTCGCACCGGTACAGGTCCGCCGTCGAAGGCAGGGCGATCCGAACGCGAATATGGGAGGTAGGGAAGAACAGCGGTAATCGTGCGGGGACCCCGCGCCCGCACGGCACCAAGCGCTAGGAACAACTCGAAAAGACGATCATGAACGCTGTCAGGAAATGTTTGCACGACCACCACATCTCCGCCAAGCCCGCCGTCGCGCGGAGTGACAGCCATCTGGCCATTGCTGAACACCTGCGTGTTTAGGATCGTTATTCCTGACCGCGTGAGGGCCCGATGGACTGTTGACGCAAACTTTGCAGAGGTTTCGGTTGCTGCGATACGAAGGTCGTTCGCCGCAGGATCTGTACGATATGGTGACTCGGGCGCCATATTTACGCCAGCTCAAGATCGTTAACAGTGGGAATAGACAGCAGTTTGGGCAACACGTCGCCCCAATCATGTTGAAGTGGTACCTCGGTTTGATCAGGTCGAATGAGCTCTAGGAACTCGGACGGTATGTCTATCCCACAGATGCGCTTCATCTGCGTCAGGACGAAATATAACGCCGGCCTCATCTCGTATTTGTAACCTATCGCAGCGACCTCCGCCCAGCTAATATTCGCCATTTCTTTGTGTAGAACCGCATGAAGATCGCCGAACATCAATAGTCGAAGCGAATTATAAAGGAAGGCCTCGTGATAAAGCCTGGCCGAAAGGAACCAGACGGCGCCAGTCGCGGATTGGACCTGCAATATGCGGCCTAGACCGTTTGCAAGACGCACGCCTGACCATATGTCTTCGACATCGATGCCGACGGAGAGATTTACATGCATATCAATGAAGATGGGCATGTGCAGCTTCTTCGCGGAATCGATGTATCCCTTTACGTGGCGGTAGCGCAGCTGGCGTGGCACCGCGGGACCAGGGAACGGAGATTCAACGGATTCTATCCTTACAAACACCGGCAAGGAATAGCTTTCGCGGAAGGTTTCGTCATCGAGTTCCTTTCGTTCCGGATGCCAGTTGCCATTTGAAGGGTCGAAAATACCGTGCCGGTAGCCGAGATCGAACATGAGCCGCTGCACGCGCTGCGCGTCAGCGGGCTTGACCATGATGTCGAGATCGGTCATCGGCCGTAGGAGTGGATCGGGATAATGGAGAAGCGCGAGATCTGGTCCCTTCACCAGGAACCAGGCGATGCCGGCCCGATCCAGCGCATCCATGATTTCTGGCAGATTGCGAAATTCGAGTGCGGACCTGACCTTTGACATGACAGTCCAGCACTGAACGTAATGCGCCGCCTCAGTGGGCAATAGTGTCAACAAATCGAGGCGGCGCAAGTGCTTCTCAAGCAGCGGCACCGTCCGATTATGCTCGGCGCGCCATACCACATAGGGCCAGTTGACAGGCTCCTTGCAGAGACGGACCAAACGCTCTTCATCCTCGGGTCGTAGGTAGGCCCGGCAGGTGATCAGCAAAATAGAGTCTTCTGGTGACAACCGAAGCATCGCGGAGACTCCTGATACGGCTGCGTGATTTATTTCGAACTTTCCGAGCTGCTGAATTCGGCTAGTGTCTGCCTCAGGTCGGCGAACTGTTGTTCGAAGGAAGCGAAACTCTGGTCGACGTTTTGTCCAAGCAACTGTTCAAGGCTGACCGTTTCTTCAGCGCGTTCCTCTTGTCCAGACATAAGCTTGTAAACCGAACTTACCGGCAGCAATCGCGACAAGAGTTCACCACCGCGGCCCGTCTGGGCGCTGTCCCGAATTTGCCGGATGCAACTTTCGGCAAGCAATCCGTCAATCACGATTACCAGCTTGCCATCCTCTTCGTCAACGGCGTAGCCAAACAGTCGGGAACTAGCCATTGCCGCTACCTCTGAACCTTCTTGAGGTCTTCCACTTCACTGCGTATCTGCAGCAATTGTGCCTGAGCCGAGAGAAGTTTGGCGAATGCGGCGGTAACCGCCTTTGCCGATTGTGTGTCGGAACCAGTCATCCTAACCGGTCCTCGCCCAATGCGGCGTCCTACAAGACCTGAATCGGCGGCGCGCGGCCAATTGGCTTTGCCAAATTTCTTCGAGGCGGTTATATCAACGTAGTAGTCTTGTAGTTCGCCGTTAGCAGCGAGTGAGCCGGATTTCGACCGTTGCGATCTGCGTGACACCTTTAGCGATTGCTCTAATTTTACAAGGCCAGCCGTCAATTGCTGAGCTTGGTCATCCAAACCCGCCTGCAGCCGGGCGAGTCCTTCCGCGAGACGAGAAATCACCTGGGCTTGCTGGGCGGCTGCTTTGTTGCCGGATAGTATCGCGTTGTTCGCAAGTGTGTGCGCCACACCCGCCGCACCTCGGAAAGCTCTGCTCATCCCCAATCCTCCACGTTATTTTTGTTGACCTGGTTAAATTACGTCGTCGACACAGCAATTATTACGTCGCGCCTCCTGCGTTAGTGAGTGTGTTGCGCAGCAGCCGCGATTTCCTCAGAGAAGTTATAGACAGGAGCTTCGGCGGCGGGCCGACGCTCTTTCGCTATAACTCCGCGGCGGTAGGTGGAATCTTTCGTCGGGTCCACCAGGGCGTACTCCGGAAAACCTCCGTTATTGTAAAGTTCCTGGCACAGCGGATAGGGCGCGTCCTTTTCACCATAGTGCGACCAGCTACTCATCTTGCAGACGCCGCGACAGACTGGATAAAACACGCAGTTGCCGCAGACGCCCTTAACCTCGCCACTCACCACCTCGCGTAGCTCATGGAAGAACGGGCTGTTGCGCCAGATTTCCATCAAGGGCATTTCGAAGGCATTGCCGGCGATCATTTCCGGATCATCGTAGGAGGCACTGCACATCGAAACTTGTCCGTTCGACAGTATGCCCAGTACGTTGTCGCCCCAACCGCAAGTATGCACGCCGTTCAGATACTTGAGAGGCATCAGAGCCGGCGGCAGAGTCATGTATGCAGCGCCACTCTCAAAATGGGGAGATTTCAAAAGATCGCCTATCAGTAGCTCGCATTCCTCCAAGCTTATCGCATTGTCCTCATGGCTGCGCGCGTTGCCCATCGGATGTATGTTGAGCAGCGTCCGATGCTTCTTGATGCCCCAGCCGAGCACCAAATCTATAATCGAAATCACCTTGTCATAGTTGTTGCGATAGGCAGTCGTCGTTACCACTGTAGAGATGTCAGTTTTTCCAAGCCGCTGCAGGACAATCGCAGTCTTGGCGAACGCACCCGATTTTGCTCTGAAAGCGTCGTGCGCCTCTGGGTCGAAATGGTCGAGGCTGATGAAGACCGTCAAATTGGGGAGCCTACTTAGCTGCTCGATCGTGAACTCGTCAAAGAGGGTTCCATTCGTCTCGAAAACCAGCTCCTTCAGCCCACAGGATGCGAGATATTCCATGACTGCCATGAATTCCTTGTGAACCATCGGTTCACCCCCGGAAACCTTAACCTTGCGCAGCCCATTGGGTAGTGCTTGCTCGATCAGTCCTTGGATCGTCTCCAGGTTGAAATCAATGCCCTTGGCCTTGGACCCGACGCCTGCGATGTAACAGTGGTGGCATCCCAAATTGCACTTGCGTGTTAGAAACAGATAGATCGTTTTAATTTCGTTTTCCGAGACGACTCGTTTCGAAAGTTCACTTGTGACGAGGGCCTGTAGCGTCTGACTGGTTACATGCACGTCCTGCGGTGTCGAAAGCCAATCAGGGGTATTCATGCGCTTGCCTCCTCACGTCTATGCTGCTGCGCTAGCACGTCATCGCACTGATCACTGGTGCGTCGTCCAATTGACGCCTGCCTTTCAAAACTTCGATTTCGAGTATGAATGCGTATCCGGCGATCTCTCCGCCTTGGGACTTGACAAAATTCCCAGTCGCCCGAGCAGTGCCACCCGTCGCTAGAAGGTCATCAGCAATCAGGCATCGCAGGCCGTCACCGATGAGGCCGGCAGTTACCTCCAGGGTTCCGGAGCAGTATTCACAGCTGTATTCAAATGAGAGGACGTCCCCCGGCAGTTTACCGGGTTTCCTTACCATGATGAAACCGCAACCAAGCCTATCAGCCAATGAGGCGCCCAAGATGAAACCACGCGCATCAACCGCCAAAATGGCATCGATTTCTGTTCCCGACACTTGGCTTGCGACGGTAGAAACGACTTCGCCCAATGCACCTCTACCAGCCAGCATAGGCGCTATATCCTTGAACAAGATCCCGCCTATCGGAAAGTTGGGAAATTCTCGTAATGCTTCTACACCGGATTGGTTAATCCGTGACGCCCCGCTATTTGGAACAGCTACAATCATTTTACTATCCCCCACATGTAACCATCTAAGAGCCTCGTAAGGTGCGATGGCCTCGCGCACTTTGTGGCCAGCCACCAGATGCCATGGGCCCTGGCAAGCTTATCAGCGGCGGCGGCCGCCGCGCCTACCACGTTCCTCCGGGCCGGCACGGGTCCGCTCTCTGACCAGATCACGCCGAAATTCGCCAGCGCCGCGAACAGATGAAACATCAGTCGGCCGCATAATGTTGTCTCCTCGAAAGAAGCTCCGATCATGATTCGTCCAGCCCTGATCTTAGTGCCGAGTCAACTTTACGTCGCTTTGGGGTTCGTCAGGACCTTGTCAAAAGCATCCTTGACCGGCTTTGAGATTTCCTCCACCGCCCTGCTTGAGAGCACCCGGACTTCCTTGGCGTACTGCAAACTTGTCTCAACCCGCTTGCTAAGGAAGGTCGACTGCAGTTCGAGGATCTGCGACGGCGAATTCGCGCCCAGCAAAGCTTGCAAATGTGAGAAGCTGGCCTCGGCGTCGGCCTGCAGTGCAGCGATCGTCTTCCACCACAATTCGTTGCCGAATAGACTTGTCGTTTCGAGGATCGGAGGCAGCATTTTCTGTGTCGCTTCAGCGCCGGACGCAAATTTCAAAAAAGCCTCTGTCACCTTCTTGTTCCCCTTTTCAACAGATGCGCCGAACTGATCTGGCACCTTGAGCGGCGATGACGCCGGGTTTTCGATCGTTTCAAAGGATCTTTCGGAAATCTTGGTCATTGCATTTTCCTTCTCTTTGAGTTGGTTGCAAGCTGTGACATCGGGATTGACCCCTTCCGCCGGCGGACTATGCATGGCCGCTTGGTAGAACGCGGATCCGATGACGAACGGTCAGGTGACCTCCGTTCCGTTCGTTTCATGAACCGGCATAATGCAGACTGCTTTCTGCCGCTGTAACCAGGGATCAGCAAACACCATGCCAACTGCTCCGACGCGCCAAGAAGATCATTTCGTTTATCGATGGGCGGGTTGAGGGCAGGTTGATGTGTATTTGACGGAGAGACCGGCGAACAAAACGTTCCAATCACGACAAACCTGACAAAAGTGGCGGATGCCCGACATTTGCGAGAAATGTCGACGGTTGCGCTGGGGACAAGGGAATTCACGTGGACTTCAAATCGCGCCAAGGATCATGTGCCTGTTCGTGGCTAAGGGGCGTTACCCGGATTCTCGTGAACGTCCCTGGCGGTCTTATCAACCCTTGTCCTGGTTCCTGCTTTGCACCACCTTCCGCTTGGAGCCATGAAGAGGGTCTTTGTTTCGATAATTTGAGGATGGGCTGCTTGGCGATTTGTTCGTAGCCCAGCTCGGGTCCATACGTCTCGGTACGGTTCGCCTGCCTATCCTGTTCACGGCACTTTCGAACATAAAGACCGAACGTCACCAGAGCGATCGCTGTGATGCGCAACATATTTCATTTGGTACGACGTTTGCTGGTGATCGGTGACGCTGGTTGACCATAGGCTCTGATGCCGATCTCGTCGGACAAGGACGCAATTGAAGTCAACTACGGAGGTTTTCGGGACCTGACACGATGATTGGTTCGGTGCATGCGGAACGCTTGGCGGCACGAGGATGACACCGAAAAGTACGTGGGGTCTAATCAATGGAGTGAAAAATGAAAAAGTATGTTTGCGAATTCTTCGGGACCTTCACACTTGTCTTCCTCGGCTGCGGCACATTGCTTTATATGCGTCAAGAGGTGGGCCTGTTGGGTGTCGCTTTAGCCTTCGGGACGACCGTGGTTGCAATGGCCTACACGATTGGCCCAGTCTCGGGCGCGCATCTCAATCCGGCGGTCAGCCTGGGTTTCCTCGTGTCGCGCCGATTGAGAGTGTGGGACTTTCTCGCGTATGTCTCCGCCCAATGTGCAGGAGCTATCGCGGCGGCAGGCACGCTCTACCTTATCGCTATGAACAAGGTCGGCGGTTACGATATCACCCTAGAAGGTTTCGCCCAAACCGGCTGGGTAGTCTACGGATGGAGAGCTGCGTTCCTATTCGAGTTTATCGCCACGTTCCTGTTCGTAACTGTATTCCTCAAATGCACGGCTGGACGCGGCGCTGTTGCACGATTGGCGATTGGACTTGCCTTAGTTGCGATCCACCTTGGCGGTATCACCGTTTCGGGTTCTTCTGTGAATCCAGCACGATCGATCGGCCCAGCACTTTTCGCAGGAGGGGCGGCACTCTCTCAACTCTGGCTTTATATATGCGCGCCAATGCTCGGCGCTATTGCGGCCGGCCTTCTTCAGCTCAGGGGGATCCTCGCGTCAAGCGAGCCGCAAAGTCTGCGCCAATTTGAATCGCGCGATATGACCAGCGACATATCCAGCCCGGTTTCATTCTTTCGCCACCGAAGGAGAGGTATCCCAAAAAGGGAAAGCCACTGATCGAGGAGGGGGTCTCGACCTTAGCAGGGGAGCGCATCCTCAGACATTGGCCGTTGCATCCCGCATATTTTGACGCTTACTGCGATCTTCCAACGGATTGGGACCACGGTCGTCTCTGACGTATCGACAAACGTCGCATACGGATCGACAATCGCAGCCCAACGTCCAGCGATCATTCGCGGCGATCCAAAACGGCGGCGATCGCGGCCAAAGCCTCGTGTATCGCGATACTCACCGACCTTCCGCTCAAGGTTGTCAAGGGTCCGCGATACTCATCCATACCGCAGATGCGTGTCATTAGGAGCATGAATTTTACAATGGTGAGGCTGCCATATAGGACACGTTGGGCGGCGGATCTAATGGAGCAAATCTCCAGCGTCTGGGGGGTTGCGCTGGGGTGCCGATCCACACCCAAGCGCCGGTAGGTGATAGACGATATCCACAGCGGCTAGGAGCCATTGAATCGGCAATATGTTCTTTTGATACGGTGTCGCGTAAGTTTGGTATGGAGAATCATATGCAATCGCAACAATAGCCGAGTGCAGAGTCAAGCAGCGCTACTTGCATACGCGCAAATGTCCGTGAGAAGATTTCGACGACGTGGCAGCCCAAGCAGTTGCGCGGCAGCGAGTTTAGGCGGGGCGTAGGTTGCGGCGAAAAACAGCCAATGGACACGCCGAAAACGGCTACTGGGCCTAAGTCGCCACGGTCGCCCTGTGAACTTGGAACCCAGGCAAATTGTATGACCGTTGGCCGTCGTTCAGCATGCCGAAGTCGGAGCGCTGATCGGAAGCTGGATTAGCCTGCATGATGAACGAGAGGTTGGGAAATGCCGCTTTCAAAGGCTCCCGTAGGCATCGTGAGATGGTGAGAATGCGAGCAAGAATTGTAGGTGGAAAGACAGTGCCTGAGGCGCCAGAGGCCGACGATCGCGATCTAGCTTTAGACTTCGCCAAAGGAATACTCATCGTCTTGGTGATTTTCGGTCACCTGATACAATATATCTTTTACGAGGGTGATGGCTTCTGGGATTCGGCATGCTTCAAATCGATCTACATGTTTCACATGCCTCTCTTTATGGCGATAAGCGGATATCTCTCTAGATCAGGGCTACTAGGTAAATCGTTCAGGCAAGCCATCGGTGATCGCGCGCTGCAGCTCCTGGTGCCGACGCTGTTCTGGTGCACCCTTTTGGAGGCAGTCAAATTGCTTATGTTTCCCCGGCCGCCGGACGCACCTGGCAACCTTTTGCAATTCATGCACGATTTCGTCGGCACATACTGGTTCATCTGGGCTGCGTTTGCTTCTTTGCTTTTGGTCAAACTTATTTCGATCTTCAACTCCGGGTCGGCACGCTCTTTGCTTGTCTCATCCATACTGGTCGCAGTTGCCCCCGTGACGTTTTCTATATTCCCTCTCATAAAGTACACCTATCCCTTTTTCTGCATGGGATTTTCATTTGCGCAGTCGAGAGATTGGTGGACGAGCATAATGCGGTATCATAAGCCACGCCTGATGATGTCCGCCTCTATCGCGGCTAGCTTGTGCTTTATGGCGTGGCGCGAGGACACCTATGTCTACAACAATCTCGCCTTAATCCAGGATCTGCAGTCGGCAAAAGATATCCTTCTGATGTTTTTTGGCTCGACAGTGGCCTCTGCAGTGATGATCGAGATTCTGCTTCAATCCTGGAAAATTGGACGCTCGAACCGGGTGGTTCGCTTTATCGCCGTGGAAGTGGGGCAGAGCACGCTCGTGTTGTACCTGGTGCAGGCTACGGTATTCCGTCTCATGGATTTGATACAATACGGAGAACAATGGGCTCCCACAATGAGGTCTGGCGCGGCGGGAATTCTCGGGACGATGATCATTGCCGTAGCACTAGCAGTTCGCTGGAGCGTGCGCGACATTCCCTATCTGTCCCAGATCATGCTTGGAACGCCACCCCGCCTCGTTCGTTTGCCGAGCAATCCTGCGAATAACTAGCGGTGTTCAATTCTCAACCTAAACTTCGTCAGCAAGCAACATGCCAAGGCACGCGTTAAGGGGCCCATTTTTAAAGGATCCTTTTGCACGAAGATTGGCTGAGGTCCGACTGATGTGCCAATCACGTATCGAGAATCCGCAAACCCCTCCGCGCCCGATGCTCCGCGACGACGCGGGCGCTTGACCGCCAGGGTATCGACTCCACCCTCTTTGAGGTTGCCAAAGATTCGGTTTGCTTCGCACTTGTTCGGGGTCCGCTGCCGCCAGGTCCCGTTGTCCCTGCTAAAGTCGCAAGCGTTCGCTAAGGTACTAGAAACGCTTTTCCGGCCTGTGCCAAGCAATATGACCGGAAACAGCGAGCATCGCCTCAGCGGTCACACCGAGGCAGCACTGCTCCATGACGGCCGCTGCCACAGTCATCCTCTTGCCGGCGCCGACGGTACCGGCCAGCTAGGTCGTGCCAGCAGCATGATCCCCCGGGGGCCGTGTTCTGGTGCGGATAGAGAGTGAACGCGGCCGACGCACGCCGGCAACTTAAGATACACGCCGCCGAGGCGCCCAGGGGCTGGTTGTTGAAACGGTCCTAAAACCTTGTTATAGCGCGACGATCAGGATGAGACGGCGGCGACAATCTGGATGAGACTCTTATGTCGCGGTCGGCATGAAGGTATCATGCTGATTGTCGCTGGCAAGGGTCGGATCGGATTCTGATTGCCGCTCCGCGACAAACGGGGAAGAGCTTTTGATTGTCGCGAAGGCGGCAGGTCTGCCGCGCTGGCGTTTGGCTTCCATGGCGGAACGTCGCCGGTAGCTTTCGACGTTCATTTCGAAGATCGTTGCGTGATGAACAAGTCGGTCCACCGCGGCAAGCGTCATAGCCGGGTCCGGAAAGACGCGGTTCCATTCTCCAAAGGGCTGATTGGCGGTGATCATGATGGAACGCCGCTCATATCTTGCGGAGATGAGTTCGAAGAGCACGCTGGTCTCGGCCTGGTCCTTGGTGACGTAGGCCAGATCGTCGAGGACAAGCAGATCGAACTTGTCGAGCTTTGTGATGGCGGACTCGAGCTGGAGTTCACGCCGTGCGACCTGAAGCTTCTGGACGAGGTCGGTCGTGCGCGTGAACAGCACCCGCCAACCGTTCTCGATCAGCGCGAGGCCGATGGCGGCAGCGAGATGGCTCTTTCCGCCGCCGGGCGGACCGAACATGAGGATATTGGCACCTTTGGCGAGCCAGCTATCGCCGGCGGCAATGGCCATGACCTGGGCCTTGGAGACCATGGGCACGGCGTCGAAAGCGAAGCTGTCGAGCGTCTTTCCAGGCGGCAGATGCGCCTCGGCGAGATGACGTTCGATCCTGCGATGCGCCCGTTCAGCCAGTTCATGCTCGGCGATAGTCGAGAGGAAGCGAGCCGCAGGCCACCCTTCACGATCGGCCTGTTCGGCAAATTGCGGCCACAGCGTTTTGATCGTCGGCAACCGGAGCTCATTCAGCATGATGCCGAGGCGGGCTTCGTCGATGGTGTTGTGGACGTTCTTCATGCCGCTTCTCCCGAATAGGCAGACTCCATCAGGGCTTCATAGCTATTGAGCGATGCGAGTTGCACATGAACGATCGGCAACTGATCCGGATCCGGGCCGAAGATCGCTCTCAAGGCCACCAGGTCGGGCAGTTTGTGGGCGTCGAGCGTTCTGGCAAGCTCCTCGGCCAGTTCACGCTCGCAACCGCGATCATGAGCCATGGGCCAGCAATTCGACGGTGATCTTGCAAGCCTGCCGGTCAGGCAATTGCTCGAGGAGAGCGTCGAAAGCCCTTCGATATTCCGAACGGGGGAAGAGCTTGTCGCGATAGACCAGGTTGAGAAGCGCCATGGGCTTTTTGCGCAGAGAGTGGATCACGTGGTGATAGTTGACGACCTGATCGTGCTTGCCACTCGCGTGGGCGCGACCCCGCGGCAACGTCAGCAGATGCGTGCCGCCGATGAAGACGTCGAGGCGATCGTCAAACAAACGCACACGCAGCCGGTGGCCAATCAAACGGGAGGGAACCGTGTAGAAGACCTTGCGCAAGGCGAAGCCGCCGGTGCGCGACACGGTGACGACCACCTCTTCGAAGTCGGTGGTGCGGCGATCGGGAAGCGCCTGCAGATGCGGGCGCTCGGCATCTATGCGCTTGCCGTGCGCGGCATTGCGACGGCTGACGATCTCATCGATGAAGGCGCGGTAGGAGCCCAGATCGTCGAAGTCTCGGGTGCCGCGCATCAGGAGTGCATCGCGGACCGCGTTCTTGAGATGGCCGTGAGAACTTTCGATTGAGCCGTTCTCGTGGGCGACGCCCTTGTTGTTGCGAGTTGGCGTCATCCGGTAATGAGCGCACAGGTCCTCATAGCGGTTTGTGAGATCGACCTTGGCATCGGCATCGAGGTTGCGGAAGGCAGCCGACAGGCTGTCGCTGCGATGATAGAGCGGCGAGCCGCCAATGGACCAAAGCGCGTTCTGAAGTCCCTCCGCTAAGGCGACGAAGCTTTCGCCGCCAAGAATGACATGGGCGTGCTCAAAGCCCGACCAGACCAGCCGGAAGTGATAGAGCAGATGGTCGAGCGGCTGACTGGCAATCGTAACGCCGAGGCTGCCCATGTCGGTAAAATCCGACAGCCCTAGCCGGCCAGGTTCATGCGTCTGGCGGAAGATCACCTCCTTTGCCTCACCGTGAACGGCCCGCCATGACCGTATGCGCCGCTCAAGTGTGCGGCGAATGCCCTCGGGCAGTTCCGGATGACGCCGCAGCATCTCGCCGTAAACGGCGACCGCGCGGATGCCGGGAGCCGCCTCAAGGAGTGGAACGACCTCCGCATCAAAAACATGCTCAAGCGGATCGGGGCGACGCCGACCACGCGGCGGCTTGTTCTGCGACGGAAGGCGCTGCTCCTTCTCGATACGGAATGCCGTCGCCCGGCTGATCGACGCCTTCGCGGCGGCGACCTCAACAGAATGCGTTTGTCGATACTTCATGAATAATCTCGTCTGATGATCGGTTACATGGCGACCCGGCACAAAGGTGATTCTCCATTCCAGAAAACCACCACCGTAGCGGGCCGACCGCGATCATGAGACGCCTAAAAATTGCGCCGCGGCGGGGGTGTAACTCCGGTCGGGCTACGCCCTCCCTTCGTCACACCCCCGCCGCCGAGTCTCATCCTGATTGACGCTGAGTCTCACCTTGATTGCCGCCGCGCACCTTGCAGCCGGTCGATCCGGTGGGCATCGGAACCAGGACCCGGCCCTGAAGGGCCATCTGATCTTCGTGAGCTTCCCCTTTGCCGGCTTACGTCTAACAGCCGTTCACTGTGGAAATTCAGAGCGTTGTTGAGCTGTCGCCGGCGTCGCGGGGGCCGATGCCGCATTCCATTTGCCCGCGGCATTCCCCCCAAACGACGGCGCTAACTGTCGAGGAAGGGAGCTCCAGCCAGTGATGCATGCGGGTCTCGGAGTCCATCACTGGGAGGCGCTGTGATCGCCAAGCAAAGAAGATCGACCGGCTGCACCTCGGCAAGCGGCCGGACATTGCGCCCAATCTGCGAATTGAGAGCGGAGCGGCTTCGGCGGGTGTTATTTGTTGCTGACGTGGCCGGAGATAGGCTTCCGCCGCTGCACCGGGATGGCATTTCTTCGATCCCCACCGCGTCTTGTCCGGTTCACGACAACGTTGTCCTCGATCAATTCTTCATGGGCTAGCTAAGAAGCTGGAAACAATACAGATGCCGTGTTCCGGACCTCAGCGGAGGAGACTGGCATGAGTCTTGAACTCCCAGAACTACGCGGCGGGCAATCGCCTGGTGGAACGTGTGGCGTCCGGTCGAAGTCGATTTGAACCTTGAAGGGAAAATACATGGCAGGTCTGCATCAGTTCGCACGGAAAAGGGGGTATCGGCAAGTACACGGCCTCTCAAGATACTCTCACTGCCCTTGTCGACCTCGAAAAGCTGATTCCACCCCCCGCCTGATCCTCAATTCGAAAGCCCGAGACACGGTTTTACACCTGGCGGCGAATAGGTTGCTTGAGGGTGGAGTTCGCGGCGAAACCTACCGCCACTGGACTATCGCGACGGGAATCTCGCTTGTGAAGCGCTTTTCGTCAAGCCCGCCAGCGTTGCCCGCCGCTTGCCGTTGTTGTTGCGGCCGCCCCGTTTCGAGGGGCCATGTCATTCGTCCGGGCCAAGTTGCGTCGCCACAGGTCCCATCTGCCGCACCATTTTAAGGGATGGTGTTACCGGAAGCGGGTGTGGCCCTTAGTCAAACCGCATCCAACACTCAGGAGGATTTTAACTGATGTCAAACGTCACCCCTGTCCCCAACAATGCTCGATTAGATGAGAAAGATGCTCTCGCCACGCCTTTCATTAAGTGCCTCTTGCGTCTGATGCGTGCTCAAGACACCTTTGAATTGTGGCAAGAGAAATCGGACACCGATTTGCTCTGTGATTTCATCGTGACGAGGCAGCAGCGTAGGGCGATTCCTCTCATCGGGGGACCTGACCTAGAGGTGCAGTGGCGGCTTGAGATCTTCTATGCCGCCGTAGCACTTGCTATAGAGGAGCAGTCCGGACTGATGGCGTCACCGGTGTTGACTGTGAACCATGAGGGATTCGGTCGGATATTACTCACGGCGGGGCGGCTCGTAGTACTCTCGAAGACGCTCCGCGACGTACATCGATTTGGCTTCGACAACCTCCAAAAGCTCGCCGAGGCGGGAACTGGCCTGGTCGATAATGGCTTAACAACAATTAAGACCTATTCAGATGTAGCGCGCGTTTAAGTGCGGTTGAAACGGCTCATATAGGGCGGAATTCTTCGCTAATCTGCCCAGCAATCAAGCAATCCGGGGGTGTGCCCTAGCGTTCTTGGCGCGGGGGGGGGGGCGACATGGAGGAACCTGCATGACAGTGCGTTCACTACTCACTACGGCTCCTCTTTGGCTCCGGCGTATCTCACAAGCACTGATCAAGCGACGTGTATTGGCTGCGCCCCTTGTTTTCTGGTCTGCCAGTGTTCGGCAGGATGGTAGGTGGTTGGCCTTCAAATGACCTGCCACTGAATTTTCATCCGGCGTCTGACCTGCCACTGAGAATTTCTGAACCGCTCCCAAACGTTGGACCACCGGATGCTAGAGTTTTCCGGCTTCATTCAGGGAGGCGGGCTGGTTGCGCCTCCCGAATTCACCAACGAGATCGGCACCTTGTTGCCGATCGCACCATGAGGTCTTTCCTCATTGTACAACAGGGCGACGGAACACCCACGGGACCGAGGTTCGCGAGCTTTTATATCCGTGGCATCCCTGGTCTGGGCGGCTTATCCATATCCATGGATTGGTGGACAAGGGGTCTGCTGTGTTCCGCTGCAGCCTTTCGGGTTCGACGTCATGTCGGTTGCTTGAGGTCCCGGTGTGGATGTTTGACCGAACACTGAGTGCGCGGTGGTTGGCCTTACCAATTGCGTATGCCGATTTAGCTTGCCTGCTTGCTTTGGCAAAGTTGCTGGAAGAGGCAGGCACTCCCTCACAGGGCGCGGATATGAGCGCAGCATTGATCTCTCACGAAACGAGTCGGGGAGATGTCCATGCCACGCCAGTTTACGACATATCAGTTCGATCTGTTCTCGAGTGCCCACAGCGGGAAGACGCCAGCGATGCCGCAATGGCAGACGTTGCCGGAAGGAACACAACAGGCGTTGACGGCGCTCATCGTGCGGCTGCTCGTCGACCACTCAAACGGCGAGAGCGCCTCCCAGTCGAAGGAGGCCAATCATGATGCATGAGAAGATCAGCGCCCACCATCTTGAACGCAAGGCCATTCTGTACGTCCGACAATCGTCGGCTCATCAGGTTCTGCACAATCGCGAAAGTAGCGCGCTTCAATACGCCATGCGCGACCGCTTGAAAGCACTTGGCTGGGCGCAGATCGAAACAGTCGATGAAGATCTAGGCCGTTCGGCCGCCGGAGGCGTAACCCGCGCCGGTTTCGACCGGATGGTTGCCGAGGTCTGCCTTGGAAAGGTTGGAGCGGTTGCAGCACGAGAGGTATCGCGCTTTGCCCGCAACAGCCGGGATTGGCAACAGCTCATTGAGATGTGCCGCGTCGTCGACACCGTTCTGATCGACCAGGAAGCGGTCTATGCACCGCGCCAGGGTAATGACCGCCTGCTTTTGGGGCTGAAGGGTAGCCTCAACGAGTATGAGCTGGATCTCTTGCGCCAACGCTCCCTTTCCGCCCGCTATGAGAAGGCGCGCCGCGGTGAGCTTGTCGTTACTGTCCCGATTGGATTCTTGAAGGCCGGCGACAGGATCGAGAAGGATCCCGACCGGCGCATCCAGGAGGCCATTGCGCTCGTCTTCAACAAGGTTGCCGAACTCGGCAGTGCCAGGCAGGCGCTACTATGGTTCCTCGAGCAAGGCCTGGACCTGCCGGTCAGGCGCGCCAACGGCGAGGTCACCTGGCGCAGGCCCAATTACGCAACCATCCATCGGATGATTGATAATCCGATCTACGGAGGCGCGTATGCTTATGGTAAGAGTCGCTCCATGCCGGGATACGATGGCCGATCCGGAATTCGCCGCAAGGCGCGCGCTGAATGGCTGGCCTTGATCCCGGATGCCCACGAAGGCTACGTCAGTTGGGAACGGGCGGAGGAGATCCGCAAAATGGTCAGCAATAATGTGCCTGCCAGCCGACATCACGGGGCGCCGAAGCATGGCGACGCTCTGCTTGCCGGCCTTTTCCGTTGTAAGAGGTGCGGGCGGAAGCTGACGGTCCGCTACACTGGAAACAATCATAACATTCCGCGCTATTCCTGCTGGCGTGGCCTGCTCGACAACGGTGAGCCTCGCTGCATCGCCTTCGGTGGCCTGCGGGTCGACGATGCGATCGAGGAGATGCTTCTTGGCGTCGTTGAACCAGGAGCCATTGCTGCTAGCGCTGAAGCAGAACGCAACATAGCCAACCGTCGTGATCAAGTTCACGACGCCCTTCAGCGAGATCTCGAGGCGGCGAGCTTTGCGGCCGACCGGGCATTCCGGCAATATGACACTGCTGATCCCGAGAACCGGCTGGTGGCATCGGAGCTCGAGGCGCGCTGGAACAAGGCTCTCATTCGCGTTGGCGAGATCGAGAATAAGATTGCCAGCCACAAAGCCGCGATACCGCAAGTGTCGTCGTATTCCATGTTGGATATAGCTGCTCTTGCCGGGGACCTTCGTGCCGTCTGGTCGGCGCCAACAACCGATACCAGGCTTAAAAAACGGATCGTGCGCACGGTCATTCATGAAGTGATCGCCGATCTCGACGATGTGGCTTCAGAGATCGTCCTCGTCATCCATTGGGCTGGTGGAGTTCACACCGAACTGCGACTGCCGAAACGACGTCGTGGACAAAGAAACGCGACCCCCGACGACCTCATTGAGGCAGTACGGCAGCTCGTGCTCATTGCCAATGACGACCTTATTGCCGGGATACTCAATCGCAATGGATTGGCCACCGGCAATGGCAATCGCTGGACAAGGGAACGTGTCACAGCACTCCGGTCGTACCGCAAGATCCCGGTCTACCGGCCGCAGTCAGACGGGATAGAGCCTTGGCTCAACCTGGGAAAGGCGGCGAAGCTACTTGGCGTTACGCCAAAAACATTGAGAATCGCCGCCGAAACAGGTGAGATCGAGGGCGTGCATCCCTTGCCGGCAGGCCCATGGATCTTTAGTCGCTCAAAGCTTGAACTCCCGCAAGCAAAACAGCTCGTCGATCGAGTACGACAGAACCCCAGACACCCCGCGGGATCGCCTCAAAATCAAGGAAACCTATTTACTTCAACAACATAGAAAGATGGGCGTTATGAAACAGGATTGTAGTATCTACGCCAATCCTCCATCTTTTCGCGGGCATCCGCAAGGGTCAGGAACCAATCCTGGTTCAGGCATTCTGCACGGAAGCGGCCATTGAACGCTTCGATGAAAGCATTATCAGTCGGCTTGCCGGGGCGTGAGAAGTCCAACGTCACACCCTTGGAATAGGCCCACAGGTCCAAGTCGCGCGACACGAACTCGGTCCCTTGGTCGACACGGATCGTTTTCGGATAGCCGGCTTTTTGGCACACCGTTCAAGGGTTTGCACAACGTCTTCGCCTCTATAGCTATGACGCGGATCAAGCACCGGCACGTAGCGCGAGAAGGTGTCGACCACCGTCAGCACGCGCAGTTTCTTACCCGTTGCGAGTTGGTCGTGAACGAAGTCCATCGCCCACGTTCCGATCACCGCCGCTTCAAGTTCACAGCCGACAATGTTGCCATGCTGCTTAACCGTGACGTTCACAACCGTTTTCAATCCTCGAGCCGACAGGGCCTACACGGATCACGACCTTGGCGCCCGCCATAATCGAGCGTAAGGGCCATCAGTTCTCACTAGGTCAGCGTGCTTTCCCTCCTCAATGACCCGCCCCTTGTCCAGGACCACAATATTGTCCGCCCCACGAACGGTGCTCAACCGATGAGTGATGACTATGATGGTCTTCCCAGCGCGAGACAGATCCTCAACAACCCGCAGCACAAATTCTTCGGCTGCTGAGTCCAGAGAGGAGGTCGCTTCGTCAAGGATTAGAACGTCGGGATCCCGGTACAGGGCCCGAGCCAATGCGAGGCGCTGCTTCTCACCTCCGGAGAGGCGAACCCCGTTCTCGCCCAGATGGGCCTGGAACCGCCCGGGCCAGCGCTCGATGCACTCCCGCAGTCCTATTCGATCACAGATGCGTACGATCTTATCGAACTCCGGTTCGAACTCGCCCAGGGCGATGTTCTCGATCACGGAACCGGAGAAGACGTCTATCGATTGCGGTACTGCAGCCATGACCTTGTGCAGTGATGCGCTCGAGAAATCCTGGAGGGCATATTGGCCGATCCGAATGCATCCATCCTCAAGCTGGTAGACATTCTGCAGCAGAGCCGCAAGGGTGCTTTTGCCCGAGCCGCTCTCACCCACGACGGCCGTCAACTCTCCTTGGCGAAAGGAGACGCTTAGATCGCTGAAAACCTCCGCCTGCGCGCCATAGCGGAATGTGACGTTCTCCAGGCGAATATCTCCGAGATCGGTCTTCGTAGCATCGATGCCGCTGCTGCTTGCCGACTCCAGTTCAAAGATCTCGAAAAGTCTATCCGCCGCGATAAACGCGTCTTGAACGATCCGGTTGGTCTGGATCAGGCGGGCGACCGGCCGGGTGATATAGCCAAGCAACGTATAGCAGGACAGCAATTCGCCGGGCGTGACGGCCTGTTCGAGCGCAAGCGTGGTTCCAAACCACATCAGCACGATGGTGAACAGGACCGACAGCAACGCCGAGGCGTTGTCGCCGCAGATTGAGATCAGCCCGGAGCTGTAGACGGAATGCAGCATCTTTACGAAGCGGGTCTCCATTTTGAAGTTTGCGAAGCTCTCGACGCCGGAAGTCTTAATGGTGGAGACAGCTCCGAGTGATTCTACCAGTTGCGCCTCGAGTTTGGCGTCATTTTCCATGATGACTCGTTGGAGATTTCGATTCATCCGATTGATGGCCCAATATACCAGGATGTACATTGGAATGGCGAGCGCCACGATCAAAGCAATATTCCAGGAATAGATGAACATCATTCCGAACGAGAACAGTATCATTAAAATGTCAACAAACATGTTTATCGAAACGTCGTTCAGGAAGCTCCTGATTTTCACAGCGTCGTTCATGCGCGACACGATTTCTCCCATGCGCATGCTATCGAAGAACTTCTGGGGCAGGGCCAGGATGTGATTGTAATAACCGAGGATCAAGCATACGTCGATCTTCTGCCCCGTCTGCAGGACGAGTCGGCCTCTTAGGAGGTTGATCAGGATCTGTATCGCTAGGATCAGCAGCATTGCGATGCTCATCAAGTTGAGCAGGTTGCGGTTTCCCGCTGGGATCACGTGATCAACGATCTTCTGAACGTAGATCGCCGTCGAGAGACTGAGGACGGTCGTCACAAGAGCGCCGACGAGAGCCTGCGCCATCACCGTGCGGTGTGGCGCGAGTAGGCGGGCGAATCGGGCGAGGGGCGACGTGGTCTCGTCTCGACGATTGAATGTGTCTGCCGGAACCAGCAAAACCAGAACGCCGGTCCATTGCTCCATGAATTCCTGATGCGGCACTTTGCAGATTTCGCCCAAGGCCGGGTCCATGACGATGACCCACTTGGCGTCGATCGCATGGACCACTACGAAATGGTGCAGGTCCTCCTTGACGACGTGCGCGATAGCGGGCTTGGGGATCTTGTACAGGCTGTCGAAGCCACCTTTGACGCCTTTCGCGATGAAGCCCAGCTTCTGCGCCGCTTCCGTGAGCCCCAGCACACTCGTACCGGAGCGGTCGGTCGACGCATACTGGCGGATGCGCGCCAATGGCAACTTGTAGCCATAGAAGGCTGCGACAGATGCGAGGCTGGCGGCGCCGCAATCCGTGATGTCACGCTGTTTGAACTTAATGGCCTTACTCGACATGGAGGCTCGCTGGCTGTTGGGACAATATTAGCGCCCCGCCAGCATCGGGTTGAGCCAATCGTCTGCCTCGTCGTAGAGCAGTTGCAGGAGAGTGCGATTGGCCAACAGAAAGCGAGCCCGCACGGTCATGCCTTTCTTCAGGTGGCCGATGGCCCCGCTTTTCAGCGCGAGTTCGCTGCGAGAGAGCGCGCACTGGACCTTGAAGACCGGGTTCCCGTCATGCAGAGTGAAGTCCTGCGCCACCTCGACCACCCTTGCTTTGATGACACCCCATTGGTTGTAGTTAAAGGCATCCACTTGGAGCCGCACCGGCTGACCAGGCTGCACAAAGCCAATGTCGTTGGGGGAGACGTAGATTTCCGCCACCAGATCGTCGTTCGGCGAGATCCAACCAACGGTTTGCCCGCTCTGCACGTAGCTTCCGTGCGCGAGGCCGGAGAACTGCTCGAGAGCACCCGATACTGGGGCGCGGATGCGGTGCAGGTCCCGTTCGTGCTCGAGCTGATGCAAGGTGGCCGTGAGTTCCTTTAAGCGCAGGTTAGCATCAAGGAGCTTCTGGTTCCAATCAGCGGTTTTGCGTCGCACGAGGATCTCGCCTTGGACCTCGATATTTTGGAGAGCGAAAGCCTTCTCGTCAACGGTCTTCGCCGGCGCCGCAGCAGCCGAGACAAGTCGCTTTGCGCGGTCGAGTTCCGCCGCGGCGTTACTGCGCGCATTTTGGTTCTCGCGCAGCAAGTTGAGAAAATGCACCCTTTCAGCCGTCGCGGATTCGGTTTGGAGGGGGGGCGAGACGCTGAGCCTTGCGCCGGAAGAAATGAGCGTTTGGAAGTCATGGGCAAGATCGCTCTTGGCATGAATGTCGGCTAAAACCCCGCTGAGCTTTTCCTCGATTACATGATCGTCAAAGGCGATTATTTCCTTCCCCTTAGCAACGACATCGTTCTCAAAGGCAAGGACACGGGAGATGCGTCCGGAGACGGGCGCTATCAGGGGCGTCTTCTCCACGATCGGGCGAATAGTACCGACACTCTGCATGGAGACCGGTATGGTAACGAGTGGCAGTGAGCCAAATGCCGCGGCGACGAAGAGCAAGATCGCCCTATAAATGCTCAAGGATCGTCCTGATCGTCGCGCCAGTATGCTTTCTGCGGTGCAGCTGGCCGTTTCAGCAGAAAGGGGAACTGCTAGTCTGTAGTCACTAGGAGCCATCGAGAGCCAGCTCGCTTATCAACCAAACAAGTGTCCGTAACGTCGCAAAAACAAGTAAACCCAAAAATACCAACCTCCGGAGGTTTCAGCTGCTTCTTGAGGGGTTAATTCGGTTACACGATAGGCTGCCATGTTGTTCATCATTGGTGTCTCCGTTCAGAGCTGGATTGAGAAGATGCCAAGGCCCCCGTTGGGAGCTCCTAGCGGCGCGCAACAAAAAGGTTCAAGATTCGTGCCAATGCAGAAGGAGCGAAAAGCATCAGAAAACTGTTCTGTATGTTATTCAATGGCTGCCCTAGAGCGCCGAGACGTGCCAAACCGCACATCACGCTGTCGCAAGCACGACAAACCGAGTAGGGTTCTGAATGAACGTCCTGAACAGGATCGACAGCTCCAAAGTTCGGTGGCGACGGTACAGTTGAGACTCGGCGCTCAGTAAGCGCGCCCCCATCCGCGTAGCCCCCATCGAGTTTGCCGTCGATTTTTGTTGCTGCTGATGCACTCTGAAACCTGGTGAATTGTTAGTGGCCCTCCGCACGTTAGTGGGCGCGGATGCGCCGCTTGGTGCCGCGGGCCTTGTCCCTATTGGCAGATGCTATGGCCGGATGTGTCAAGTAAAAGATCCACCGGATGCGAAAAGAAACACGAGACACCTATTGGGCAATGCTTGGGCGGGTCCCGACGCTATGGCGATCTCAGACCTGCACTTGTTCCGGCCCAGGCTGTGGCCGACAGCGATCGTCTCGCGGGGCCGTTGCGACAGGAGGATAGCTGGCAAATCTCAAGCTCACCTCGACATCCGGTTACGCGAGCTTGGCCGCGCCAGCTCGGGCTGTTACGATTCCGGGCGGCTCGATTGCGAAGGCGACGTCCAGACGTGGATGCTGCGACTGGCTTCTGCGAAGCATTCAGTCATCTGCGTACAGGAGCGCCCTGCGATGAACGTCATCCTCGCAGAAGAGACTAGCTTTGGCCTGCGCATGATGGCCGATGCCACAGACACCCACACCTTGTGGGTGTTAATCCGTGTTCGACAGTGGCATGTCGAGAGCGAAGCCTACGACCGGGCGCTAGCCAGGGTGGTCGAGGCGCAGGCGGGGTTACCGATCCATGGGCACTCCGGCTTCGAGCGACGGCCTATTATTTGCCGCCACAGCGCAAGGCGACGCCCTGGTAAACGTGAAATACGGCAGGATGCTAGGCCTTCAGGCCTACAGCCAGGTCTCGGATCGATACGGGTCGATCCGTCTGTCGTCCTCGTCGATCAGACGCTTGAGCCATTCCAGCGCCGCGATGGCGGACCCGATGTGCTGCATTGTTCCGGAATTCGAGCAGGCTCAGCAGCCTCGGCAACATGCGTGGATAATGAAATGCCGTAGGAGGAACGTGGCACCGCCTGGGCTCGCTGCTTAGGAACCGCCAGTCTTGTATTTGCGGACCAGAGCCGAAAGTATCGCCTGTTCGGCAATTTCGGCACCGCTCCGTCGAGGGCCTTGATCGCGGACCCGGCGATGCGAGCCAAAAGGCGCTCCTCGCTGGCCCCTTTTCAATTTCTTGGCGATCGAGGCGACGACCCTACGTTCCCATTCGCCACCATCTTGTGCACTTTGATCTGAACCCTTCAAACTGGACCAGTTTTGGTTAGAGTTTTCCGGTGCATTTTCCTGGCTGGGAAAGGGACCAGAAGACGATGAAAGCATCGCAGTTTTCGGACGCCCAGAAGGCGTTCATTCTGAAGCAAGGTGATGAAGGCGTGTCGGTTGCTGAAATCTGCAGGAAGGCGGGGATCAGCCAGGCGACTTATTTCAACTGGAAGAAAAAATACGCGGGCATGCTGCCACCGGAGATGAAGAGGCTGAAACAGCTCGAGGACGAGAATTCGCGCCTGAAGAAGATCGTCGCGGATCTGACGCTGGACCGCGAGATGTTGCAGGATGTCATCCGCCGAAAGCTCTAAGGCCTGCTCGGAAGCGGGAGATGGTGAAAGGCATGTGCTGCGATTGGGCGATCTCGATCCGACGTGCTTGTGGAGCGTTGAACTTCGATCGATCAACTCACCACTATACCTCTCGCCGCGCTGATCAGGCCGGTCTGGAACGTCGTATTCGCGAGATCTGCGAGATCCGTGTGCGGTACGGCTATCGCCGCGTGCATGTGCTGTTGGAACGCGAGGGTTGGGGCACCAACATCAAGCGAACCTACCGCATTTACAGGGACTTGGGGCTACCGTTGCGGAACAAGACACCGAAGCGGAGGGTAAAGGCCAAGCTTCGCGAGGATCGGCACATGGCCGTCGGACCCAACGACGTCTGGGCGATGGACTTCGTTCACGACCAACTCGCAACGGGTAAGAAACTGCGCGTGCTGACGGTGGTCGACACCTTCTCGCGCTACGTGCCGGTGCTTGATCCGCGTCATAGCTATAGAGGCGAAGACGTTGTGCAAACCCTTGAACGGTGTGCCAAAAAGCCGGCTATCCGAAAACGATCCGTGTCGACCAAGGGACCGAGTTCGTGTCGCGCGACTTGGACCTGTGGGCCTATTCCAAGGGTGTGACGTTGGACTTCTCACGCCCCGGCAAGCCGACTGATAATGCTTTCATCGAAGCGTTCAATGGCCGCTTCCGTGCAGAATGCCTGAACCAGGATTGGTTCCTGACCCTTGCGGATGCCCGCGAAAAGATGGAGGATTGGCGTAGATACTACAATCCTGTTTCATAACGCCCATCTTTCTATGTTGTTGAAGTAAATAGGTTTCCTTGATTTTGAGGCGATCCCGCGGGGTGTCTGGGGTTCTGTCGTACTCGATCGACGAGCTGTTTTGCTTGCGGGAGTTCAAGCTTTGAGCGACTAAAGATCCATGGGCCTGCCGGCAAGGGATGCACGCCCTCGATCTCACCTGTTTCGGCGGCGATTCTCAATGTTTTTGGCGTAACGCCAAGTAGCTTCGCCGCCTTTCCCAGGTTGAGCCAAGGCTCTATCCCGTCTGACTGCGGCCGGTAGACCGGGATCTTGCGGTACGACCGGAGTGCTGTGACACGTTCCCTTGTCCAGCGATTGCCATTGCCGGTGGCCAATCCATTGCGATTGAGTATCCCGGCAATAAGGTCGTCATTGGCAATGAGCACGAGCTGCCGTACTGCCTCAATGAGGTCGTCGGGGGTCGCGTTTCTTTGTCCACGACGTCGTTTCGGCAGTCGCAGTTCGGTGTGAACTCCACCAGCCCAATGGATGACGAGGACGATCTCTGAAGCCACATCGTCGAGATCGGCGATCACTTCATGAATGACCGTGCGCACGATCCGTTTTTTAAGCCTGGTATCGGTTGTTGGCGCCGACCAGACGGCACGAAGGTCCCCGGCAAGAGCAGCTATATCCAACATGGAATACGACGACACTTGCGGTATCGCGGCTTTGTGGCTGGCAATCTTATTCTCGATCTCGCCAACGCGAATGAGAGCCTTGTTCCAGCGCGCCTCGAGCTCCGATGCCACCAGCCGGTTCTCGGGATCAGCAGTGTCATATTGCCGGAATGCCCGGTCGGCCGCAAAGCTCGCCGCCTCGAGATCTCGCTGAAGGGCGTCGTGAACTTGATCACGACGGTTGGCTATGTTGCGTTCTGCTTCAGCGCTAGCAGCAATGGCTCCTGGTTCAACGACGCCAAGAAGCATCTCCTCGATCGCATCGTCGACCCGCAGGCCACCGAAGGCGATGCAGCGAGGCTCACCGTTGTCGAGCAGGCCACGCCAGCAGGAATAGCGCGGAATGTTATGATTGTTTCCAGTGTAGCGGACCGTCAGCTTCCGCCCGCACCTCTTACAACGGAAAAGGCCGGCAAGCAGAGCGTCGCCATGCTTCGGCGCCCCGTGATGTCGGCTGGCAGGCACATTATTGCTGACCATTTTGCGGATCTCCTCCGCCCGTTCCCAACTGACGTAGCCTTCGTGGGCATCCGGGATCAAGGCCAGCCATTCAGCGCGCGCCTTGCGGCGAATTCCGGATCGGCCATCGTATCCCGGCATGGAGCGACTCTTACCATAAGCATACGCGCCTCCGTAGATCGGATTATCAATCATCCGATGGATGGTTGCGTAATTGGGCCTGCGCCAGGTGACCTCGCCGTTGGCGCGCCTGACCGGCAGGTCCAGGCCTTGCTCGAGGAACCATAGTAGCGCCTGCCTGGCACTGCCGAGTTCGGCAACCTTGTTGAAGACGAGCGCAATGGCCTCCTGGATGCGCCGGTCGGGATCCTTCTCGATCCTGTCGCCGGCCTTCAAGAATCCAATCGGGACAGTAACGACAAGCTCACCGCGGCGCGCCTTCTCATAGCGGGCGGAAAGGGAGCGTTGGCGCAAGAGATCCAGCTCATACTCGTTGAGGCTACCCTTCAGCCCCAAAAGCAGGCGGTCATTACCCTGGCGCGGTGCATAGACCGCTTCCTGGTCGATCAGAACGGTGTCGACGACGCGGCACATCTCAATGAGCTGTTGCCAATCCCGGCTGTTGCGGGCAAAGCGCGATACCTCTCGTGCTGCAACCGCTCCAACCTTTCCAAGGCAGACCTCGGCAACCATCCGGTCGAAACCGGCGCGGGTTACGCCTCCGGCGGCCGAACGGCCTAGATCTTCATCGACTGTTTCGATCTGCGCCCAGCCAAGTGCTTTCAAGCGGTCGCGCATGGCGTATTGAAGCGCGCTACTTTCGCGATTGTGCAGAACCTGATGAGCCGACGATTGTCGGACGTACAGAATGGCCTTGCGTTCAAGATGGTGGGCGCTGATCTTCTCATGCATCATGATTGGCCTCCTTCGACTGGGAGGCGCTCTCGCCGTTTGAGTGGTCGACGAGCAGCCGCACGATGAGCGCCGTCAACGCCTGTTGTGTTCCTTCCGGCAACGTCTGCCATTGCGGCATCGCTGGCGTCTTCCCGCTGTGGGCACTCGAGAACAGATCGAACTGATATGTCGTAAACTGGCGTGGCATGGACATCTCCCCGACTCGTTTCGTGAGAGATCAATGCTGCGCTCATATCCGCGCCCTGTGAGGGAGTGCCTGCCTCTTCCAGCAACTTTGCCAAAGCAAGCAGGCAAGCTAAATCGGCATACGCAATTGGTAAGGCCAACCACCGCGCACTCAGTGTTCGGTCAAACATCCACACCGGGACCTCAAGCAACCGACATGACGTCGAACCCGAAAGGCTGCAGCGGAACACAGCAGACCCCTTGTCCACCAATCCATGGATATGGATAAGCCGCCCAGACCAGGGATGCCACGGATATAAAAGCTCGCGAACCTCGGTCCCGTGGGTGTTCCGTCGCCCTGTTGTACAATGAGGAAAGACCTCATGGTGCGATCGGCAACAAGGTGCCGATCTCGTTGGTGAATTCGGGAGGCGCAACCAGCCCGCCTCCCTGAATGAAGCCGGAAAACTCTAGCATCCGGTGGTCCAACGTTTGGGAGCGGTTCAGAAATTCTCAGTGGCAGGTCAGACGCCGGATGAAAATTCAGTGGCAGGTCACACTGTCTCGACCAAGAGATGGAGGACCGCGTCAGCGGTTTCCGCCTCGCCTAAAAAGATAGCGTAAATGCCAAGGTGATAAGGCTGAGGATGCCGCCGAACTTCCCGCGCAGTTTCTTGGCCGAAACGACGATACAGCCGCTCCCCCTAGCAGCGCCTGCACCGGCCGTCAGGCCGGTTAAGCGAAGCGGGTTACCTCGATGAAGCTTGTTTACGGATGAAACATTTGATTGATGAAAGGATAAACGCGCGCGAGACCGGCTTCTTACTTTTGCTTTCCCACAATAAAACTCGCTAAAATTTCCTGGCTTTTCGATCGACTCTCTTTTGAGAGGAACCCACAGGTGCCCCAGAAGACGCTGGCGATTTATCAATAGATGAAGAACTTGCCGTTGCCATCCCTTCCTCAGGAAGCGTAGCTACTTGAGCGGCACTGTCAATCGCTCTACGGCAGTCATCAAGGAAGTCAGCTATATATTCATTGACATAGACAACCAACGGCTCCTTTGGAACAACAATCAGACGCCGTTTGTCCGTTTTATCCCGAGTGATGTCGATGAACCCACGCAAATGCGCTGCCTCGACATACTTTTGGCAAACAGTCTGGTTTTTGAAAGGCAGATAGCGACACGCCTGCATCTTCGTCATGGGTTTGTTATTGGCGTCCATATGATATACTTTAAGCATCAATCCAAGAATATTCCTCAGGAATAGTTCTTCTTCGGAATTTTCGCTAAAGAGATCTGACAAAAACGAGTCAATTTTCTCAAGCTTATGCTTTACGCCGACGTCGATCTGTTCTGGCGTATATATTTCTCTTCGTGTTGTCTTCGCCACGGCCACGCCTCTGCGCAATGGGTCGTTCTGTTTTCACCCAAAGCCTGTTACCGGATCCCATCGCGGCGACATTTATCATATGTATGTCTTCATAACTACGACGAATATAAGAATTTGCGGGCGGTCGTGAGACTAACCTTCATCGTGCACGAGCCCCCGCTCTTGTTTTCACATCCATTTAAAAAAACAGTTACACAAGTGTAACTACGAGTGCTACCAAAATTCGGGAGCTTCGCTTCCGATGGAAGGTCGGCCTCTTGATTGGCCCCCGACCAGCTCGCCCGCCGCCCGAGCTGGCATGCAAGAGCCCGACCTTCCGTTTTGCACGTGGCTTTTCGAACCAGGGATCCGAAATGAATAAAGAGATTTGGAAAGATTACAGCCAACCTTTCGGGACGATTGGTCCATTGATGACAGTGGGCGAAATTCTGGAAAAGAATATTGATGCGGGATACAACGCCTATGATGAGTATGCAAACGCAGCTCTTCAGAAATTTGCTCGGTATGCCTCAGAATTCCTCTCCAATCCACATCCTCATTTAGGTCGGGACGGGAGCGTTTGCCCTTTCGTTCCCGAGGCTCTGACGAAGGGGCTTTTACGGGTTGCCGCGTCGCAAGCTGTTGCAGTTGACGAAATCGAAAACGATTTGGCGCGTATGCTCGCCGTCTTCAGCCAGATGAAACCCGTAAAGTCCTTCAACGATCGAACGGGCGACTGGATCTATAAGGCCATTATCATTGCCCTTCCTGGAATACAGGATGAAGGAGAGATCATCAGGATTGGTCAACTGCAAAAACGGCTGAAGCCCGACTTCATTCAGGAAGGTTACATGATCGGTGAATTTTATCCAGGTTGCCCGGAGCCCGGTTTGCACAACAGGATGTTTCGACCGCTCGACACAACGGTTCCAGCCTTGGCTATTCGGCATATCACCAAATATGATGCTCCTTTCATGCTCGATAGCGATAAGTGCCTGGAGGCTTACTTCAGTATTTTTGGGAACGAGGGTCGCCGCCGCATTAGGCAGCTTTTGGAGCGAACCGCCTGAAACTTACTCGCAAGAGGGCTGTACTCGCAGTCGCTGAAACAGCTATCCTCGATCGTCCTACCAGGTGAACCGGAAGGAAACGACTATGTTGGACGTTCATCCGAACGTACTTGCTGAACTGCACCAGATCGGAGCTTCGACGGTACGATTGTGGCGCTATAGTGAGTTCGCCACCCCTATTACATCTCCTTCCGATTTAGCCTCCGCTATCGGCGTTCCCGTGGGGCGCGTTGCAAAGACGATGATTATTGCCGAGCAGAAAGCGAACGATGTGATGCGCCGGTCTCATCCTGCGCGCCACCTTTGTGCCGTTTTGCTGCCATCACCTTCAAAGATTGACATGAAAGCGGTTGCTGGCACGTATGGATGGAAACGAGCCGAGCTTGCTCAGAAAGAACAGGTACTCGATCTCTTCGGCTACCCGTCAGGAAGCGTATCACCATTCGGTCTCCAGAAGATCGCTGTACTGATCGACACCGCCCTTTTTTCTTATCCTACCGTAGTCACAGGTGCGGGCAAGGTTGGAGTCGAGCTTGAGATCGACACAAGCATGCTTTGGAAGATCGGGCAGCCGTTACAGACGCGTGGACGGGCCAGTCAAACCTAACGCCTCGTCACCTTTCATAGAGATGCCGTGAGGTAGGTTATTTCTTCGGGAAAGGAAATGCGGTTCCACGTAACGGCGCCTCGATTAGAGAATGAGGGTTCAATACGTATGTTGCGTAATCGGACTCATAGTGCGCACTATAACGAAAATCGTCACACCCGTCCCAACGTCTGCACGACATCTTCACCTCGATAGCTGTGAGGCGGATCAAGCGCGGGAACATAGCGTGAGAAGGTGGCGACCACCGTCAGGACCCGCAGTTTCTTTCCGGTTGCGAGCTGGTCGTGCACGAAGTCCATCGCCCACACGTCATTTGGTCCGACAGCCATTTGCCGATCCTCGCGAAGTTTCGCCTTAACACGGCGCTTCCGAGTCTTATTCCGCAGCTGCAGTCCCAAGTCCCTGTAAATGCGATAGGTTCGCTTGATGTTGGTGCCCCAACCCTCGCGTTCCAAAAGCACAGGCACGCGACGATAGCCGTAGCGCACCCGCGCTCACAGGTCTAGACCGGCCTCGGCGCGGCGAGAGATGTAGTGATCGGTCGACCGATCGAAGTTCAACGCGCCACAGGCACGCCGGATCGAGATCGCCCAATCGCGGCACATGACACCACCTCCCGCTACCCCTCAGGCCTTAGAGCTTTCGGCGGATGGCGTCCTGCAGCATCTCACGGTCCAACGTCAGATCCGCGACGATCTTCTTCAATCGCGAATTCCCGTCCTCAAGCTGCTTGCGCCTCTTCATCTCTGGCGGCAACATGCCGGCGTACTTTTTCTTCCAGTTGAAGTAAGTCGTCTGACTGATCCCCGCCTTCCTGCAGATTTCAGCAACCGACACGCCTTCATCACCCTGCTTCAAAATGAACGCCTTCTGAGCGTCCGAAAACTGCGATGCCTTCATCGTGTTCCGTTCCTTTTCCCAGCCAGGAAAATGCACCGGAAAACTCTAACCAAAATTGGTCCAGTTTGAAGGGTTGAGAGCAATTTCCCTATCGTAAAACCTGTGATCCTATGAAGTTAAGATGGGGAATGTTAAGGACATATAACAGCGTGCACGAAAGACGCGGAAGCCAACTGCGTCACATCTATTTCTGGTATCGGCGCTGTTGCGCTGCGGCCAAAACCGCACTGGCTCCTGATTCTTCCACCTTCGGAAGGGGCCGTGATCTCGCCTGGGTCGACCGTATGCTAGTTCGATCAGCAACCCTTTGACGGTGAAGATTCCTGGTTATTCACCTGGTGGATCAATGCCATACAAACAATCAATTTTACGAAGCCATGGGATGTTATTAAACACCTCGATTATGAATTGGGGACCCCATGATGTTGCTCCACCGAGAGCAGCCGAGGGCAAGGTCACAGACCTGGCCGGTAAATGGAGACGAACATGGCCAACGTGGAACTGCAGAAGGCGCTCTCGTCTGCCAATCAAGCGCCGAGACATAGCTCTGGGTCCTTTCTTCGCCTACTGCAGGAGCCTCGTCGCATTAAACCGAATACCAGCTTTAACACATTTGGGTCGCCACAAAAGCTGAACAACCACTATCCGATCTTGCCAATCCTTGGCTTCTCAAAAGTGAACGGAGCTGTGGGTATGCGAGATGGGGTGTTACCCACCGCGAAGTCATACATGAATACGAATGATTCAATGTCATTTCAACGTGAGCATTATGATCAGCTCATCGGCGTCAGCATCGTTTTTTAGAACCAGCAGCTTTTCGATGATTCCTGGCGAAAGACATCGGGGCCACCCTCCGGTCTTGGTCACCGAAAATTCGCCGCCAAACTTGGAGACATTTAAATGAAAAACTCTCTTCCCGCAAAGCTGATGGTTGGTATCTTCGACCATTTGGACGAAGACGGAAGGGAGATTGCGCACCAGTATGAAGATCGGATGAAGTTGGCAGAGGTCTGCGATCGCCTTGGCTTTTATGGATATCACGTCGCAGAGCACCACTGTACTCCCCACGGCAGAGGACCTTCGCCGAATCTATTTCTAGCAAGCGTAGCTCAGCGCACGCAGCATCTTCGTCTCGGTCCTTTGGTTATGCTGTTGAACCTTTATCATCCGTTACGTGCGTTTGAAGAAATTTGCATGCTGGATCATCTGAGCGGTGGCAGGCTCGAGTTGGGCATGGGGCGCGGCTCCTTACCAATCGAATGGAGCTTTTTCGGTATTGATGAGGAGGTGGCGACATCGCGCTATCTCGAAGCCAGCGAGATCGTCATCCAAGCGATGAAGGAAGGAGCTCAGGCTCTTTCCTACAAAGGCGAACACTTTGAACTAGACAAAGTCCCGTTGATGTTGCGGCCACACCAACGTCCTCAGCCTCCGACATGGATTACAACCAGTCGTCCTGAGGTTGCGCGCTGGGCGGCTGAGAACGATACAAATCTTGCCTGCGGGGGCCCTGCTTCTGCTGTTCGCCAGATCACTGATGCCTACCGAGCACACGAGAGACGTACCGCCGGGGGCAGGAAACGGGCGCCGTTCCTTGGGTTGGTCCGAATGGTGGTGGCCGGCAGCACGACGAAGCATGCCATTTCGCTCGCGGCCCCGGCTTATCAACGGTGGCTTCGGAGCTTTAGGTTTCTGTACGAGATTAACGGGATACAGACTCCTCAGAACCTCCCGCCGGATTTTGATGCAGCAGTAGACTGTCAGTTGTGCGTAGTTGGTACTGCTGCTTCAGTTAGGCAAGATCTTCTCGATCATGTCGAGGAAGCAGGTGCTAATTATCTTCTTTGCCAGCTGGCGTTTGGTGATTTGCCATTGGAGGCTTCCTATTACACTGCAACGAGCGTTCACTCTGGAGTTATGGCTTAATCTGGACTGGCCTCAGGTTGCTTTCCGATCACAGAGATTAAGTCTCTGTGGCCGCGCCCTCAAATCGATTGAGGAGCGCCAAGGCGAATTCAGCCATCGCCGTAGGAACAGCCATTGTGGAATGGGCTGCACTATTGGATAGTTAAAAGATATGCGATTTAAGGGCCTCGATCTAAATCTCCTTGTCGCGCTCGATGCACTAATGATTGAGCGCAACCTTACTGCGGCGGCACGTAGCATTAATCTGAGCCAGCCCGCAATGAGTGCAGCCGTCCGCCGGCTCCGCTCCTATTTCCGCGATGAACTATTTACGATGCGTGGTCGTGAGTTCGTTCCAACTCCGCGTGCGGAAGACCTCGCGCCTGCGATTCGTGAGGCTTTACAGCATATTCGGCTCAATATCATACCCTGGGATAAATTTACTCCTGATCAATCAGATCGTCATTTCCGAGTAAGCTTATGCGATTTCGTTACAGTTGTTCTTTTTCAGAAGATACTGGAGCGTCTTGCGCGGGAAGCACCCGGCATTAGTTTTGACTTGCTGCCTCTTACTGACAATCCAGACGAGCTATTGCGACGCGGCGACGTAGACTTCCTTATTAGCCCACCGCTATTCATGTCGAGCGCGCACCCTAAGATAGATCTATTTCAGGAACGACTGACTTGCGTCGGCTGCAGTAATAACAAACAACTTGAGGAAGCCCTTACTGCCGAGGAGTATTCTTCAATGGGGCACGCGGTAGTTAGGTTCGGTCGGACGCAGCAGCCTACCATAGAAGATTGCTTCTTGCAGGAGCATGGCCTCAAGAGGCGGGTCGAAGTCGTTGTTTCAAGCTTTAGCATGATCCCCGCCGCCCTAATGGGCACCGATCGCATCGCAACCGTTCCGTTACGACTAGTTGGGCTTTTTGAGGACACGATACCATTGCGGATGACTGCGCCCCCGATAGCGCTGCCGACATTCACCGAGGCAGTCCAATGGCCGGTACTTCACGACAAAGATCCGGCAAATATCTGGATGCGGGATATAATGGTTCAGGAGGCAGCGCGATTGCCGTGACCATCCTGAAACCTAGGAAGCTGGGCTGCATTGGGAGCGACGACCCGCGACGCGGCCGATTAGCTGAAGACGGCACCACCTGTGAGTGACCCGCAGGCCATTTTATCGACGAAGCTGAGCGCTACGTCCGTCGCCGATCGGCCGCCCTTCGGACGATTGCGCGACGTGCTGTCTAGCACCTTCGGCGGCAAATCGAAGGGTGCTGGGGGACCACAATTGCTCCGCACCGCAACCCGCCGCTACCGCCGCAAATACAGCAACCCAAAACCGTCGGAGCGAACTCAAAACTGGATAAAACTTGGGAGCAAGGTCAGCGGCCTTCCCCGGATGGATACCTTTGAAAAGCCTCTTTGGTGGCTGTTGAACTTATTCGGGCTCGGGCGGATCTTACTCAAGCAGGAACCTTGGTCAGGAACCGGATTGTTGTAGCAACCCATGTATTTTAGGTGCGTTGGAGGACATCATACGGGAAGCTTCCTCAACCAATATCTCCCTGAACCAGATGCTCCCTGGATCGGCATTATGGAGCGCTGGCCATTGAACAGCTTCTGTGAAGACGGGGAGCGGTAACGGAAGGTTGATGATCCGCAAAGGGAAAGTACTTTCGTAATGCTCGACTAAGCGAAGCGGTAGGTTAGCTATGCGGTTCGTGCCACGCAGGACTGGTGGTATTAAGCTAAACCCTTGCACGACGACCTCCACCCGCCTCTGAATACCATTCTCGAGCAAGAACCAGCCCTCGACCGATGGCTTCAAAAAGCGCCCAAACGCGGCAGCGACGTGTCCCGTGGAGACATATTGCTCGATCGTCAGCGCTGAAGGTAGGTCCACATTTGTCGAACAGGCTACACATACAAACTTCTCTGTGAACAGTTTTGCGCTCGGGTGTGCGCCCGAGAGAAAAAATTCAGGCACGATGAGGAAGTCGACGTCACCGCGGCTAAGCATCTCGTACGGATCACTATCCAAAGGCAGCAACTCAAAGCTGACTGCGGGCGCTTCTCGAGCAACTCGCTCAATGATTTTATTGAAGTATATCAGCATCATGAAATCGGACAGAACTATTCTAAAGCATCTGTCAGACTTCGACGGGTTAAACGGCTCCCAAGAGATGATTGAGCATTGTACCTGCAAGAGAGTTTCACGCACTGCCGAGGCAAGTCCTTCGGCACGGGGCGTCAGCCGAAGTTCTCGACCATTCATTGTAAACAATTCGTCGCGGAAATAGTCCCGAAGCCTACCAATGGCGGCACTCATTGCTGGTTGACTTAGATTGATACTACGTGCGGCAGCCGTTAGGTTGCGCTCGGTCGTGAGCGCATCCAATGCAACGAGCAGGTTTAGATCAAGGCCCTTGAAACGCATCTTTAGTCACATCCAAACAACGGATATTTTATATCCAAACAATCGATTTTTCCAGTACAGAACCTTCCAGCATAGATCCAATGAAGGTTCGTCAAAAAGGCTTAGGTTAGTTTGGTGACCAATTAAGTAGGCCGCATAGTTACGATAGACGTTATAGTTGCAGATAATCCACTTTAAATATCGAATGGCACCTTAGCAATAGGCGATGTGGAGCGGCGTCACCGAGCGACATGAAATGCTAGTGAACGGATGGGCGGAAGTAGGTTCATCATATCGCGATACCGGAGAGGCTTTGCCGTACGCTGGCTATCGACTGGCGGGCTCCTTCTGTTTGGAAGCATGTTCAAGATATTGGTGGCGTGCCAGTAATTTGTGATGAAAAGATCAACGCGCCTGAAGGCGCTTGAGGAAGAGAACGCCACACTGAAGAGACTGCTCGCCGAGCAGATCCTGGATACATGACGACTGCGGGTAGCAGTTGAATGACATCGTCAATATTGCCAGTCGCGCTGCGGTGATAGATAGTTTCGTAAATGCGGTTGCTCAATTCTGCTGAAATGCCGTCACTGGTGAGTTTTTCGTCGTCGACAATAGTGCGACGTTTTTTAAGTGGCAGCGAATGAAAGCGCTGGCTGTAAGACGGCGTGTATGACACGTTGATAAAAGAGCTGTCATCCCTCGTGAACAGGTTCCCGCGTGACGTCACCCATGTAATTTTACCGATACCCGGACTGCCCAATAGGTGTTCAACAACCTCCGCACCGCTCTGCCCCCCACCAACGACTAATACGCGTTCACCGATGTCGATTTGTGGCCGATCCAGATAGCTCGCCACATGGTAGACCTTCTCGCCCAGCCAAGGTTTGGCGCATTCGGGAATTGTTGCAACGACACCGACGCCAATCGCAACTGAGCGTGCATGGTAGTGATCTCGAGTCGTCGTCACGCGGTAACCCTCGTCTAATCTGGTTACGTCGGTAACCTCCTCCCCAAACCGGAGTTGTGGCAACTGATGCGCAACCCATTGGAAATACTGTGTGAACTCTCTTCGCGACGTGGTCGCGTCGCACCGGTTTACGAAGCTGTACAGCCGTCCATGCACCGCGAGGTAGTTGAGAAACGAAAACGGACTGGTCGGATCTGCAAGTGTCACACAGTCCTTCAGCGGAGATACCTGCAGGCGACTGTTGGGCAGCAGCAGCCCAGGATGCCAATCGAAGCCGCTTTCCTTTTCGAAAAAGGCAGTGCGCAGCGGCGTCGGACACGCGAGTGCTGCAAGACTAAGATTAAAGGGTCCGATGCCTATACCGATGAGATCCAGCACTTGCATAAACACACTTCCTTTGGTTGGGCGGGCACGTGGGCAGCGATACGGAAATCATTATCGAAGGACGTCTGTCTCCTACACCGCCCTCCACAATGTCTGACTGGCGATTGCGATGTTGAGAGCGACCAGACCCGCCATCACGAGCATGGCAACGTCGATGCCATAAACAGCAATTAATGTGCCACCGAGATACGGGAATTCGAACGAACCCACGAAAATAAGCGAGTGTAAAGACTTGGGAGGCCGTTGAGATTGACAGACTACGTTCGCCAGCGAGGTTCACCACCATCGCATTCAAGGTCGAATAAGTGAGACCGTAGCCTGTCGCAAAGAGAACGGTGGCGACGACGTACAGCAGCTCGCTTCCCGGGTTCAAAACCAAAAGTCCGATCCCAATCAGTGTCGTCACGAAGAGGGTGAGTGCTAGGCGCCCAAGCGGCAACTTACCGATCATACCCGCGACGGAGAATCGCAATGTGACAGTCGTGACGGTGAATGTCAGAAAGAAGACATTCGGTGAGAGTCCGCGCGTTTCGGCATATATGCTTTGAAACGTGGACAGGCCTGCGAACGTACAAGCACCGATCGCCAACATGACCACCGGCAACACCGTTCTCCCCCACAAAATAGACATGGTCGTCGGATCGGATAAGCGACGGCGCTGGTAGAAAGTTGCGGCTGATGCTGATCTGAACCCTTCAAACTGGACCAATTTTGGTTAGAGTTTTCCGGTGCATTTTCCTGGCTGGGAAAGGACCAGAAGACGATGAAAGCATCGCAGTTTTCGGACGCCCAGAAGGCGTTCATTCTGAAGCAAGGTGATGAAGGCGTGTCGGTTGCTGAAATCTGCAGGAAGGCAGGGATCAGCCAGGCGACCTATTTCAACTGGAAGAAAAAATACGCGGGCATGCTGCCGCCGGAGATGAAACGGTTGAAGCAGCTCGAGGACGAGAATTCGCGCCTGAAGAAGATCGTCGCGGATCTGACGCTGGACCGCGAGATGTTGCAGGATGTCATCCGCCGAAAGCTCTAAGGCCTGCTCGGAAGCGGGAGATGGTGAAAGGCATGTGCTGCGATTGGGCGATCTCGATCCGACGTGCTTGTGGAGCGTTGAACTTCGATCGATCAACTCACCACTATACCTCTCGCCGCGCTGATCAGGCCGGTCTGGAACGTCGTATTCGCGAGATCTGCGAGATCCGTGTGCGGTACGGCTATCGCCGCGTGCATGTGCTGTTGGAACGCGAGGGTTGGGGCACCAACATCAAGCGAACCTACCGCATTTACAGGGACTTGGGGCTACCGTTGCGGAACAAGACACCGAAGCGGAGGGTAAAGGCCAAGCTTCGCGAGGATCGGCACATGGCCGTCGGACCCAACGACGTCTGGGCGATGGACTTCGTTCACGACCAACTCGCAACGGGTAAGAAACTGCGCGTGCTGACGGTGGTCGACACCTTCTCGCGCTACGTGCCGGTGCTTGATCCGCGTCATAGCTATAGAGGCGAAGACGTTGTGCAAACCCTTGAACGGTGTGCCAAAAAGCCGGCTATCCGAAAACGATCCGTGTCGACCAAGGGACCGAGTTCGTGTCGCGCGACTTGGACCTGTGGGCCTATTCCAAGGGTGTGACGTTGGACTTCTCACGCCCCGGCAAGCCGACTGATAATGCTTTCATCGAAGCGTTCAATGGCCGCTTCCGTGCAGAATGCCTGAACCAGGATTGGTTCCTGACCCTTGCGGATGCCCGCGAAAAGATGGAGGATTGGCGTAGATACTACAATCCTGTTTCATAACGCCCATCTTTCTATGTTGTTGAAGTAAATAGGTTTCCTTGATTTTGAGGCGATCCCGCGGGGTGTCTGGGGTTCTGTCGTACTCGATCGACGAGCTGTTTTGCTTGCGGGAGTTCAAGCTTTGAGCGACTAAAGATCCATGGGCCTGCCGGCAAGGGATGCACGCCCTCGATCTCACCTGTTTCGGCGGCGATTCTCAATGTTTTTGGCGTAACGCCAAGTAGCTTCGCCGCCTTTCCCAGGTTGAGCCAAGGCTCTATCCCGTCTGACTGCGGCCGGTAGACCGGGATCTTGCGGTACGACCGGAGTGCTGTGACACGTTCCCTTGTCCAGCGATTGCCATTGCCGGTGGCCAATCCATTGCGATTGAGTATCCCGGCAATAAGGTCGTCATTGGCAATGAGCACGAGCTGCCGTACTGCCTCAATGAGGTCGTCGGGGGTCGCGTTTCTTTGTCCACGACGTCGTTTCGGCAGTCGCAGTTCGGTGTGAACTCCACCAGCCCAATGGATGACGAGGACGATCTCTGAAGCCACATCGTCGAGATCGGCGATCACTTCATGAATGACCGTGCGCACGATCCGTTTTTTAAGCCTGGTATCGGTTGTTGGCGCCGACCAGACGGCACGAAGGTCCCCGGCAAGAGCAGCTATATCCAACATGGAATACGACGACACTTGCGGTATCGCGGCTTTGTGGCTGGCAATCTTATTCTCGATCTCGCCAACGCGAATGAGAGCCTTGTTCCAGCGCGCCTCGAGCTCCGATGCCACCAGCCGGTTCTCGGGATCAGCAGTGTCATATTGCCGGAATGCCCGGTCGGCCGCAAAGCTCGCCGCCTCGAGATCTCGCTGAAGGGCGTCGTGAACTTGATCACGACGGTTGGCTATGTTGCGTTCTGCTTCAGCGCTAGCAGCAATGGCTCCTGGTTCAACGACGCCAAGAAGCATCTCCTCGATCGCATCGTCGACCCGCAGGCCACCGAAGGCGATGCAGCGAGGCTCACCGTTGTCGAGCAGGCCACGCCAGCAGGAATAGCGCGGAATGTTATGATTGTTTCCAGTGTAGCGGACCGTCAGCTTCCGCCCGCACCTCTTACAACGGAAAAGGCCGGCAAGCAGAGCGTCGCCATGCTTCGGCGCCCCGTGATGTCGGCTGGCAGGCACATTATTGCTGACCATTTTGCGGATCTCCTCCGCCCGTTCCCAACTGACGTAGCCTTCGTGGGCATCCGGGATCAAGGCCAGCCATTCAGCGCGCGCCTTGCGGCGAATTCCGGATCGGCCATCGTATCCCGGCATGGAGCGACTCTTACCATAAGCATACGCGCCTCCGTAGATCGGATTATCAATCATCCGATGGATGGTTGCGTAATTGGGCCTGCGCCAGGTGACCTCGCCGTTGGCGCGCCTGACCGGCAGGTCCAGGCCTTGCTCGAGGAACCATAGTAGCGCCTGCCTGGCACTGCCGAGTTCGGCAACCTTGTTGAAGACGAGCGCAATGGCCTCCTGGATGCGCCGGTCGGGATCCTTCTCGATCCTGTCGCCGGCCTTCAAGAATCCAATCGGGACAGTAACGACAAGCTCACCGCGGCGCGCCTTCTCATAGCGGGCGGAAAGGGAGCGTTGGCGCAAGAGATCCAGCTCATACTCGTTGAGGCTACCCTTCAGCCCCAAAAGCAGGCGGTCATTACCCTGGCGCGGTGCATAGACCGCTTCCTGGTCGATCAGAACGGTGTCGACGACGCGGCACATCTCAATGAGCTGTTGCCAATCCCGGCTGTTGCGGGCAAAGCGCGATACCTCTCGTGCTGCAACCGCTCCAACCTTTCCAAGGCAGACCTCGGCAACCATCCGGTCGAAACCGGCGCGGGTTACGCCTCCGGCGGCCGAACGGCCTAGATCTTCATCGACTGTTTCGATCTGCGCCCAGCCAAGTGCTTTCAAGCGGTCGCGCATGGCGTATTGAAGCGCGCTACTTTCGCGATTGTGCAGAACCTGATGAGCCGACGATTGTCGGACGTACAGAATGGCCTTGCGTTCAAGATGGTGGGCGCTGATCTTCTCATGCATCATGATTGGCCTCCTTCGACTGGGAGGCGCTCTCGCCGTTTGAGTGGTCGACGAGCAGCCGCACGATGAGCGCCGTCAACGCCTGTTGTGTTCCTTCCGGCAACGTCTGCCATTGCGGCATCGCTGGCGTCTTCCCGCTGTGGGCACTCGAGAACAGATCGAACTGATATGTCGTAAACTGGCGTGGCATGGACATCTCCCCGACTCGTTTCGTGAGAGATCAATGCTGCGCTCATATCCGCGCCCTGTGAGGGAGTGCCTGCCTCTTCCAGCAACTTTGCCAAAGCAAGCAGGCAAGCTAAATCGGCATACGCAATTGGTAAGGCCAACCACCGCGCACTCAGTGTTCGGTCAAACATCCACACCGGGACCTCAAGCAACCGACATGACGTCGAACCCGAAAGGCTGCAGCGGAACACAGCAGACCCCTTGTCCACCAATCCATGGATATGGATAAGCCGCCCAGACCAGGGATGCCACGGATATAAAAGCTCGCGAACCTCGGTCCCGTGGGTGTTCCGTCGCCCTGTTGTACAATGAGGAAAGACCTCATGGTGCGATCGGCAACAAGGTGCCGATCTCGTTGGTGAATTCGGGAGGCGCAACCAGCCCGCCTCCCTGAATGAAGCCGGAAAACTCTAGCATCCGGTGGTCCAACGTTTGGGAGCGGTTCAAGACCGCCGAGGCTCTAATCGCCGCCGGATGAAAATTCAGTGGCAGGTCATTTGGTCTCGATGTTGCACAAGGAGCCAATTCCAGCGGCCACGAAGTACTTGGTATGCACCCGTGGGAACAACATGGGCGCTTCAATTGAACGGAAACTCAAATTTATGGCTGGCTCTGACAAATTACGGACGATCAGCGATAGTTCGGGTCTCCAGCGGGATTGCAGCATGAGGCCGGCAGTCAATACCAAAGGACATTACTGCGACTTCGCCGAATGCCGGTAATAGACATCCGCCAGAATGTGGTGGTCATGGCGGTAGACTTCGGCCATGATATTATAGAGGCTTGGATCGTGAGCCTCGAAATCTTCTGATGTGGCAATGGTGAGATTGCCTCGGCTGTAAGCCAAGTTCGTATTGAACCAAAATCGCGTGCCCTCGGCCCAATACTCATCGACGTTGTTCTCCATATAGGAACACGCCCAGAAGCCTTTCTCGTAGGCGTGCGAATAGGCACGTTCAACTCGTGCAACGAGATCAGGATCTACCGTGCGCAGCGCGTTGAAAATATTATGTGAGAATTCGTGAACAAGAATGTTCCCGCCGTAATACCGCGTGCCCGGCACGCCCATCAAATTCTCCACAGCTCCCGTCGTGTAGAGCCCGCCCATGCCGCGCGCCCTTTGTGCCCAGTAGTCTCGGGCAGTCATCTTGCCGATCGTGTTGGCGTAATCCCGCCGCTCGTCAGGGGTGAGACGTGGATCATCGGGAAGAGGCTTCTTCCAATCCCGCTGCTCGGGAATATCAGTCGTCGTCTCGTCAATTGCCATGACGCCCACCCGCGCTCCAGCCTGGATTAAAGCATCGCGGACATCACGGCGTTCTGACAACATGTAGAGGACAATGTCACGTGAGATCAATAGTGCCGTGTCTGGAACCTTGTTTGACGAAATAATAGGTATGCCCGCTGCGTCAGCATATTTGGCATAAAATGGATCCAGATTGAGTGATGTCGGTGGGCTGCGAACTATGAAAGTCTCGAAACTCGATACATCAGCCGCGGACAAAGGCGAGTCAGATAAGACATTCTCAGCGCCGCCGAGTCTGCCTGCGGATGCAGCAAGAAGGTACCCACCGCACAACACCATCCCCATCGAGCATACATCCATCATCGTGACCTCTCGTTAACGGCTGTCTTTCGTGAGACGACGCAACAACCGTGCCAGTCACTAAGTATTTCCTCGGGGGCTCATCGGCGCCGCCGGCTCTGTACCAGACCATGTGCGTGACGATCGGCATCCGGTGACCAGGGTATGACGATCACCTCATACCGTTATCTAGGAGAAAATTGCGATCTCGCGGCCGCCTCGCCAGTCCTGGGAGACGTTTGCTGTGTCCGGGGTCCTAAAAGCTTGCACCGGAAACGCACTGATCTGCGAATCCATTCCTGTACCCATCATCTTCTCCCGAGGTCGGGATCGCCAGGCAAGTATGTCCTCTGGCAATCTTCGCCGATACCCAGCGTGCCGGTCCATGGGCTGCGATAGCCAAAGCGAACCAGGGCGTTTTGCGAGGGGAACCCCTTTCAGATTCAACAGGAGAATGCTGCTGCCTATCGCCGCGTCCCATTTTGTGTGGAATCAGACGGGCGCAAACCGAACATTCCGAAAAAACCCCTCCGCCAGGTCGGGTCGTTCGACGACTTTCGACGCCGGGATAGACCAGCCCGGTTCCGCCGAGGGTTCTAATGTGATCTCGACAATTTGCCTGATTATCGCCGAAAACGTCTTTGGCTTGCTTCTGCCTGAGTAGCGAGCCTCTCAGTCATGGTCAACTTTTCAGTTCAATGTCCTGGATGCCTGATCAAGATGATCCAGCATGATGGACAAGGCGGCATGTTCACGAAGAAGTTGGAGCCCGGCCGCTTCATCTGGCGTCGGCAGCCGATGGCAGGCCGATTGATTGGAACGCATCCATTGGACGGATGAGTTCCATCCAAACAAATGATTTCACCAGCTTATACCAGTGCCATTAGAAGCGCCCCAACGAGTGCGTATCAAGTAGTTGCTCTGTCGACGCCTGGACAGAGTATTAAGTGGAGGTTTAGGTATGAGCCCTCAGGTGCGGTGGAAAGTGTGCTGGGAAAACGAGTTGGAGCTCTCTGACCACACGGAGCTCGCAGATTTCTTTCGGAAGACCTATGGGCCAACTGGAGCTTACAACGCCCTTCCATTCGAAGGTGCTCGTAGTTGGTCAGGAGCTAGGCCCGAGCTTCGCGTAATAGGCTATGATGCGCACGGTGTGGCCGCTCACATGGGGTTGTTGCGTCGTTTCGTTCGGGTTGGCGAGGTCGATCTACTCGTATGCGAGCTTGGATTGTGGGGCGTGCGTCCAGATCTTGAGGGGTACGGCATTAATTCGATGCGCATTGTTTACCCAGTGCTGCAGCAACTTGGCGTTCGGTTTGCGTTCGGCGGTGTTCGGCAGGCGTTGCGCAACCTTGTTCTCAGGCTCTGCCGAAATGGTCTTGCGACGGTTTTGGAAGGGGTACGCGTGCGATCCACCCTTGCCGATGTTTATCTCAACCTCCCGCCGACGCGCTGTGAAAACGTAATTTTGGTAGTATTCCCAATAGGATGCTCAATGAGTGATTGGCCATCGGGGACCTTGATCGAGCGGAATGGCCCTGAGCTATGAAAGAGCATGGTCCCATAGCTGAAGTTATCCGAAGAGACGGTGGCGGCCCAGTGATCGGTGCGTCTATTTAACCCTCGATGACGGACCGACCCACACGATGACACATCCCGCACCTTTCGATCTGCGAACGCTTAGACGTCAAGCGTGAGATATTCGAGACAAGCAGGACCATCAGGAACATATGCCCCGAAGCCTCGGTACCGCAATCCGGGCACCTGGTGGAAGTATGAACATCATCGGCTAATGCCGTATTTTTGCGCGCTCGCGGGTTCACGATCCGCGCTCCTCGTTCGACCCGCTAACTGACGCCACTGCCGCAGAGCACGGCATCGGAGCCTGCGCACAAGCGCACTGCCGACCATACTGCGATGGCCGACAACCCAGATCTTCTTGTTGGACAAGTCGTACACTCAGAGCTCTTCCCGGCTGTTCAGGGCCTTCCAGTGCTTGACATCCTCGCGCACCATCTCGGCGACGAGCTCCTGAACCGGGGCCTTGTGTTGCCAGCCCAGCTTCTGGCGGGCCTTGGTCGGATCACCGGCAGAAGATCAACTTCCGTCGGGCGGAGGTATCGAGGATCGACTTCAACAAGGCAGGCACCGGACGCGGAGTCGTAGCCAGTCGACGTCGGACGCCTTCCATTCCAAAGTAATGTTCACGTCGGCAAAAGCCCGCTCGAGAAATTGGCCGACACTCGTCGTCTCGCCGGTCGCCAAGACGTGGCCATCCGGTTTGTCCTGCTGCAGCATGCGCGACATGCCCTCGACATACTCACGTGCGTGGCCCCAGTCGTAGCTCCTGGCGCTGTTTTTGGCCAGCTGTCGGGCGCGGCGGGCCTGCGCGATCGAAGTTGGCTTGTTCAGCCACAAGGCGAAGCTCTATCACCTGGGCGCTCGCAGCGTCTCCCGTGCGATACGCCATTTCTCTCTTGGCTACAGGGATGTGCGATTGTCTCCTGTTTTCAAAGCTCTTTGTCCTGCTGATAGTCGCGGTCGCGCTGGCGCGCGGTCGACCTAGACATGTCCTGCGATTGATGAATCGATTGTGAGGTGACGGGGCCGGTCGAAGCTGATTCAACATCCACAGCGGAGAGGTGGATGATGGGACAGGCCCTGAGCGATGATCTCCTAATACGGGTTTTGAAAGCGTCTGCGGCGGGCATGTCGGCTCGACAGGCTGCGGACGTTTCGGAGTTGGGATTTCGACGGCGATCCGCTGGATTGCAAGAGCGAAAGAGGGTGAGTTAACTGCTCTGCCACAGAGCTGGAGACGACCTTCGGCAGTGGATGCACACGAGGAATTCGTTGTCGCGTTGATCGACGAGCGTAGGGATGTGACGCTCGATGAGATGGTTGAGCGCTTGTCCGTCGAGCGGCAGGTGAAGATCAGCCGCAGCGCACTTGGCGCCTGGCTTCGAGGCCGTGGGTGGACCTTTAAAAAAAGACCGCACACGCACTGGAGCAGGACCGACCGGACGTCCTGAAGCGCCGGCGCGCCTGGTTCGATGGTCAATTGGACCTCGATCCGGAGAAACTGATCTTCATCGACGAAACCGGCCTCTCGACCAAGATGTCACGTCTGCGCGGACGTGCATTGCGAGGTGAGCGTTGCCGTGCCGGCGTGCCGCACGGCCATTGGAAAACAACGACTTTCACCGGTGCGTTGCGCCTCAGCGGAATGACCGCACCATTCGTCTACGATGGCGCGATGAACGGCAACGTCTTCCTTGCTTATGTCGAACAGGTGCTGGTGCCGACCCTGGAGATCGGCGACGTCGTCATTATGGATAACCTGCCTGCACACAAGATAGCCGGTGTCCGCGATGCCATCGAACGTGCCGGCGCCAAGCTCATGTTCCTGCCGCCCTATAGTCCGGACTTCAATCCCATCGAGAACGCATTCTCGAAGCTGAAAGCCATGTTGCGAGGCCGAGCCGAGCGAAAGATCGATGCTCTATGGGATGCGGTCGGGGCCTTGATACCTCGCTTCACTGCGGCAGAATGCGCAAACTACCTTAAGGCCGCTGGATATGACCCAGATTGAGCAGGATTTGCTCTAGCGGTGCAAGTGATGCCATCACGACACCGTCTGTCGGCTTTGTCTGATCGGCGACATTAGGTTTGTTTGGCAGTTTCCTGTGGTGGTTCGGAGTAACTTTCTGAAACCCAACAAAAAGATCTTTCCTTTGGCTCGATCGGCCCACATGGCACGGGTTTTGAAGATTGCCATGCGAGGCGGCGCGAGCTGCCTGCCTTTTACTCAGCGATGGATGGAACGAAAGAAGGAAGGCGATATGTCAGATTTGCGTCAAATCGCATTTTACGGCAAAGGGGGGATCGGCAAGTCCACCACCTCCCAAAATACGCTCGCAGCGCTTGTCGACCTCGGGCAGAAGATCCTGATCGTCGGATGCGACCCGAAAGCCGACTCCACCCGGCTGATCCTGAACGCCAAAGCACAGGACACGGTTCTGCATCTGGCAGCGCAGGAAGGTTCGGTGGAAGACCTTGAGCTCGAGGACGTGCTCAAGGCCGGCTACAAAGGCATCAAGTGCGTGGAGTCCGGCGGTCCGGAACCGGGCGTCGGCTGCGCCGGGCGCGGCGTCATCACCTCGATCAATTTCCTTGAAGAGAACGGTGCATATGACGATGTCGACTACGTCTCCTATGACGTGCTCGGCGATGTGGTGTGCGGTGGCTTTGCGATGCCGATCCGTGAGAACAAGGCCCAGGAGATCTACATCGTGATGTCCGGCGAGATGATGGCGCTCTATGCCGCCAACAACATCGCCAAGGGCATTCTGAAATATGCCCATTCCGGCGGCGTGCGGCTCGGCGGCCTGATCTGTAACGAGCGCCAGACGGACCGCGAGCTCGACCTCTCCGAGGCGCTGGCTGCCAGGCTCAATTCCAAGCTCATCCACTTTGTGCCGCGTGACAACATCGTTCAGCACGCCGAGCTCAGGAAGATGACGGTGATCCAGTACGCGCCGGACTCCAAGCAGGCCGGGGAATATCGGGCGCTAGCCGAGAAGATCCATGCCAATTCGGGCCAAGGGACCATTCCGACCCCGATTACCATGGAAGAGCTCGAAGACATGCTGCTCGACTTCGGCATCATGAAGAGCGACGAGCAGATGCTGGCCGAACTACAGGCCAAGGAGTCAGCGGTGGTTGCGGCTCAATAACTGCCGCTGTCGACAGGACGCGCTGGCCCTTGCGCCAGCGCGTCCTTCCAAGAAAGCCGCTTCGGCGACGACGACCTAACCCGAACCTTGAAAGGGGCAGGGGCCCATGAGCCTTGATTACGAGAATGACAGCGTTTTGCATGAACAGCTCATTGCGGAAGTGTTAGCGCAATATCCAGACAAGGCGGCGAAGCGCCGCAAGAAGCACCTCAGCGTCGCAACGAGCGGCGACGAGCCTGGCGATGAGCCGAAGGCCCTTTCCGAATGCGACGTCAAATCGAACATCAAGTCCATTCCGGGCGTGATGACGATCCGCGGCTGCGCCTATGCCGGTTCCAAAGGCGTGGTATGGGGGCCGGTCAAGGACATGGTCCACATCTCGCACGGGCCGGTCGGTTGCGGTCATTATTCCTGGTCGCAACGCCGCAACTACTACGTCGGCCTGACGGGCATCGACACGTTCGTGACGCTGCAGTTCACCTCAGACTTCCAGGAAAAGGACATCGTGTTCGGCGGCGACAAGAAGCTTGAACAGGTCATCGACGAGATCGAGGAGCTTTTCCCCCTCAACAACGGCATCAGCGTGCAGTCGGAATGCCCGATCGGGCTGATTGGCGACGACATTGAGGCGGTGTCGCGCAAGAAGGCCAAGGAGCACGAAAAGACGATCGTGCCGGTGCGCTGCGAGGGCTTCCGCGGCGTCTCGCAATCGCTCGGCCACCACATCGCCAACGACGCCATCCGTGACTGGGTTTTCGACAAGAACGAAGTCGAGTTTGAGACCGGCCCTTACGATGTCAACGTCGTCGGCGACTACAATATCGGTGGCGACGCGTGGGCTACGCGCATTCTATTGGAGGAGGTGGGGCTGCGCGTGGTCGGCAACTGGTCGGGTGATGCCACGCTCGCTGAGGTCGAGCGCGCGCCAAAGGCCAAGCTGAACCTCATCCACTGCTACCGCTCGATGAACTACATCTGTCGGCACATGGAGGAAAAATACGGCATCCCGTGGATGGAATACAATTTCTTTGGTCCGTCCCAGATCGAAACCTCCCTGCGCGAAATAGCCAAGCACTTCGGTCCGGAAATCGTCGACAAGACCGAGGCTGTCATCACCAAGTACCGGCCCCTGGTCGATGCTGTCGTCGACAAGTACCGGCCGCGCCTCGAAGGCAAGACGGTGATGCTCTATGTCGGCGGCCTGCGTCCTCGCCACGTCATCACGGCCTATGAGGACCTCGGCATGCGGATCGTCGGCACCGGCTACGAGTTCGCCCACAACGACGACTATCAGCGCACCGGCCATTATGTGAACAAGGGTACGCTGATCTATGACGACGTGACCGGTTACGAGCTGGAAAAGTTCATCGAAGGCATCCGCCCCGACCTTGTTGGGTCCGGCATTAAAGAGAAGTATCCGGTGCAGAAGATGGGCATCCCCTTCCGCCAGATGCACTCCTGGGATTATTCCGGCCCGTATCACGGCTATGACGGCTTCGCCATATTCGCCCGCGACATGGATCTGGCCATCAATAATCCGGTGTGGGATCTCTACGACGTCCCCTGGAAAAAAGAGGCCGCGCCAGCTGAGGCGGTTGCGGCCGAATGAGAGCCTGGCCTGTCTTGGGAAGGGGCAGGCCAGGCTCTTCCCATCGGACTTGATCCGCACTCGTGACAGATGACATCCCATTGCCGCCACCGGTGCGGCGCGATGAAAAGAAAGGTGCTTACTATGCCGCAGTCGGCGGAAAAAGTTCTTGACCATGCTCCCCTGTTCCGCGAGCCGGAATACAGGCAGATGCTCGCCGAGAAGAAAGCCAATTTCGAATGCCCCCACCCGGATCAGGTCGTTGCCGATCAAAACGACTTCACGAAGACCTGGGAGTATCGCGAAAAGAACCTGGGCCGCGAAGCCCTGGTCGTGAACCCGGCCAAAGCCTGCCAGCCGCTCGGTGCCGTCTTCGCAGCCGCAGGCTTTGAGCAAACGATGTCCTTCGTCCATGGCAGCCAGGGCTGCGTCGCTTATTACCGTTCGCATCTGTCGCGTCACTTCAAGGAGCCTTCATCGGCGGTCTCGTCCTCGATGACGGAGGACGCGGCAGTGTTCGGCGGGTTGAAGAACATGGTCGACGGGCTCGCCAATACATACAAGCTCTACGATCCAAAGATGATCGCCGTCTCGACCACCTGCATGGCCGAAGTCATTGGAGACGACCTCCACGGCTTCATCGAAAACGCAAAGAACGAAGGGTCGGTCCCGCACGACTTCGATGTTCCTTTCGCCCACACGCCTGCCTTCGTCGGCAGCCACGTCGATGGCTATGACGGCATGATCAAGGGCATTCTGGAGAACTTCTGGAAAGGCAACGAGCGGAAGGAGGTTGCTCAAGCCATCAACATCATTCCCGGCTTCGACGGCTTCTGCGTCGGCAACAACCGCGAACTGAAGCGCCTGCTCGACATGATGGGCGTATCCTACATCTTCATCCAGGATGCCTCCGACCAGTTCGACACGCCGTCTGACGGTACGTACCGCATGTATGACGGCGGCACGAAGATCGAGGACTTGAAAACGGCGTTGAATGCCGAAGCGACCCTGTCGCTGCAGCACTATAACACGCGCAAAACGCTGGAATATTGCAAGGAGGTCGGTCAGGTTACGGCTTCGTTCCATTATCCGCTGGGTGTTCAGGCGACCGACGAATTCCTGATGAAGGTCTCGGAGATTACCGGCAAGGAAATTCCTCCGGCAATCGGCCTGGAACGCGGCCGTCTCGTCGACGCTATGGCAGATAGCCAAGCCTGGCTGCACGGGAAGAAATACGCGATCTACGGCGATCCTGACTTCGTCTACGCCGTTGCCCGGTTCGTCTTGGAAACCGGCGGTGAGCCGACCCACTGCCTTGCTACCAACGGCACGTCGGCCTGGGAAGCCGAGATGAAGGCGTTGCTCGCATCCTCGCCCTTCGGCAAGGATGCCCAGGTCTGGGCGGGCAAGGACCTGTGGGCGTTGCGCTCGCTGCTCTTTACCGAGCCGGTTGATCTTATGATCGGCAATTCCTATGGCAAGTATCTCGAGCGCGACACCGGCACCCCATTGATCCGGCTGACCTTTCCGATATTCGACCGGCACCATCACCACCGTTTCCCGCTCATGGGCTACCAGGGCGGCCTGCGCGTCCTGACGACGATCCTCGACAAGATCTTCGACAAGCTCGATCGCGAGACGAGCGAGCCGGGTGTGACGGACTATTCTTACGACCTGACCCGCTAGGAGCGGCGGCGGTCGGCCTTGCTAGGCCGGCCGCCTTCATCTGAACTTGGAGACCGCAATGCCCTTGCTCAATGCTAAAGTCCAGGATGTCTTTGACGAGCCTGCCTGCGAGAAGAACCGCAGCAAGGATTCCAAGGCGCGCAAAAACGGCTGTTCGAAGCCGCTGATCCCCGGGGCGGCAGCCGGCGGATGCGCTTTCGATGGCGCCAAGATCGTGCTGCAGCCGATCACCGACGTCGCGCACCTGATCCATGGGCCTCTCGGCTGTGAGGGCAATTCCTGGGACAACCGCGGATCGGCTTCCTCAGGTCCAACGCTCTGGCGCACGAGCTTCACGGCGCTGACCGACGCAGGCGCCATTGAAAAGAAGCCTTTCGATGAGGAGGACTAGGACATGGGTACATTGACAGGAAGTACGAATGGCCCTGCTGTCAACGAAGGGGATCTCGCCACCCCTTTTCTCAGATGCCTGATAAGGCTCATCCGCGCTCAGGATGCCCATGGGGCGTGGGAAGGCAAATCGGACGCTGACCTGCTGGCCGACTTCATCCTCACCAAGGAGCAGCGCCGTAAGATCCCGATCATAGGCGACCCGGATCCTGATGTGCTGTGGAGGCTACAGAATTTTTACAGTTGCGTGGGGCTTGTGATCGAAGAGTGCACAGGCCTGTTGGCATCGCCGATCATGACGATCGGCCATGAGGGCTTCGGCCGCTTGCTTTTGACGACTGGACGGTTGGTCGTTCTGTCGAAGACCCTGCGCGATGTCCACCGGTTCGGCTTTGAGACGCTAGGCAAGCTCGCCGAGACCGGCACGAAAATGGTCGATGACGCTATTGAAGTTATCGAAACCTATCCCGACGTGGCGCGGGCATCATGAAATCAATTTTCGAGGAAAGAGATCATGTCAGACATTGTGGAGCAGCTGAAGAAGGTCCGCAAGCTGCAGTCCCGCGCCGCCGCTGCGAAGATGGAGTTGCACGATCTTGCCGAGGACCTTCCGATTAATTGGGCTAGAATCAAGACCATTGCAGGAGAGACGTTCGACGCCTTCGCCGAGTTGAACGCTGCGAAGGAAGAGCTCGCTGCATTGGAGAATTCACGATGACTGGCCCTTTCGTCACGCGCGACGGCTCCAGCTGGGTGCCGGAGTACCTGACCTGCATCGATGCTACAACCTGCATCGGCTGTGGCCGATGCTTCAAAGCCTGCTCTCGCGAAGTCATGCACCTCTATGGCGTCGGTGAAGCGGGTGAAATCCTCGGCATCTGCGACGACGAGGAGGAAGACTTCGATGGCGAGCTCAATCGTATGATCATGGTTGTCGATGAGGCCGGCCGCTGCATTGGTTGCGGCGCCTGCGCGCGCGTCTGCCCGAAGAACTGTCAGATCCATGTCGCGGCAGACAAGGTTACTGCGTGATCTCGCGAACAAGTCAACGCTGTTACCTTCAGATCGTTTGTTGTCTCCTGCTGCTCGTCGTCTGCGCAAACGAACGAACGTAGTTACTTCGTGTGGCATTCCATCCACAAAGTTAGCGCTGCGATGGTGGTGACCTTGCCCCGTCGAGATAATCCATTTTGAAGTAAGCTCTGGCCCATTGAGAGGACCAGAGAATGAAGCGCAACCGTTTCACAGACGAACAGATCATCGGGATTCTGAAGGAGCACGAGGCTGGCACGCCGGTCTTGGAGCTTTGCCGCAAACACGGTGTCAGCGATGCCAGCATCTATAAATGGAAAGCGAAGTTCGGCGGCATGGAAGTGTCGGAAGCCAAACGGCTGAAGACGCTGGAGGACGAAAACACAAAGCTGAAGCGGCTTCTGGCAGATGCCATGCTCGACAATGCCGCTTTGAAAGACCTTTTGGGAAAGAAGTGGTGACGCCCGCAGCAAAGCGGCGAGCTGTCGCGCATCTGGTTGATCAACATCAGATGAGCGAACGGCGGGCGTGTAAAGCCATCGGCTATTGTCGGATGACGATCCGTTACGAAACCAGGCGCGGTGACGACCATGACCTTCGCGATCGGATGAAGGCGCTGGCCCATGAACGCCGCCGCTTTGGCTATCGACGTCTTCATGTGCTGCTCAGACGTGAGGGACATCTTGTGAACCACAAGCGGCTCTTCCGGCTCTATCGAGAGGAAAAGCTGGCCGTGCGCAAGCGCGGCGGCCGCAAGCGAGCGATAGGCACACGAGCGCCGATGCTGATCCCGATGGCAGCCAATGATCGCTGGTCGTTGGACTTCGTGTCGGATCAGTTCACCGATGGGCGCAGGTTCCGAGTGCTGACCGTGGTCGATGATTGCACCAGGGAGTGCCTGGCGCTCGTCGCCGATACGTCCCTTTCCGGCCTGCGGGTTGCTCGTGAGTTGGACCGGATCATCGAGGGGCGAGGCAAACCGAAGATGATCGTCAGCGACAATGGCAGTGAGTTCACCAGCAACGCGATCCTGCAATGGACGGATCGGACCAAGGTGGAATGGCACTACATCGCGCCCGGCAAGCCGATCCAGAACGCCTTCATCGAAAGCTTCAATGGGCGGCTGCGAGACGAGTTCCTGAATGAAACGCTCTTCTCGTCACTGGCGTATGCTCGGTCAGCGCTTTCAAACTGGTGCAGCGATTACAACGATCATCGACCGCATTCCGGCCTCGGCTGGCTGACACCGGCCGAGTTCGCCCAGACCATCAACCCGCGACGTGATGCGGTGCTGCGCAGCCGGAATGGCTCCGCACCGCAACCCGCCGCTACCGCCGCAAATACAGCAACCCAAAACCGTCGGAGCGAACTCAAAACTGGATAAAACTTGGGGGCAAGGTCACCGCCACTTTTGTCAGGTTTGTCGTGATTGGAACGTTTTGTTCGCCGGTCTCCGTCAAATACACATCAACCTGCCCTCAACCCGCCCATTGATAAAAGAAAATCATCTTCTTGGCGCGTCGGAGCAGTTGGCATGGTGTTTGCTGATCCCTGGTTACAAGCGGCAGAAAGCAGTCTGCATTATGCCGGTTCATGAAACGAACGGAACGGAGGCCACCTGACCGTTCGTCATCGGATCCGCGTTCTACCAAGCGGCCATGCATAGTCCGCCGGCGGAAGGGTCAATCCCGATGTCACAGCTTGCAACCAACTCAAAGAGAAGGAAAATGCAATGACCAAGATTTCCGAAAGATCCTTTGAAACGATCGAAAACCCGGGGTCATCGTCGCTCAAGGTGCCAGATCAGTTCGGCGCATCTGTTGAAAAGGGGAACAAGAAGGTGACAGAGGCTTTTTTGAAATTTGCGTCCGGCGCTGAAGCGACACAGAAAATGCTGCCTCCGATCCTCGAAACGACAAGTCTATTCGGCAACGAATTGTGGTGGAAGACGATCGCTGCACTGCAGGCCGACGCCGAGGCCAGCTTCTCACATTTGCAAGCTTTGCTGGGCGCGAATTCGCCGTCGCAGATCCTCGAACAGCAGTCGACCTTTTTCCGCAAGCGCGTTGAGACAAGTTTGCAGCACGCCAAGGAAGTCCGGGTGCTCTCAAGCAGGGCGGTGGAGGAAATCTCAAAGCCGGTCAAGGATGCTTTTGACAAGGTCCTGACGGACCTCAAGGCGACGTAAAACTGAGGAGACCCTAGAAATACCGCGCGGTGATCTGCCCGGTGAAGAAACACCTGAAGTTCGCACTCGCTTCGATGACCGCCCGGTAACCCCGATCTTTCCCATTCATCTTCTGTGCACGGCTGATGCGCGGGACCATGTCTATGGCGCTTATATTCGCGCCCGAATGCAGAGCCCGCTTGAGCAACTCATTGTTGGCTGCGGGATAGAAGAAAGCGACTAGCGTCTTTTCAGGCGACAGCAGGGCGACCTCATTGATCGAGGCGCACCTTGACGATCACGTCGGCGGCCGCGGCGAGGGCCTGTGGAATTGGAAAACGACCACGACTTCCGCGTTTCGGTAGGCTTCGCTCGAGATTCCCGCCGTTAGGCCGGCACCAGTTCCACTGGCGATCAACAAACTATCGCCGGGGGCCAGCGCATGGAGCGAGCCGAAACCGTGGGATGGCTCGACCGGCGACAGCACGCGGACACCAATTTGTTTCACCCGTTTTGCGTATCAGTCATTCTTGCTCATTTCCTTGTGGCACGTCTCTTCGAACAGCCGGGACCGCGGCTCGACCCATGTCAGAACGAGATGTTAGGCGGGTTCGAAAGTGCCGACTTTCACAGCGGACAAAGATCCGGCTGATTCTGGCCTGAGACGTCATCATTGATTTGGGACAAGGAAGCCGGCGCGGCCGGAGGTCATAAAGCATCCTGTTTTGAAAAGGGATGCGAAAATGTCTGATGATCTGATCGCCAAATACGGCGATGCGCGGGTTCCGCGTTATACGAGTTACCCGACGGCGGCGGCTTTTTCTGCAGCCGTGGGGCCGGATGAATATGCCGGCAATCTCGCCCATATCGCCGCGGCTGGCCCAGTTTCGGTTTATCTCCACGTCCCGTTCTGCCGTTCGATATGCTGGTACTGCGGCTGCCACACGACCATCACCCGGCAAGACGCTCCGGTCGCCGACTATCTCGACGTGATGAAGGAAGAGATCGAGCTCGTCTCTTTTGCGGCCGGAAACGACGTGCCCGTCAAGTACGTGCATTTCGGCGGCGGCACGCCGTCGGTCATGAAGCCGCAGGAATTTTCGGCTCTAATGGCAAAGCTCAGGAGTGCCTTCACGTTTGAAGCGAAAGCCGGCGTCGCAGTCGAGATCGACCCTCGCACATTGGTCGCCCCCATGATCGATGCGCTCGCCGAAAACGGCGTCGACCGCGCAAGCCTCGGCGTCCAGAGCTTCGATCCGATCGTGCAGGCCGGTATCAAGCGGCTGCAATCCTTTGAGCAGACGGAAAGGGCGGTCGCCGGGTTGCGCTCAGCAGGCGTCAGCAGCATCAACTTCGACCTAATTTATGGCCTTCCAAAACAGACTGTCCAATCTTGCATCGAGACGGTCCGGCTGGCTGCAGAACTGCGTCCCGAACGTTTCGCCGTTTTCGGTTACGCTCACATACCCGCTTTTAAGAAACATCAGCGCCTGATCGACGAAGCATCGCTGCCGGACGCAAAACAGCGGAACGAGCAGGCGGAAGTGATCGCCGAGGAGCTCCAGAAGGCCGGATATCTGCGCATTGGGCTCGATCATTTTGCACTGCCGAACGATCAGTTGGCGCTCGCCGCGCGCAACAGAGCGCTGAGGAGAAACTTCCAGGGCTATACCACGGATGATTGCGATAGCCTGATCGGCCTCGGCGCATCTGCGATCGGGCGGCTGCCGGCCGGCTATATGCAGAACCACGTGCCTCTCGGCCTCTATGCCGAGCGAATTGCCTTCGGGGTGCTGCCGACCGCCAAGGGATATCTTCTCAGCGAGGAGGACAAGCTTCGGGCGAGGGTCATCGAGAGGCTGATGTGCGATTTCGAAGCCGATCTCGGCCAGTTGAGCAGCGGATCGGGTTTCGACACCGGCTTCCTTGTCGAGCGCAACGACCGTCTCGACGAGCTTATGGCCGACGGCGTCGTGACGATCAGCGGTGAGCGGATTGTCGTATGCGAGGAGGCGCGCTTCATGGTCCGTGCAGTCGCGGCGGCATTCGACGCCTATTTTAGCTCGCACGGGCACACGCACAGCAAGGCAGCCTAGTACTTGTCGCCGGAAGTGTGCATCGGTTCCGGCGACACGAAACGCATCAAAGCCGCGCGAGAAGACATCGAGTTCCCGTTTCTCGATCGAGGACCCTGCAGTTATCTTCCCAGGAGTCCCGTCGACAACGGCACGTCGAGGAGGATCGACGTCGCAAGTTCGTGTGAAGCAGGGCGGGCGCACTCACAAATACGGTCATCGGGCCGCCCTGTCACAAGTAGATGGGCGCCCGTATCACCGCCTGGACGTCGAGGTCGTTATCGTCGAGCTTTTCGGCTCATTCAAATACAGCTCGATCTCGGCAGGCCCCGGCCCAGGGTATCGTTGGCGACTGACGTCGAACCTTTAAGGTGGCGTGGGCAAGCGCCGGTCCGCAGAGTTGTGCCCATCGCGATTATGGCGGCCGCGCAGGCGCCTGAAGGAGCCTTGTCGCGAGGTGAGCTACCGAGCGCCACTGATCGACGGCTCTCGCCCTCTCACGAACGCGGTTGTTCGAGCACGTCGAAGGACGAGGCAGGGGTCTCGTAGTTGTAGGACTTGCCTGCCGCGGGGATTTCGATCAAACGTTCGACTGCGCCTTCCGTGCAATTCTTGGGTAACCAGAACGAGACCCCGGGTTTTGGCTGGCATCTCCTTCACGACTGCCGCGCAAAAAAACGACCTCGTTATATTCGTCGTCAGCGAGATTGCCGCCGGGCTAGTGATCTTGCCCACGCGTTCCTTCACAGGTCTGCCGTGCAGATCATAGCTCTTTTCACAGGCCACATTCACTTTCTCGACGGTCCCACCAGGTTTCGGCATCGGCTTTGCCGACAACCGTGTCCGACCACTGCCTTGGACGTCTTGCCTGACAGCGCCTGGCTGTGCTCGATGCTCACTGAGCATCAGCTGCTCCTGGCGAGGCAAACAGCTGCCACGAAAGCCATCGTCATGGGCTGCGCGGTCATCCGCACCTGCTGTGTCTCACTGGGTGATGTTTGTGAGGTCGGCATCGAGCCGCTTGCGCACCATGTTCGGCACCTTTGCGGTCTTGATCGCTTCGAGATTGGGCGGACTGTCACCCACCTGGATCAGGGCAACCATGCCCATGCCGGAATGTGGGGTGCATTTCAGGACATAGACGCCTGGAACATCGAATCTCGCGCGATATTGCTCATTCGGCTTTGACTTGAAGTCGGCAACGCCATCCGGAATGAGGCCTTTGAAGGTTTCGACGTTGTGGCCCTTGTCGGTGGGGATGAAGGTGACGGTGTCGCCTGGGGCGATCTTCAGGAAGCCAGGCTCGAACACCATCGCGCCTTCCGTGCCTTTGTTGAGCATCCGAACCTGGTGATCGGCCGCCATCAACGGCGCTGCCGAAACAATCAAGGCTGCCGCTGCAGCGATCAGACCGAATTTTAACCGCATTTGCAAGCTCCTGTTCTGCGAGACCCAATCAGCCTCATGAATGTGTCTTAGCAGATGCCGGAATTGGGCTCTTTGACGCCCGTCAAATTCGAGGAAAAAAGGCAGAAGGTCCCAATTTTTGCCTGCTTGCCCAGCGCCCTTGCGAGGGACATGGCAGCCTGCAAGCGATGTAGGAATCACCGAAGGACAAGCACGCTCGGCGAACATCGGCGCTGCTGAACAGCTTGGGATTGCCGTGACTGAGCTCATATCGCGTCGAGAAGTTCGCGGAGGGCATGAATGTCGATCCCGCGGCTTGTCGCGTGTGTTGAGGTTTACCCTCTGACAGAAATCCTCGGAAAAATCATCAGTGTCGCCCGATAACCGTACCAGCGGACAAGATTGACGTTCCGCAGGTCGTGCCTGCCCTCGGGAATAACGATGTTGCGCGACGCAAGTTTCGTAACGGTGTGGGCCAGGGTCTCAATGGTCAGGCCGAGATGATCCGCAATGTCTTGACGATTCATGGAAACGCGCAACGGACCTTGGCGGACGCGGGTTGCGCCGGAATGCAAGCTTCACGATGAAGCTGCAGGGGCGCTCCTCGGCGTTCTTCTTCGGCAACAGCACCATCTGTGCGCGGCGGCAATCAAGGTGAGACTCAGCGTCAATCAGGATGAGACTCGGCGGCGGGGGTGTGACGAAGGGAGGGCGTAGCCCGACCGGAGTTACACCCCCGCCGCGGCGCAATTTTTAGGCGTCTCATGATCGCGGTCGGCCCGCTACGGTGGTGGTTTTCTGGAATGGAGAATCACCTTTGTGCCGGGTCGCCATGTAACCGATCATCAGACGAGATTATTCATGAAGTATCGACAAACGCATTCTGTTGAGGTCGCCGCCGCGAAGGCGTCGATCAGCCGGGCGACGGCATTCCGTATCGAGAAGGAGCAGCGCCTTCCGTCGCAGAACAAGCCGCCGCGTGGTCGGCGTCGCCCCGATCCGCTTGAGCATGTTTTTGATGCGGAGGTCGTTCCACTCCTTGAGGCGGCTCCCGGCATCCGCGCGGTCGCCGTTTACGGCGAGATGCTGCGGCGTCATCCGGAACTGCCCGAGGGCATTCGCCGCACACTTGAGCGGCGCATACGGTCATGGCGGGCCGTTCACGGTGAGGCAAAGGAGGTGATCTTCCGCCAGACGCATGAACCTGGCCGGCTAGGGCTGTCGGATTTTACCGACATGGGCAGCCTCGGCGTTACGATTGCCAGTCAGCCGCTCGACCATCTGCTCTATCACTTCCGGCTGGTCTGGTCGGGCTTTGAGCACGCCCATGTCATTCTTGGCGGCGAAAGCTTCGTCGCCTTAGCGGAGGGACTTCAGAACGCGCTTTGGTCCATTGGCGGCTCGCCGCTCTATCATCGCAGCGACAGCCTGTCGGCTGCCTTCCGCAACCTCGATGCCGATGCCAAGGTCGATCTCACAAACCGCTATGAGGACCTGTGCGCTCATTACCGGATGACGCCAACTCGCAACAACAAGGGCGTCGCCCACGAGAACGGCTCAATCGAAAGTTCTCACGGCCATCTCAAGAACGCGGTCCGCGATGCACTCCTGATGCGCGGCACCCGAGACTTCGACGATCTGGGCTCCTACCGCGCCTTCATCGATGAGATCGTCAGCCGTCGCAATGCCGCGCACGGCAAGCGCATAGATGCCGAGCGCCCGCATCTGCAGGCGCTTCCCGATCGCCGCACCACCGACTTCGAAGAGGTGGTCGTCACCGTGTCGCGCACCGGCGGCTTCGCCTTGCGCAAGGTCTTCTACACGGTTCCCTCCCGTTTGATTGGCCACCGGCTGCGTGTGCGTTTGTTTGACGATCGCCTCGACGTCTTCATCGGCGGCACGCATCTGCTGACGTTGCCGCGGGGTCGCGCCCACGCGAGTGGCAAGCACGATCAGGTCGTCAACTATCACCACGTGATCCACTCTCTGCGCAAAAAGCCCATGGCGCTTCTCAACCTGGTCTATCGCGACAAGCTCTTCCCCCGTTCGGAATATCGAAGGGCTTTCGACGCTCTCCTCGAGCAATTGCCTGACCGGCAGGCTTGCAAGATCACCGTCGAATTGCTGGCCCATGGCTCATGATCGCGGTTGCGAGCGTGAACTGGCCGAGGAGCTTGCCAGAACGCTCGACGCCCACAAACTGCCCGACCTGGTGGCCTTGAGAGCGATCTTCGGCCCGGATCCGGATCAGTTGCCGATCGTTCATGTGCAACTCGCATCGCTCAATAGCTATGAAGCCCTGATGGAGTCTGCCTATTCGGGAGAAGCGGCATGAAGAACGTCCACAACACCATCGACGAAGCCCGCCTCGGCATCATGCTGAATGAGCTCCGGTTGCCGACGATCAAAACGCTGTGGCCGCAATTTGCCGAACAGGCCGATCGTGAAGGGTGGCCTGCGGCTCGCTTCCTCTCGACTATCGCCGAGCATGAACTGGCTGAACGGGCGCATCGCAGGATCGAACGTCATCTCGCCGAGGCGCATCTGCCGCCTGGAAAGACGCTCGACAGCTTCGCTTTCGACGCCGTGCCCATGGTCTCCAAGGCCCAGGTCATGGCCATTGCCGCCGGCGATAGCTGGCTCGCCAAAGGTGCCAATATCCTCATGTTCGGTCCGCCCGGCGGCGGAAAGAGCCATCTCGCTGCCGCCATCGGCCTCGCGCTGATCGAGAACGGTTGGCGGGTGCTGTTCACGCGCACGACCGACCTCGTCCAGAAGCTTCAGGTCGCACGGCGTGAACTCCAGCTCGAGTCCGCCATCACAAAGCTCGACAAGTTCGATCTGCTTGTCCTCGACGATCTGGCCTACGTCACCAAGGACCAGGCCGAGACCAGCGTGCTCTTCGAACTCATCTCCGCAAGATATGAGCGGCGTTCCATCATGATCACCGCCAATCAGCCCTTTGGAGAATGGAACCGCGTCTTTCCGGACCCGGCTATGACGCTTGCCGCGGTGGACCGACTTGTTCATCACGCAACGATCTTCGAAATGAACGTCGAAAGCTACCGGCGACGTTCCGCCATGGAAGCCAAACGCCAGCGCGGCAGACCTGCCGCCTTCGCGACAATCAAAAGCTCTTCCCCGTTTGTCGCGGAGCGGCAATCAGAATCCGATCCGACCCTTGCCAGCGACAATCAGCATGATACCTTCATGCCGACCGCGACATAAGAGTCTCATCCAGATTGTCGCCGCCGTCTCATCCTGATCGTCGCGCTATAACCATCTGTTCATGCGAAGCGGCCGCCTCCTGCCAGAGCAACGAGAGCTAGGTCGAGCGAGCGCATTAGGCCGAGCGACTTCGCCGTGGACACTCATGTGCGATATCCGGCGGATCTTGCATTCGTGACGGCCTCAGACGTAAAAAGGAAATCGTTTTGCAGCGACGCGCCGTCGAGATTGCCGGCGAATTGAAGCGATTATCACGCGACGATCTTCGCCGATGATACGAAGCAGGCGCACGACACCTTCTTCCACCTGGACAAGATGGTTGCTTATCACCCTCCCACCAAATCGCCTTACCGGCTGCGACGGCCTCGGCCGCCGAGCCTACGAACAGCGAAGAGAGGGATTGGCCGGCATGTATGGCTTCGCGCCCCTTCTCGCCATTATCAAACGCGTGGTTGTTCTGCACAGCATCTTCATCGCCCCTTGTGGCAGTGGGTGCGGTAGAAAGCAGCTGCGTCACACGGGAATAAGCGGGCGGTGCCAAAGGGGGGAAGTTTGCAACAGAGTGTAACAACGCCGGTTCGTCCACCGCTTCCAGTCCGCTTGTTGATGTAGATCAAGGAGCCGTTCCCGTCTTCGTGACAGTCCTGCCTCGAAATCCGAGAAAGCCGGCCGCGAGGCGGTCGTCTGCGCACTGGAGACGACATCATGAATTACACGACAGAAACGATGGTGATCGCGGTCGCAGCGTTTCTGGCGCTGCTCGCGGCCGCATTCGCGCACGATCATCTGTTTGCGGTCCATATGGGTATACTTTGCCTCTGCCTGGTTGCGGGAACGCTGCTGCTTGTCAGAAACGCAGAGTTTTCGCCGACGGGCCAACAGCGCAAAACAGAGCTTACGGGCTATTGCGACGAGGTAATCCGCTACGGCCTGATCGCTACGGTGTTCTGGGGCGTCGTCGGCTTCCTCGTCGGCGTGATCATCGCGCTGCAGCTCGCCTTTCCCGACCTCAACATCGCGCCCTATTGGAATTTCGGAAGATTGCGGCCGGTTCACACATCGGCGGTGATCTTCGCCTTCGGCGGCAACGCGCTGATCATGACATCCTTCTATGTGGTGCAACGCACCTGTCGCGCGCGTCTCTTCGGAGGAACACTCGCCTGGTTCGTCTTCTGGGGCTACCAGCTGTTCATCGTGATGGCTGCCACCGGCTACGTGATCGGCATCAATCAGTCGCGCGAATATGCCGAGCCCGAATGGTACGTCGACCTGTGGCTTACCATCGTCTGGGTCGCCTATCTGGCCGTCTATCTCGGAACGATCCTGAAGCGCAAAGAGCCGCATATTTACGTGGCAAACTGGTTCTATCTCAGCTTCATAGTCACCATTGCGATGCTGCATGTGGTCAACAACCTCGCTGTTCCGGCGTCGTTCCTCGGCTCCAAGAGCTATTCTCTCTTCTCCGGCGTCCAGGATGCACTCACCCAATGGTGGTACGGCCACAACGCCGTCGGCTTCTTCCTCACCGCCGGCTTCCTGGGGATGATGTACTATTTTGTGCCGAAGCAGGCCAACCGGCCGGTTTATTCCTACCGGCTGTCGATCATCCACTTCTGGGCCCTGATCTTCATGTATATCTGGGCCGGCCCGCATCATCTGCATTACACGGCGCTGCCTGACTGGGCGCAGACGCTCGGAATGGTCTTCTCCGTCATGCTCTGGATGCCCTCCTGGGGCGGCATGATCAACGGTTTGATGACCCTTTCGGGCGCTTGGGACAAAATTCGCACCGACCCGATCATCCGGATGATGATCGTCGCCATCGCATTTTATGGGATGTCGACCTTCGAAGGCCCGATCATGTCGATAAAGGCGGTCAATTCGCTCAGCCACTATACCGAATGGACGATCGGTCACGTGCATTCCGGAGCACTTGGCTGGGTGGGTATGATCACCTTCGGGGCGATATACTACCTGACGCCGAAACTGTGGGGGCGCGAGCGCCTCTACAGCCTGCGGATGGTCAACTGGCACTTCTGGCTTGCGACGCTCGGGATCGTGATCTACGCCGCGGTGCTCTGGGTCGCGGGCATCCAGCAGGGACTGATGTGGCGAGAATACAATTCCCAGGGCTTCCTCGTCTATTCCTTCGCTGAAACGGTCGCGGCGATGATCCCCTATTACGTGCTGCGTGCCGTCGGCGGAGCACTCTACCTAGCGGGTGGCCTCGTCATGGCCTGGAACGTGTTTATGACGATCCGCGGCCACCTGCGCGACGAAGCGCCAATCCCGACCAGTTTGTTGCCCCAGGCACAGCCTGCCGAGTGAGGTGAGACATGGCATCGTTACTTGATAAACATAAGACCCTCGAGAAAAACGCGACGCTTCTTCTGGTCGGCTCGCTGCTGGTCGTCAGCATTGGCGGCATCGTTGAAATCGCACCGCTGTTCTACCTGCAGAACACGATCGAAAAAGTCGAAGGCATGCGGCCCTACACGCCGCTAGAGCTCGCCGGACGGAACATCTACATCCGTGAAGGCTGCTATCTCTGCCACAGCCAGATGATCCGGCCGTTCCGTGATGAGGTCGAACGTTACGGCCATTATTCGCTCGCCGCGGAATCGATGTACGACCACCCGTTCCAATGGGGATCCAAGCGGACAGGGCCCGATCTGGCCCGCGTCGGGGGGCGTTACTCGAACGAATGGCACGTCCAGCATCTCGCAAATCCGCGGGCCGTGGTGCCGGAATCAATCATGCCGAGCTACGCCTTCCTCGAAGAGAAGGAGGTGACGGTCAGGAGTGTCGGAGAGGACCTCAAGGCCAATGAGGACGTGGGCGTGCCTTACAGCGACGACATGCTGGCGAATGCCGAGACCGACATGAGAGCCCAGGCCGATCCGAACGCGGACACGGCGGCTCTACTCAAGCGCTACCCAAATGCGAATGTCGGCGATCTCGACGGCGATCCAACCCGGCTGACCGAGATGGACGCGCTGGTGTCCTACCTGCAGATGCTCGGAACGCTGGTTAATTTCTCGACCTATGACGACGCGACCGGCTACCGGTGAGGTGATCCATGGAAACTTACACTGCAATGAGACACTTCTCCGACAGCTGGGGCCTCCTGGCAATGGCCGCATTCTTCGTCGGCGCGGTCATGCTCACCCTTCGCCCAGGTAGCAAGCAGACGGCCAAAGATGCCGCCGTTATTCCCTTGAAGGACGATTGAGATGTCGCAAAAGCATATCGATGAACTGAGCGGCGTCGAAACGACGGGTCATGAATGGGACGGCATCCAAGAGCTCAACAATCCCATGCCGCGCTGGTGGATCTGGACCTTCTACGTGACGATCCTCTGGGCGATCGGCTACGCCATCGCTTACCCGGCCATCCCGATGATCACTTCCGCCACTTACGGCTATCTCGGTTATTCAACGCGCGCCGAGCTGCAGCAGGACCTCAATCTCGCTAAGTCATCGCAGACGGAGTTCCATGACCTGATCGCTGCCAAGACAGTGGAGGAGATCGACGCGGATCCTGCTCTTCGTAAATTCGCGATCGCTGGCGGCGCATCCGCTTTCAAGATGAACTGCGCGCCCTGCCATGGATCGGGAGCGAGCGGCGGTCCGGGGTTTCCGAATCTCAACGACGACGACTGGCTGTGGGGCGGGGATCTGAATGCCATCCAGGCCACGATCTCGCATGGCATCCGCTTCGACGGCGATACGGATAGCCATTCCTCCGAAATGCCGCCCTTTGCCGGTGTTCTGGAGCCCATCCAGATGAAGCAGGTCGCCGCCTTTGTCTGGGGGCTGACCAATACGCCCTCGGATGTCGGTCTGGCGGCGGCCGGAAAACAGGTTTTCTTAGACAATTGCGCCCCATGTCACGGCGAGGACGCCAAAGGAAAGGTGGAAATGGGTGCGCCGGATCTCGCCGACGCAATCTGGCTGAAGTCGCGGGGTGAAGACGCCATCCTTCGTCAGGTTGCCTCTCCCAAACATGGCGTAATGCCTGCCTGGGCAGCGCGCCTGGGGGACACAACGGTCAACGAGCTTACTATTTTCGTTCATGCGCTCGGCGGCGGCATGTAAGGAGAAAAGACATGACAGCCCACGACCGCAATCCGATCCTCCGTCTCTACGGCGCGCCGCGTGCTGTTATCCGATCGCGTGTCTCAGCCCGCGCCCAACAGATGCCTGCGTCTTCGGAGCAGGACGACCCGGCAAAAATCGGCAATTCGATGGTGAGTTTGATCTGCCTCAAAGACCACAAGCAGACGAGCCGATAGTTTCAGCTCCTGTGGAGGACGTCCCAGCGGTTTCTCCGCCGCTGTCCTCCGGCCACGCCCTTACTCTGGGGCGTGGCCTTTTCGCTTCTGCACGGTCGTTCTTGATCTGCATCAAGGAACGGATGCGCCACGGCTGGGAAAAGAGTGGTGAAAATCGGACAGGTCCTATGAATCTCTATACCCGCCCTAATCTAAATGACATTGACCACGTTCGCGTCGAACCGGTCAACGCCCGGCGCAACCGCCAGCCTCTCTATGCGCCGCGCAAGAAGATCTTTCCGAAACGAGCCGAAGGGCCCTTTCGCCGGTTCAAATGGGTCTTGATGCTGCTCACGCTTGGCACCTATTACCTCGCGCCGTGGATTCGCTGGGACCGCGGTCCCTATGCGCCCAATCAGGCAATCCTCGTCGACCTCGCCTCGCGGCGCTTCTTCTTTTTCTTCATCGAGATCTGGCCGCAGGAATTCTACTATGTGGCGGGCCTGCTCGTCATGGCGGGCTTCGGCCTCTTTCTCCTCACCGCCGCTGTCGGCCGCGCCTGGTGTGGCTATGCCTGTCCGCAGACCGTCTGGGTCGATCTCTTTCTCGTCGTCGAACGCGCTGTCGAAGGCGACCGAAACGCTCGGATGAAGCTCGATGCCGACCCCTTCACTTTCGACAAGCTCAGGAAGCGGGTGATCAAGCACGCGATCTGGCTGCTGATCGCCGTCGCCACGGGCGGAGCATGGATCTTCTATTTTGCCGACGCGCCGAGCCTGGCGGCTTCACTGTTTGACGGCAGCGCTCCTGCCGCTGCGTATGCCACGATCGCCACCCTGACCGCGACGACCTATGTGCTTGGCGGCCTCATGCGCGAACAGACATGCACCTATATGTGTCCGTGGCCGCGCATTCAGGGCGCGATGCTGGATGAGAATTCGCTTGTTGTCACCTACAACGACTGGCGGGGCGAGCAGCGGTCGCGCCATGGCAAGAAGGCTCAGGGTCTGCCGGTGGGCGATTGCGTGGACTGCAATGCCTGCGTCGCCGTCTGCCCGATGGGGATCGACATCCGCGACGGCCAGCAGATGGAATGCATCACATGCGCCCTCTGCATCGACGCCTGTGGCGGCGTCATGGACAAGCTCGGAAAGCCACACGGCCTGATCGCCTATGCGACGCTCAAGGAATATTCGAGCAACATGTCGCTTGCTACTGACGGAGGACGGACAGCCATCCAGCCCTCCAATGTCCGAAACGACGACGGAAGCTTCATGCCAGCTGTCCGGAATTTCGACTGGCGCATCATCTTCCGCCGAAGAATCGTCTTCTACGGTGTCGTCTGGGCATCGATCGGCATCGCCATGGTCGTCCATCTCACCTTCCGCGATCGGCTCAGGCTCAACGTTATCCACGACCGGAACCCTCAATATGTTCTGGAAAGCGACGGCTCCATCCGAAACGGCTACACGCTGCGTGTCCTCAACATGGTGCCGAAGCCGCGGGACGTGACCATCACCCTCGTCGGGCTGGAGGGGGGCACAATGCGCATTCCCGAGTTCGGCAGGCAGGATGCCCGCAGCTTCACCGCTCACGTCGAACCCGACGCCGCCACGACGCTCAAGGTCTTCGTTACGCGCGCCCCAGACGGGGCAGAGATCAACGAATTCCTCTTCGTCATCGAAGATATAGGTCAAGACGCAGGTCAAGCCGACCGGGCGAGCTATCGCGCGGCGTTCAACGCGCCGGGAGACGTGAAATGAAGACTTCTACTCAGGGCTTTACCGGCTTGCACGTGCTGCTTGCCACCTCGGCATTCTTCGCCGTAGTGATCGCCGTAAACGCCACCATGGCCTTCTATGCTGCGTCCAGCTGGAGTGGCATCGTCGTGGAAAACACCTATGTGGCCAGCCAGGAATTCAACACCAGGGCGGCAGCGATGAAGGCAATGGCCGCCTCCGGCGTCGAGGGCGCGCTCGTCGTTAAGGGCAGCCAAATCCGTTACGACATCCACGACAAGGCCGGCACGCCTGCGATCATCGATGATGTCACGCTGAACTTCAAACGGCCCGTCGGCGATCATGAGGATTTCCGCGTGACGCTCCGGAAGACGGGCGAAGGGCGGTTCGAAGCCGATCACCAGGTTGTCGCCGGCGACTGGATCGTCGAGGCCATATCGAGAATGAAAGGGGCGGTCGTCATGCATGAGGCCAAACGCTTCGACACCACGGAGTTCCGCCAATGACCTGCTGCTCGATGGATGCGGAAAGCGTTCTCGGCCTCAGCGCGACATCCGCCAGCGCCGAGGAGGTATGCCTTGCAAGCCACCCGCTCGGGGCTGGGTTACGCCAAGTCGACCTCAGCGTGCCCGACGTCCACTGTGGCGGCTGCATATTGACCCTCGAAAAAGCGCTGTCGGCGCTTGCGTTCGTCAGGAAAGCCCGGGTCAATCTCACCGCCAGGCGTGTCACCTGCGTCTATCAGGAAGAGATCGAGGCGAAGGCGACCGATCCCTCCGAAATCCTCGCCGCGATCACCTTGGCCGGATACCGCGCCCATCTCATCACGTCGACAGCACCCGAAACCGACAGGATCCGGAACCAGCTACTGCTAGCGATTGGAGTTTCCGGCTTTGCGGCCGCCAACATCATGATGCTCTCGGTGTCGGTATGGTCGGGCGCCGATGCGGCCACGCGCGACATGTTTCACTGGATCTCGGCGATGATCGCGGCGCCGGCGCTGGTTTATGGTGGACGCTTCTTCTTCAAATCGGCCTGGAGCGGGCTCAAGCGTAGGCGCACCAACATGGATGTTCCGATCTCGCTTGCAGTGACGCTGTCCTATGCGGTTTCCCTATGGGAAACCATGCACCATGGCGAACATGCCTGGTTCGACGCGTCGGTGTCTCTGCTGTTCTTCCTGCTGATCGGCAGAACCCTCGATCATGTAATGCGGGAAAAAGCCCGCGCCGCGATCAACGGGCTTGCCAGACTGGCGCCGCGCGGGGCGCAGCTGATGATGCCGGACGGGTCGCGGCACTACATCCCGGTCGAAGAGATCGCCGTCGGGGATAACATCGCGATTGCCGCCGGCCGACGCATTCCCGTCGATGGCATGATCGTCAGCGGCGAGAGCGATGTTGACCTCTCCATCGTCACCGGTGAAAGCAGCACGGTCGCCGTCGCCGCAGGCAGCGCGCTGAATTCGGGTGCGATGAACCTGACCGGTTCGCTCGTCCTGCGGGCGACCAAAGTGGCAAGGGATTCGCTTCTTTCCGAGATCATCGGCCTGATGGAAGCGGCCGAGGGCGGCAGGGCTCGTTATCGCCGGGTCGCCGATCGCGCCGCAGCACTTTATTCTCCCGCCGTGCACCTGTTGGCGCTGGCCTCCTTTCTCGCCTGGGGCTTGCTTGGGGGCGATTGGAAACAGGCCATGCTGGTCGCGGTCGCGGTGCTGATCATCACATGCCCCTGCGCATTGGGCCTTGCTGTACCGGTGGTCCAGGTGGTCGCCGCCGGCGAACTTTTCCGCAGGGGCATCGTGGTGAAGGACGGTTCGGCGCTCGAAAGACTGGCCGACGCGGACATGGTGGCCTTCGACAAGACCGGCACCCTGACGATGGGCCGGCCCCGCCTCGTCCGAAGCGACGCGATCGCGGGCAACAGCGCCATCGTTTGCGCAATGGCGGCGAATTCACGGCATCCGCTTTCCCAGGGTCTGGTGCGGGACATAGACATCTCTTACCCCTTCGCCTTCGACAGGGTCACGGAAATCGCCGGCGGGGGGCTGGAAGCCTGGAAAGGAGCGGACTTCTATCGGCTCGGCAACCGGGCCTTTGCCTGCGGAACCGGGCTCACGCCCGCGGGCGATACTCCGTTTTCGGAGGTGGTCCTGTCGAAAAACGGCGTCGATCTCGCCCGTTTCCTGTTTGACGACACGCTTCGTCCGGGCGCCGCGGAGGCTTTCCGCCAGCTCGCTGCAGCCGGTATCGAAACGCTGATAGTATCCGGCGACAGGCAGGCCGTCGTCGACAACACAGCGCGGGCTCTCGGTATCGGCAAAGCTCTGGGCGACCTGGGGCCGAAACAGAAGGTCGAGGAACTCCAGAGGCTGGGGGCCGAGGGCTATCGCGTGCTCATGGTCGGCGACGGGATCAACGACGCACCGGCGCTGGCCGCCGCGCAGGTCTCGATGGCGCCCGCAACCGCATCCGACGTCGGCAGGCAAGCCGCCGACCTTATCTTCTTCAACGATCGTCTCGATGCCGTTCCTGAGGCAATCGCCGTTGCACGAAGATCCGCCAGCCTCATTCGCCAGAACTTAGCTCTCGCCATCGGTTACAACGTGCTTGCGGTACCGATCGCAATCGCCGGCGGGGCAACGCCGCTGATAGCGGCGGTGGCCATGTCGACTTCGTCGATCATCGTCGTGACGAATGCGCTGCGATTAAATGCCTTCGGCCTATGGAGCGAGCCGCTTGCCGGCGGACGTGCGGAAGTTGAAACCACATGAACATGCTGATCTATCTGATGCCGATCGCAATGCTGATGGGGGGAATGGGTCTCCTGGCGTTCCTCTGGTCGCTGTCGAACCGCCAGTACGACGACCTTGAAGGAGCAGCTTGGCGAATCCTCGTCGAGGACGAAACCGATTGCAAAAGACCTTGAACCGCTCACGGCCGAAACGAAAGGAAGATCGATGCTATCGAGACATCCCATACTTTTGCGATCTGACCTGTTTCACGGCCTGGACAAAGCAAGGATAGAAGAACTGGCCGACACGGCTCAGTTCCAGAGCTTCGCACCGGACGAGCGGATCATCGCCGAGGGCCAGCAGGCGTCGTTCGTCTATTGCGTGATGCGCGGCTTCGTGCGACTTTCGAAGTCGGAATCCGCGGGGCGCCAGGCAGATATCTGCATCTGCGAACCGGGCGAGACGTTCGGTGAATATCTCCTGTCGGGAGGCGGCTCCTACACCTACAGCGCATGGTCCGCCGACGGCGCAGAGGTCGCGTTGTTCGACCTTGTGGAGTTGCGGGCGCTTGCCGACCGGGACCCCGTCATGCGTCGCAACGTCATGCGCATCATGGCCCGGCATCTGCTCGGTGCCATGGATTGCATAGCGGGAGACCGGCTGCACACGGCTGCACAGCGTGTTGCGAATTACCTCGTCAGCCGCTGCCCGGCCTCAGCATCGCAGGCCACCTTTCGCCTGCCTTACCGGAAGAGAATTCTGGCCGGCAAACTCGGGGTTGCGCCCGAAGCCCTTTCGCGGGCTTTCGCTGCCCTCGGTCCTGCAGGGGTCGAAGTCAGAGGCAGGGTCGTCGTGGTCGACAGCGTCGATCTGCTGCGGAAGGCGTGCTGACCTCGGGGCAGGGCGATAACCGCGCCGGAATTCGACAACCGTCAATATGGCGATCGCTTGCTCCGTTATGGCCAGGCGCAAAAATGCTCTAGGACGGATTGTTTTTGTCATCTCGACTGTCTTCATCGCTTGCTTCAGGCCTTGTCCGCATCAACGGTGGCGCTGACGACACATGCGGATACCGTCGGACTGGCGGGCTTATAGGGAAGTGCAGACGAACGGGCGCAACGAGCACCAACATGCGACGGAGAGCGTCTGGCGCTATTCTTCGAGGAGCAGGGCCGTCGCGAGGTAACCCATGCTGATGGTGCTTGCGAAGAGGTAGATGAACAGGCCCTGCGCGAGATAATCCTCAAGCGTGCCTGCCGCGGCAAATCCATTTTGCCGAACGAAGAAGCCCACGGCGGATCCAATTGCGAACCCCGTCGCCAACCGCGTGAGCATGAACCTGATCATGCGAGGCATGGCACCACCTCAGACTTAATCATTACAAATGGCCGGGCAACGGGAATGATGGCTGGCCAATTGAGTTTTGTCAACGACTGGCGCAAGCCGTCATCCAAGCAGCGGCGGGAGCCGGAGACTACAGCAGTGCGTCTTCTGTCTTTCGCAGCCGGCGTTATCACGCCTGCGAATGCGTCGAGGCTGAGTGAGTTGCGAGTTGCAAGGACGATGCGCGCTAAGGACCTAGCGCGGCGGCGGCTTCTATGGTCGCGCGGTTTGCCAGACGTGTCGGGATGCGGGAATAAAGAACGGCACCGGCCACGCCCACGACCGCATAGCGCACGAACATCAGCTTGATGGCGATCTGTCGACCAAGCCCGACGAACGCCCTCGCATCAGGCAGGGCGTCGGCTAAGGCGCCGATGAGGCTGTGGCGCGCGAACGTCCTCGTCCCATCGGAATCGCCAAAGTGCGAGCTTGCTATGCCAATGATGCGGGTCGAGCGCGCGGTGCCGTTTCCATTCACCGAAGGCGCCCAATACCTACCCTTCACAACAATGATTCGGCAAGCCTTTGGACGCGCGAGACGCTAGGAGAAGATGCGCCCCGACCTTGTCTCGTCGGGTGCTGCGCCCACGTCGCGATCCAGTGAACACCTCTCCTCAATCCTGCGAGGGCGCCGAGAATTTGTTCAGCGGAGTGCCGGTCCATCAAGCCAGCTCATGCTCGGACGATTCATCAGTCAAGATCAAGCGAGTCGGATTTTTCAAGTCGAACTCAATAACACGTGGCACGAAGAGACGGGCATAGCGCGTAAAGGCGCTGGTCGGCGGAAAGCGAATTACCGTATCGCATCGGGCGAGAAGGTACATCTCTGTAAGAGCAGAGATACCACCTTCCACTCCCAGCGATGCACTGTGTAATGGCCCGGCCTGGGCCGCCTGGAAGCATTTCGGGATAGTGATTAGATCGGGAAACACATCGAGCAAATGGTCCCGTACCTGCGCGCTGTCCGTACACAAGAAAACCATCACAGGGCGTCGATGCGGTAGCGCTTTGGCCTTCTCGATGGCAGTGAACACCTGGCGTAAGGCCAACTCCGGATCGGCCCAGTAGGGCGTGTGGTCCATTATATCTTCGCCATTGCCATGCCGTACGTGCACACCGATGATACTGCGCCCCTTGAAGTGCTCCTGATAGATGGCGTGAATACGAGCCCGAATTTCAGGTCTAAGCTTGAGGCTCTGAAATATCTGGCGTTCGGCAGCTTGGTCGCACCGCCACATTAAACAGGCATCACAGACTACCGTGTTGGCATCAGTATCGTCCTGGGCTTGAAGAAGCTCGGTCAGTTCGTCACGTTCCCGGAAAATTTGCTCATCGGGGCGGTAAACGCTCTCGATTGAGGGCTTGTTCCACCATGATGGGAAGAACGGTCCCGGAAATGAGAACTGGTTGATCTGGTCATCGCAAATAACCCGTACGCCAGCAATATCTTGAATCGGCTCGAAGAACACCGTAAAAGCGTTCGTAAAGGGTTGATTGAGATAGCAGGAGCCACGCCAATCGATGGCCAGCGTCCGCCCCGTTCGCTGTGCATAGCGCCAAGCTGCCGCCAGCGACCAGAGACAATCACCGAAACCAGTCCGCCGTCGAGAAACAACATACCGATCCCTCTTCAGGTCGCCAGCGAGCATGTTCGTTGCCTTGTTCTGGAAAAGCGCATCGGCTTAAATTCTGCTGAAATTTTGCATATCAATTCCCGGACCTGCATCAGCGCTCGTGATTCTCGCCAATTTTATGCATGACCCTTCGTCGCACAGATTTACCATTTTACGCCAGACTGGAAGTTGCGGCGCCATACGCCTTTTCAGTCCGGGCATTGAAGCCGCCGCATAGCCCTCCGTCATCGTTCAGTCGTTTATCTCGCACCCGATCCAACCCATCGGCATCGCACTTGGCTCGGAGCGAGAGGCCGGAGCTTACGTTGCGGTACGGCTCATGTTGGCGCGCTTCGCCGATTGATCGAGGGTGGCGCCGATCTAGCCAATTCCCGTCCTTTCCCGCTACCTGATCTCTATTTCATGCGTCTTCTGGAGCATCCTGGGGAATCCGTAAAATCGATTGTTTGGATAATCTCCATCCGCTTGATGGATAAGTGTGGCCACCATTGCGTCACAGCTGCCACCGTGGCGATGCTGGCGAGTCTCACAACTGCTGCTCGCTGGACAAGCAGTCGATGATCGTGCCGCGGCCCAGGTTGTTGATTCAGACGAGCTCGGTTACCTCCACTTGGAGGCCCATCGCGCCCGTTTGTTTTCCAAATGTGTCCCGCGCTACGACAACAGCTCGATCCATAGTCGGGTGGTCGTCACAGCATTGTTGGACCGCCTGCTTTCACCTCTCGACGGTGGTCACCATCCGGGCGACAGTTATCGGCTTAGCCAAAAGCGACGCTCCGACCGTCTGCGGAAGATTGGGGCCAGTGCTCGGATCTAACGAAACGCAAACCGATGGGGTCCGTTCTTCGATTCGGCAAGTGGGACTAGTTCCTCGAGTCGTTTGACAGCCATAGCCGACCAATTCTATCCGGCGCTTTCAGGCTTCCGGATGGTTTCAATCTGCTCCGGAGCTTTACCCAGAGTAGGTTAGAAAGCCGCCAATGCCGAGCCATGATAAGTTCGTCAAGGGAGCGACGACGGAAATCCGGCGTCAGCCACGACAACAGGGCTCGGTCCGTTAGCAGGAACTGTGGAGCTCGAATTTTATCTATGGCGTGGATGGGTATCATCCAAACAATCGATTTTACGAATTGAATGGCATGATCCATTAGACGAGCATCTTGACGGAAATCAAGTCGTCGATGGCGCGCCAGTGGTGTAGAGGGGTCAAATGTGTGGCTTTGGAATGTAATGCTAGCATAAGCGTTCGATCAGCCCATTGTCTTTGCCGATTTGCCAAAACGTTCGATCTTGCGATCAAAGTGACGATTGGTCGCGAACCCCGACCTGTCGACGATTGCAAGATGATGCGGTCGGAGTTGCGATTCCTTTTTCGCAACGGTTCCCAACGCACGTTAAATCGCATGCCATGTCGAGGGAATTTACATTCGCACTCGGTACAGTCCGCAACGAGCCGCGGTATTGACAGATTCAAACGAGGCGGTCTGGTGACCGCTATTTTGGGAAACGGCGTACGCTACACGCTGCCACACGCGCGTTTCGACCTGCGTCCACGCGCGGCGTCATCATCCTACCTTGGGCGCCCGGTCTCCGAATGGCCACCAGGATAATTTACCGGAAAGGACGAGAGCAATGACGCACCTCGATTGCTCGTGCGAAGTGCACGGTGAGCGCGATGACGGCACTGGTCGTCACAGCGTTTATTTGACGTTCGACGACGGTCCGCATCCATTTTGTACACCGGAGATTCTCGATATTCTGGCTGAACACCGGGTGCCGGCAACATTCTTCGTCATCGGCGAGTTCCTGGCCGATCAATCGAAATTGATCCAGCGAATGATTGCAGAGGGGCATGAAGTCGCCAACCACACAATGACGCATCCAGACCTGTCTGACTGCGAACCCGACGAGGTGCAACGTCAGATACTCGAGACAAACAGAGCCATAAAAATGGCGTCGCCTCAGGCGGTGGTGCGGCACATCCGAGCTCCTTACGGCATCTGGACCGAAGAAGTGCTCAAGGCTTCGGCGAATGCGGAACTCACTGCCGTGCACTGGTCGGTAGATCCGCGAGACTGGTCTCTTCCCGGGGCCGACGCCATTGTTAATGATGTGCTGCAGTCTGTCCGGCCGGGGTCAATCGTGCTCTTGCACGACGGTTGTCCCTCCAGTGAAATGCAGCAAGGAGCTGACCACAGTCTGCGCCACCAGACTATCATGGCGTTATCTAGCATAATTCCAGCTTTGCATGATCGCGGCTTTGTATTTCGCTCGCTTCCTCGGGAGTTCTGAAGATCCGATGGATATGCTTGACACAACCAGCACTGTCGCCGTCTCGCTTTATGCACTTCTATCGACTGCATATAAAAGCATGCAGGCCGTTTATTCTCTGCCGACCGATGTTTCATTGGCGTCCCACGGCTTGGGCGGCTTTGACGAGCTGCCCAGCGTAGATGTCATCGTGCCAAGCTTCAACGAGGATCCCCGCACGCTTTCGGAGTGCCTAGCTTCTATTGCGGGTCAGGAATACGGGGGAAGGCTGCAGGTGTACCTAGTTGATGACGGTTCCGAAAATCGCGAGGCTTTGCAACTTGTGCACGAGGCCTTCGCACGAGACCCCAGATTCAATATTCTCGTGCTTCCCCAGAATGTCGGCAAACGGAAGGCACAGATCGCTGCGATACGCCGCTCTGCTGGAGATATGGTGTTAAACGTCGACTCCGACACAATCCTCGCATCTGATGTCATCAGGAAGCTCGTGCCTAAAATGCAAGATGCGGCTGTCGGCGCGGCCATGGGACAGTTGACGGCCCGCAACCGAAACGACAGTTGGCTGACCCGTTTGATCGACATGGAGTACTGGCTGGCTTGCAACGAGGAGCGTGCGGCACAAGCTCGCTTCGGTGCCGTTATGTGCTGCTGCGGTCCATGTGTTATGTACCGTCGCTCTGCCCTCGCTTCGCTGCTTGACCAGTACGAGTCACAGTATTTTCGGGGAAAGCCAAGCGATTTCGGTGAGGATCGGCATCTCACCATTCTCATGCTGAAGGCAGGCTTTCGAACGGAGTACGTGCCGAGCGCCATCGCAGCGACAGTCGTTCCGAACAAGCTAGGACCGTATCTGCGCCAACAACTACGCTGGGCGCGGAGCACGTTCCGGGACACGTTGCTTGGGCTGCGCCTGCTGCCCAACCTCAATCGCTTCCTTACGCTCGACGTCGTCGGACAGAACCTCGGACCGCTGCTTCTGGCACTATCAGTGCTGACGGGACTCGCACAGCTTGCATTGACGGGCACCGCGCCTTGGTTGGCAGCCCTGATGATTGTGGCCATGACGATGATCCGCTGCAGCGTTGTAGCGCTTCGGGCCCGCCAACTACGGTTCCTCGGGTTCTCTTTGCATACATTCATCAATATTTTTCTGCTACTGCCCTTGAAAGCCTACGCGCTGTGCACGCTGAGCAATAGCGACTGGCTGTCGCGCAGCTCTGCTGGCAACTCGAATCAACATCCGACGACTGATGCACGCACTACAGAATGTTCTGGACATGCGACAGCGCCTCGAAGGCTCAAGCCCGCCCGCCATCCTGCCAGGCGAGCGACGTCTGACTGCATGTGCAGCGACGAGTAAGATCTATTTACCGAGGTGAACGAGTTGACACAGAGCGACAATTATCAATTGCTGAATCGGGAACTGGCTGCACCCGATCCATGGGGACTCGACGCCAATCCATTCGAGCGTGAGCGTCACACGCAAATGCTCCGCTTGGCGCTTGCCCAGGGATCCATCTCAAGTGCGCTCGAAGTGGGATGCGCTGCCGGCGCATTTACGGTGCAGCTAGCCCCCCACTGCAAACGGCTCACCGTGATCGATGTTGTGCCTCAGGCTATAGAAAGATCGCGTCGACGCATAAGGGATTCTCCGCACATCAGCTGGATAGTCTCTGATGTTCAACAGTTTTCACCTGACGAGAGGTTTGATCTGATCGTTGTGGCGGAAGTGCTCTACTACATCGGAGGAATAGCCGAGATGAGAGGGGCTGTTCGGAATTTAGTGCGGATGCTTGCGCCAGATGGATATCTGGTTTTCGGATCGGCGCGCGACGCCAACTGTCGTCGCTGGGGCCACGTTGCTGGTGCTGAGACGATCCTCGGCATGCTGAACGAAACTTTGCTCGAGGTAGAGCGGCTTGAGTGTCGGGGTGAGTCGGTCAACGAAGATTGCTTGCTCGCCTGTTTCCGAAATCCGTTTTCTGCCTCCTAACGGCTCAACCCTCGACGTTCAGACATGGAGACACTATGCGCATCTGTGGTATCAAATTGACCCATGACGGAGCGGACGCGCTTGTCGAGGATGGGTGGCTCGCCTTCTGCGTCGAGCAGGAGAAGCGGGGCAGCAACCCGCGATATGAAACTGTCGACAATCTCGACGCGATTGGCGCCGCTTTGGCGCAACACGGTCCGGATCCACGCGTTCTTGATCAAATCATCATCGACGGCTGGGGTGCAATGCTGAAAGTTCTCTCGAATCCGTCGAGGGCTCCGGTCTCGTTCCAATGACAGGGCATTTCCCTGCAAGAACTATCCTCGTGACAGGTGCCGCGCGGCCACCGCAGCCCGTGGCTCGGCCTCGTGGCGCCGATCTGCCTGGAGGACCCGTGCGCCTTATATAGTCAGCCCTCGAACTCCGGATTGCGAAATGTTGTTTAAGCATCAGACGCGGATGAGATGCCAGGACAGAATTCCGGCTGTTGTCCATCTCGATGAATCTGCACGATTGCAGACCATCCCAGGCACTCTCTCCGTGAAGTCGCCGAGCTACTCTTCGAATGTAACAAGCTCAGGGACATTCGGCTGCTCTGCAACACGAGTGCCAATTACCACGGACGAGGCGTTTTCCCGGATGCTGCTGCGGCCCTTTAATGGAGACGCAATGAACACATACGGTGCGATGGACCAAGAAGAACACAACCAACCGAAGAAATGCCAGTCAACGGCGCCCGACGGTCAGATGAGCGCATGTTCATGTCCGCAATAGATTTTTCCGATGTAAGCAAGACATATGGCGACAAGGCCGTGGTCAACGCGCTATCGTTCCGCGTTTCTCCGGGGCAATGCTTCGGGCTGCTTGGACCGAACGGCGCGGGCAAGAGCACGATCGCACGCATGATCCTTGGCATGACAGCCCCTGATGCGGGGAAGATTACTGTGCTCGGCGTGCCGGTGCCTGCCCAGGCTCGCTTGGCGCGAAAGGGTATCGGTGTGGTGCCGCAATTCGACAACCTTGAGCCTGAATTCACTGTGCGCGAGAATCTGCTGGTCTACGGCCGCTACTTCGGCATGAATACACGCAAAGTCGAGGCGGTCATGCCGTCGCTCCTTGAGTTTGCACGCCTAGAGAGCAAGGTGAATGCGCGTGTGTCTGAACTTTCAGGCGGCATGAAGCGGCGCCTGACGCTAGCGCGTGCGTTGATCAATGACCCGCAACTACTTGTCATGGACGAGCCGACCACCGGTCTCGACCCGCACGCGCGCCACCTGATCTGGGAGCGCCTGCGTTCCCTCCTTACGCGCGGCAAAACGATCATCTTGACCACCCATTTCATGGAAGAGGCCGAACGGCTATGCGATCGACTCTGCGTACTCGAAAGAGGTCGCAGCATTGCCGAAGGGCGTCCGCATGACCTGATCGATGAACTGATCGGGTGCGAAGTCATTGAGATCTACGGCGGCGATCCGCATGAATTGGAATCGCTGGTCGGGCCATATGCCGATCGCGTCGAAATTAGCGGCGAGACCCTTTTTTGCTATGTGTCCGACCCGGAGCAGGTGCGTGTGCGGTTGCGGGAGCGCGCGGGCTTGCGCATTCTGCAGCGTCCGCCGAATCTTGAGGATGTGTTTTTGCGGTTGACCGGGCGCGAGATGGAGAAGTGAACGATGGGTGAAGGTTGTGCCGCGGCTCTGCCCGCCAACGCTTTTAACTGGATTGCGATATGGCGACGCAACTATCTGGCATGGAAGAAAGTAGCACTTGCGTCAATTGTTGGAAGTCTGGCCGATCCTATGATCTACCTTTTTGGCCTCGGCCTTGGCCTCGGAATTATTGTGGGTCGCGTTGACGGCACAACTTACGTTGCGTTCTTGGCGGGCGGCATGGTGGCGACAAGCGCGATGACCTCTGCGACGTTCGAGACGATTTACGCGGCCTTTACGCGAATGCACGCCCAACGCACCTGGGAAGCCATGCTCTACACGCAAATGACACTTGGGGACATCATCCTGGGTGAGTTGGCATGGGCAGCGAGCAAGGCATTTCTTGCCGGTACGGGAATCATAATCGTCGCCACCGTGCTAGGCTATGCGACGTGGCCATCAGTCGTCTATGTGCTGCCAATTATCATGCTCACTGGATTTGCATTCGCGAGCCTTGCGATGGTAGTCACGGCGCTTGCGCCCAGTTACGAGTATTTCATTTTTTACCAGACGCTCGTCCTCACACCAATGCTGTTCTTGTGCGGCGCGGTATTTCCAATCACGCAACTGCCCCAGACTTTTCAGCAGGTAGCGCAGTTCTTGCCTCTAGCGCATGCGATCGACCTCATACGCCCGGCAATGCTTGGGCGCCCCGCGAGCAGCATGGGCCTGCATATAGGCGCGCTTTGCATCTACGCGCTTTTGCCGTTCTTCCTGTCGGCAGCGCTGTTGCGTCGGCGCCTGATGTCTTGACGCCACTCGCCACCACGCCAGGAGGGGTATTGCGATGCAGTGTCTTGAAAGGACCCGCAGAGCTCTGAAGATAATCATCATAGTCCGGGAACAAACGAACCCATGTCGGCGCCGGCGAGACGATGCAGGTTTTTCGCTCTGCAACTGGCCGAACTCGGAAGCAAACACCCTTCAGGAAGATCCGGCGTGTATCAGGAGAAAAGCAAATGAAGGTCATCTCAATCGCTACGGCGCTCTTTGCTCTGGCGTGTCCCGCGAACGCGTTCGAAAACAAAGCGGTCGCGGCTACGCTTATCTTAAGGACCGATCGTACGATTGCCGGTCAGCCCATCATCGTTCCACGGAAATACGTCGAGGTCATCGCTTCGATTTATGAGATTGCGCCCGGTGCGACGTTGCCAATTCATCAGCATCGCTATCAGCGCTATGGCTATGTGCTTTCGGGGGAGATCACGGTCACCAATACAGAATCTGGGAAAGAAAGCATTTTCACGGCAGGGGATTTTATCGTCGAGTCCTGGGGCATATGGCATAAAGGGGCGAACAACGGCACCGAGCCGGTAAAGCTGCTCGTGATCGATCAGGTGGAAAAGGGCAGTGAGAATGTTCTGCCGCAAAAATAAAGACGTTGAGGTGTTACCGGAGGGCAATCTGGCGCCACGGCTCGGATGTGGTGAACCCGTCCCATATTAGGGTTGGTTTGCCGCTCCTTGCCAATGTCGATTGGAGCTGCGTGAACCTTCGACTTGCGTCGTCGACAAACTGTCGAGGAGGTTGTTTCATCGGTCGGTTGAACGGCGGGCGTAAGAGAGCATCTGTCCAGTTCCTCCATACTTGGTCGTCAGTCAGCGCGGCTGTTGGGCCAGCGGCGACAGGATGATCGATCATCCGTGAGACTGTAGCGGCGGCGTTTCAAAGAGGCTCCTCATTCCGACGCCATGAATCACGCCGAACGACAAAACCACGAAAGAATGCTAGGAAATCCTGAGACGTCTCATTACCTCATGGGGCGAAGGCATGCGGGATGCTTCCTGGCATAGCACGTCCCGCATCCAGAGGCTTGCCTGATCACTATTGTGAAGCGCGGGCCATTGGAGGGCCTGTGTGAACGCGGGCAAAGGTAGCGGAAGGTCAGCGATCCGCAGGGGTATTGTCTTTTCGAGCTGCTTGACCAGGCGTAAGGGCATTGTCGCTATGCGCTCGGTCCCTGAAAGCATGAACGGAACCATGCTGAAGCCCTGCACGACTACTTCGACATGTCTCTTAAGCCCGTGCCCAAGCAAACACCATTCCTCGATGGAAGCAGCGTTCCCAAACTTCACCACAACGTGTCCCATCGACATATACCTCTCGAGTGTAAGTTGCTCCGAGAGTAGCTTGTTCGAGCGGCAGCCCACGCACACGAGGGTCTCCTCGAATAACGCCACCTTAGGATGTGCGCGCGACATGAGCAATTCCGGAAAGATGAGAAAATCGGCGTCACCGCGCCTCAAGTAATCATCGTAGTTATCGGCGATCGGCAGCAACTCGAAGCTGACGGCGGGCGCTTCTCGGGCGACACGCGTCACGACCTTTTCAAAAAAAACGAGTGCGGCGTAATCGGAAAGAATGACTCTGAAGCAGCGATCCGATTGAGCAGGGCAAAACGGATCCCAGGATATGATCGAAACCTGGATGTGAAGCAGAGCCTCGCGGACCGAAGGCGCGAGCCGCTCCGCACGCGGGGTTGGAACGAGTTCGCGACCGACCATGGTAAAAAGGTCGTCATTGAAATAGGTGCGTAACCTGCCGACGGCCGCGCTCATGGCCGGTTGGCTCAAGTTGATGCTGCGCGCTGCCGCCGTGAGATTACGCTCGGTCATCAAGGCGTCGAGTGCGACGAGGAGATTCAGATCAAGGCCCTTGAACCGCATGTCTTCATCCATAGCGAGGTGGCGAGATAAAAGGTGAAAAGGCTTGGTCTCGCAGTGCGGCGCCACGAGAGATCAGCAAGCAAAGGGTCGCCTAAAATTGAGAAAGTATCGATGTTCCAGCCGCCGTGGCTTTGATGGTCTTACTGCTACCTTCAACCGACACGATTCAGTGGTGCCTGTTCATTCTGGCGAGTAGCAGTGTTTTCCGCGGATAAAGGTTTCGGTCTGCGACGTCGATCACTTCGGCGCCTTCAATATGTACTTCGGGGGGTAAGACGCACTCGTAGCACTCACCTTCTTCGGCAGGAGTATCTTGGCAATTGAAGTCTTGAGTGTGCTCCGCTGAATTGGCTTTGTCAGCACCATTCAGGTTTGCGCGGGGGTCACTTGCCGCCGGGCCGCAATCTTGGTTACGATCATCTGCTGCAAGTGACGGCCCGGCCCGCAATGTCAATGCGAGCAACGCTGCAACGATGACGTAGTAACCAATAACCTTCATGAGACGTTTCCTTTCTTCGGCTAAGGCCAGGCGATACCAGGTAGGATTGATGCCATTCCCGCCGCCAGTGCTTCGGGGCTACAGGCGTTGTTGGATTGGTTGAGAGCCTTTCAACGGATCATACCCGGTGGAGTGGAGACGGCCGTCTATGGAGCATCCGCGAAAATTGGTGAAATCTATTGTTTAAATGCGAGTCATCCATTTGATGCATGTAGACGACGTCTTGCCTGCCCGAACCAACAAGTGTCGCCAAACCCACTGTTTTCAGGGGCGCCTTTTCACCCAGTCCTTCTATCCTCAGTGGGCTTGCGCATGTCGTTGCCGCCATCCCCTTCATCCGGGATAGCAAAGGGCGCCGCGTGCGGGAGGGACACCCCTGCGTCTCCCGTCAGGCTACGACATTTTGTTCGATCGGCTGCCTTGTATGGAGAAAGACCGGATTCCTGACGTTTCAGTGTCATCGTTTTGCAATGAGATAGAGGTAATGGCCGCAAGCCGGCTGGGTCGACCACGTTTGGCTTCCATCGCGGAACGTCGCCATTAGCTTTCGACGTTCATTTCGAATGATCGTAGCGTGATGAACAAGTCGGTCCACCGCGGCAAGCGTCATGGCCGGGTCCGGAAAGACGCGGTTCCATTCTCCAAAGGGCTGATTGGCGGTGATGATGATGGAGCGCCGCTCATATCTTGGGAGATGAGTTCGAAGAGCACGCGGGTTTCGGCCTGGTCCTAGTGACGTAGGCCAGGTCGTCGAGGATAAGCAGATCGAACTTGTCGAGCTTTGCGACGGCGGATTCGATCTGGAGTTCACGCCGTGCGACCTGCAGTTTCTGGACGAGGTCGGTCGTGCGAGTGAACAGCACCCGCAACCGTTCTCGATCAGCGCGAGGTCGAGGGCCGCGGCGGGATGGCTCTTTCCGCCGCCCGGCGAACCGAACATGAGGATATTGGCACCTTTCGCGACCCAGCTGTCGCCAGCGGCAATGGCCATGACCTGGGCCTTGGAGACCATAGGGACTGCATTAAAATCAAAGCTGTCGAGCGTCTTTTCCGGTGGCAGGTTTCGCCTGGGCAAAATACGCCGACGCTTTGCGCAGAATCTCGTTGGCCTGACGAAGCTCGCGGCTCTCCCGCTCAAGAGCCTTCATAATCTCGGCGACATCGTTCGGCCGGCCTGCTCGCTTACCGCTATCGACCTCGGTCTTCTTCACCCATTCGTGCAGCGTGCGTGGCCGGCGAGCAGCCGATCTTGGCCGCGATAGATGAAACGGCAGCCCACCGCGCGGGGTGCTCGGCTTCGTGATCCAGCACCATGCGGATGGCACGCTCACGGACTTCAGGCGAGAATTTGTTCGTTGTCTTGCTCATATCGGCTCCAATCTCTCATGAGTTGAAGCCTCCGGCAAACTCGGCGCGGTTCTTGAATCTCAAAAAGGGAACCGGCTATAGGCTTGTGTTTTTAAGCAAAACGTCACCCTCCACTCCTCGGGGATACTCAACTACCATCTGGAAGGAAGGTAAGAGCTCAAGAATGGCGCGCAGGGGAAGCTGGCCTTCATAGAGCTCATGATCACTATACTCAGTATATATGTAACGCGTTCTCATCAGGATCTGATTGCCACCGGCAATAACGTCGGCCTCGGCTCCCTGCACATCCATCCAGATGAGATCTATGTTCTCTAGGCCAGCTTCGCTGCACCAGTCATCCAGCCTCCTAGTCTCAACCGAAATCGGAGGGTCAAACCGAACCCACTCGTACTCAGAAAGATGGTTCTTGGGACGGCGTATCGAGCCCGAGAGATCCCATTCCTTAGCGCTGTCATTGCCATTGCTGGGATGAAACTCGATCATCCCGTTCCGGTCGCTGATCGCAACCTCGGATAGCCTCATCCGATCCCGATCAGAACCCATTTTCTCCTTGAAGCGTGCAGCGGCTCTGGGGTCTGGCTCAAAGCAATAGAGCTGGGCGCTCGGAAGAAGGCGCAGAAAGCGTTGAGCATCGCTTCCGTCATTGCACCCAATGTCAAAGACTACAGGGTTAGGCTTATCGAGAAGCGAAACGATCTGTCGATGTACGTTTAACTCACACACCGGATCCATCACAGTCTCCTTAACTTTTCGAAGTGCCCCTGCTGAACGAGCTCGGGCAGGATATCACTGAAATACCGAGCCATTTGGCCCTTCTTTCGACATGGTTGTTGACGCGTCGCCGTGCGATTAGGTGGGCACGGCGCATTGTCGGTCGCGGGCTTTGTTATTCGCGAGTTTGTTTGGCGTAACGAAGCGACCCCAAGCTATGCTGAAAGCCCACTAGTCACCGAGGCCTCAGCGGGGACGGATAACTGTGATTTGCGGCCACGTACCGGGCTTAAGCATATGCAACGCTGCTCCCAAATCTGCCGAAGTTCATTTAGGAAAGTCTCACGACTACCTGAAACAGGCGCGATTCCATCCAAAATGTCGCCAACCAGGGCTTCTCCCTCAATCCTAATTAGCTGTTCAAACAACTCCGGTGAAATACGCACGGCCTGCAGGCTGGAGGCGCCTGTGCGGATCTCACATACAGTCTCTTGCCGATCCAGGGTGGAATATGCACGCGCCTGATGGAGACTTGCGTAAGGTGGCAAGGAAACTGCTAGTTTATTCCACTCCTCCATCGTTGAGATTCGCTTCTTGACGAGAAATGGACCGATCACAAGTGCATCCAGGTCGGTCGTCAAAAAAGTCGTTACGGCATCCCTAACCGAATCCACTACCGGCTCGGCGTTGTTGTTAAACGACGTGTTGAGCAAGATCGGAACGCCGGTTCGCTTCCCGAAAGCATTGATTAGCTCCCAATATGCGGGATTTGTCTCGCGTGACACTGTCTGCAAACGAGCCGTACCATCTACGTGCGTGATGGCGCCTAGCGAACCACGCTTGGGTTCGCGCACAGATACTACGAAATTCATAAAAGGAAATTTGCGCAAGGTACCTGGCAGATCAAAAAATTCCACGGCGTCCTCCTCCAATACCGAGGGAGCAAATGGGCGGTAGCCTTCCCGCTTCTTGACCATCATATTAATTCGATCCTTGTTTGACGCCGGCCTCGGATCAGCAAGAATACTCCGGTTGCCTAGCGCCCGTGGACCGAACTCCGAACGCCCCTGCACCCAGGCGATCACGGCGCCATCCGCAATCCATTCGGCTGCTTTGCCTGTCACGTCATCACTCCGTTCAATTTCGAGATGCTGGCCCCAAGCAAAAAGTTCCTCCTCCACGCTTCCTTCGCTCTCCAGGTCGGGTCCCCAATAGACGTTTTGCAAACGCTCACGAGGTGCCGGATGCCCCAGATCAAGAGACGCCATCAATGCGGCGCCTAGTGCGCAGCCAGCGTCATGGGCAGCCGGTTGCACGAAGATGTCGTCAAACATCCCCGAGTACAGCAGCTTGCCATTCAAAGTGCAGTTGTGAGCCACTCCTCCGGCCAAACACAGTCGTTCGATGCCCGTAACCTTGGTGTAATGCCGTAGGACGTGGAACACGATCCGTTCCAGTGCTTCCTGCAGTGAAGCACTCACATCTTTATGCTGCTGCGTGAACGGCGTGCCTTTCTGGCGTATTTGAATGTTACTGAGCAACGTAGGACCAACTCGGTCGAGATGGACCCGATAACCACCGTCGTCTAGGAGTTCGTAAAATTGTTCGAAGACCTCGCGGTACGAAGCGGGATTGCCGTAAGGTGCCAGACCCATGATCTTATATTCATCGAACGCGCCATAACCTAGGTAGCGGATCGTTTCCAAGTATAGCAGCCCTAGAGAATCATTCTCCGGAAATGTCACGAGTGGCTCAATCTCCGTGCTGGAACCAATCGCCAAAAGCCCCGAAAGAAAGTCTCCACCGCCGTCAATTGAGAGGACCAAACTTCGCTCGAAGCCCGACATGAAAAACGAGCTCACCGCGTGCGACATATGGTGGCTCACGAACGACACGCGTGAGGGATCAATTTCGGCACCAAATTCTTGCCCGAGTAATCCGCACAACAACAGTCTCGCATCCGGTATTGGGGTGCTTGGGTGAGAGAGGCGCACGCGCTCGAGCACAGCGTTGCAATAGGCCTCGGTCGCATAATACGCGATGCGGTCGATGTCGCTCAGGTGAACACCTGCAGATGCGAGGCAATATTGAATCGAACGCGTTGGTAACTTGTTGGAGTGCTTGATCCGGTTAAGGCGCTCCTCCTCGACCGCCGCTATCACTCGCCCGTCGCGAACGAGAACCGCAGCCCCATCGTGCATAAAGGTGTTCGGTAGATCGAACGAATTTTCGTAGACTCTGCTTAGACCGCCACTGAGCCCTAGACACAGCATGTTGCTCTCCAGTTCGTTTCGAAAGGTAGGTCGCTCTGGTCTGGCCACCGGCTTTCGTAGTTTCATAGGGTGGCGCTTGACAGTGCAGCTAGAGCTCACGGGTCGAAGCCGAAATCAGATCGTGACCGGATCGGTGAGATTGCGGACAATCGGCGCTAACAGAGCCCCAGACCGAAGCATTTGCGGCAGTAACGCCGCGTAACGTATCCACATTACCCAGTCCTTCATCTTTCCGCCCGACAGCCACAACGACGTTTGGTGGTCGCTGCAAAGGTCGCAGACCGTATCCTTGCAGCGGCGAGTGCGCCTGCGTTGGCTCCGAGGCATAGCACACAGAATTCCGCCGCCGGCCTCCGTCATTCGCATATGCGCCAGTACCGAACTCAGCTCCCACGCGGTGGGGCCGCCATTGATAATCATGTCGAACGGCGCCCACGGCGTGAGAACCGATCTGCAACAACGCTAGAAGGGGAAGCAGTAGAAAGATGACCAGCGCGCGGTGAAGACGAATAGGAGGCGGCATCGACCGGGGCAAAAGTGCGTCCCGTGAGAGCCCACTGAAACGTCGAGAAGCAACGACCAAGATTCTACCCGATCAAGTCGAGCGCAAGATAACGATCGAGACCAGGCAGCAGACCGACTGCCTCATCTCGTTTTCCCAGCACAGTCTCCACGGCACCCGAGGACCCATTTTAAGAACTCCGAATTACGGCTTTTACAAAACGCTTCTTCAGCGTCTTCTAATGGCAACCGTTTCGATCAGTAAAATCGATTGTTTGGATGGAACGCATTCACGAAAACGATGGCGTGACTCAGCAGTGAAGCGAGCGGCTACCCCATCCTTCTCTCTATGGCGGCCGTGTGCAAGGCAGATCCGCCTATGACATTCGACCGACAAACTCCTCGTGTCTTGTCATAAAAGCAACACTCCTTCGCTACTCTTGTTTCAGCCGACAAAGCCAAGCCGCATGTTCGTCTCGGCACATCAATGAGCCTAATGGCGGCGCTAGCTGCAAGGAAACTGCGTTCGGTCTTGGTCAGCACCGCCGCTGCGAGTGCCGCGAAACGTGGGCCAAGCGCTTCAACATTTTCCCCGGCGTAAGTGCGCAGCATCTGGTCTTTGAAGCGCCAGCCGACGAAGGAGAAGCCTGGGTTGGTGCGCGGCTCCTTCACCACTTTAGGGACCGGGACGATAAATCGGCAGAGGCCGCGGTAACTCCAAAAAATAACGCGGCGCTAAAAAATTGGCCTCAGGCTAGACCGTGGGTATAGACTGGTAGTCCGGTAGGCGCTATTCGTGCTGTTCCAGCATAACATCAGCCACCCCGTGGATTCTCCAAGGCCTCTTATATTGAAAAAAGTGCAACGCAGTTTTGCCGTCGAGTACAAGAACGGCAGGCGAAAACTTGATGCCAGATCGAACTCGATCTGGGGCAATGTGGATCTAAAGTCAGTCGCGCGCGATCTAGAGGAAGAGGCATTGCCTTTTCTGTCAGGTAGCTCTCAGAGTGGCAAACCCGACAGCGAAATGTCTTTGCCGGAACAAGATCAGGCCGAGCAGTTGTTGACAGCGCCTCTCGGGCCGTCGACAACTGCATCAGATACACAGGAGATGAGCATGGCCGACGAGACTAATACGACAACCAAGGTCGATGGACAGACCGTTGTCGAAACGCCTAATGCGCCGAAGAAACAGCGCAAACCGCGCGCCAAAAAAGTCGCGGCACTCGCGACCGCGTTAGCTGACGCTACGGCAGAGCCGGCAGCTGCGCTGGCCGGGGACGGTGGTGTGAAGAGGAGAGGGCGCAAGACAAAGGCTATCGAAGCCACGGCGAGCGCCAAACGCGCACCTGTGCGCCGTGCTCCAAAGGCTGTGCAGGCAGCGCCGGCTGCCCCGATGACGGCGAGCGATGAAATGGCAGACCTTTTGCAGTTGGAAGAGGAAAATCAGCGGCTGCGCAAGCTTCTTGCTGAAAAACTTCGCGCTGAAAATGAAGATCTGCGCAAACGGCTCAAGCTCGATTGATATAAGCAACCGGTCAATAAGCGACCGTATCTACATTCTTATCGAGACAAACAATTCGGCAACGGTAATGCTGTTGCCGGACCCCAAACTCACTGCCTGCTTGCGGGATAAAACGCGAGGTCGGATAGATGGCGTCTCCCTGGAAACTTCTTGCCCGACTGATCTCACCGGGTCGCGAACAAAAGCGAGAAAACGGCTCGGACCAGAAGGTTACGCCGGACACATTGGCCATTGCCGGTCCGACCGAAACGCCTGCCGAGAAGAGCCTGATAAGCGCCGTTCGACCGGCAAGCGAGGGGCCTCCCCGTCACGGCCATTCTCCTGCAATTTCCACCGAGTTTGTTGTTTCTAAGGAAGTCGGAATCGGTGGCCACGATCAGGTCGAAGGCCAAGATGCCAAAAACGTTGAGGCGGCCGATCCACCTCCATTCGGCGGGCTTAGTACCGACATCGCCGCTGGGCACGATGCTACGAGGCTCGAGCGAACTCTCGAGGTCGCCCCGCGTAAGAAGGCATCAGCCGCGATTGCAAACGCTGCCCCGGCAGTTCACACTGCGGACCAGATGAGCCTCGACGAAGACATCAGGGTGCTCAGGAGGCAGCTAGCCAGAAAGCTAAGGCTGCAAAACGCGCAGTTGAGAACAATGCTGGAGCGGTTTGAACGGTGACCTGTCGCAGTGCAACAACCTGTCGCCCTGGGCATGTAGTGGGGCCAGCGGCAGCATCACTTGTGTACGGCAAGGACAAAAATTGGGGTCCGAACACGGTCCCATTTCGTCGAGATCAACGACAAGAGTGTTTAGGCCATGTTCTAGGCATTTAACCGCGCTCGATCGCCACCGTGAACATCGAGCCTGCCGCAGGTTTCCTGGATGCGCGTCTCCGCCGCCTGCGCAATCGAAGCCGCATTGGTGGCGTCAAGCTGAACTGTCCGGGCGTCTGGTCCGTTTTGAACGAAGGTGTCGCCTGCTTCAAGTTGGCGCGCGCAACCGAGCCGGTGAAGCCGTGCTGCGCCAGACCTTTCACGATATTTGACGGCGGATTTCTTTACCAGTGGCGAGAGCTGAACTGTGACGCGATCGAGACCGACACATGCCATGGACTGCGAATTCAGCGATCGATTTAAAATCGAGCAATTGGGGGCTTGCCTCCTGCCTAACATCTCGACGAACTCGAGCTCGATTAAGTGATCACTCCAAGGCCCTCCGTTTGCCAGTCTAGATCGGCTGGCGGCCAAGATAAGCATCGAACGCGGCAGCGACATGGCGAAGGGCAGAGCGACGTTCGTGCCGCACACGGACTAAACCGTTGTCAAACTCAACGATCCCATCCTCAGCCAGAATCTCTAGCTGCTTAGCTGAACTCACTAGATGGGTTTGATCAAATCCCTGAGCCGTACAGATTGCTGATATGTCCGCCTCCAAGTAGCACATGAGCTGTTCGATGATTGCAGCTCTTACGCGATCCTCGGTAGTTAAACGGTAGCCCCTTGAGATCGCCAAGCGGCCGGATGCTATGTGCCGGTTATAACAGCTTTGCGTGAGATCGTTTTGAGCGTAACCGTCGCCGCAACGACCAATGGCGGACGCGCCCAAACCGATGACAGTTGAGCAGGTTTCGGCAGAGTAACCAAGCGAATTTCGGCGCAGACGACCAGCTCTCTGTGCTATTGCAAGCTCGTCATCCGGCAAAGCAAAATGGTCGAGACCAATTTGCAGATAGCCTGCTGCAACTAACGTATCGGCCATGGCTGAGGCCTGCTCAGCTCGCGCGGCTATATCGGGCAGTGCTGCTGTGTCAATCAAGCGCTGATTTTTTCGAAAAGATGGAACGTGGGAATAACCGAAAACCGCGAGGCGGTCGGGACGCATCGCAATAGCTAACATAGCGCTCTCGAGACAGGACTGGACGGTTTGGTTCGGCAAACCGAACATCAAGTCGAAATTGATACGCCTGACCCCATGCAGGCGGAGGTTTTCGACGGCAGTCGTCACTTGCGCCTCGCTCTGAATCCGGTTGATCGCTTTTTGTACGACGGGATCGAAGCTCTGCACACCGACGCTTGCGCGATTCACACCGGTTCTTTCTAGGGCTTCGGCCATATCGGTGGTGAACGTGCGCGGGTCGACCTCAACGGCAATGGTTGCACCTCGCTCAAGCGCAAAACGGCCGCGCAGGAGTTCCATTAGCGACAGGAAGTCTGCCGATGGCATAATGGTCGGGGATCCGCCGCCAAAGTGCACGTCACCCACGGAGAGTGCCTGCGGCACTTGCTCGGCGACCAGGCGGATTTCCTCGCGCAGCATTGCTAGATAATCGGTTATCAAAGTGTCCCGACGAGTGATGCTAGTCGGAAAACCACAATACCAGCACATCGAGCGGCAGAATGGAATGTGGAGATAGAGCGAGACAGCGTCATCAGTTCCCTGGCTTCTCAGCCATTGCTCATAAGTGTGGGCGCCGATTTCTGGAGAAAACTCCTGTATTGTTGGGTAGATAGTATACCAAGGCAACTGCACTCCGCTTTTTGTGTTCGGAACGAAAATCGACGACGGTGCGCGCAAAGACTTTCGCCTGCAGTCCGTGTCACGTTCACATACAATATTTGACACGTTTTTTTCCTTCGAAAGCTTGGTCCTATTGGGCACATGCCACGCCCGGAATGGACTTGATGTTCGATTTGACGTCGCATTCGGAAAGGGCCTTCGGCTCATCGCCAGGCTCGTCGCCGCTCGTTGCGACGCTGAGGTGCTTCTTGCGGCGCTTCGCCGCCTTGTCTGGATATTGCGCTAACACTTCCGCAATGAGCTGTTCATGCAAAACGCTGTCATTCTCGTAATCAAGGCTCATGGGCCCCTGCCCCTTTCAAGGTTCGGGTTAGGTCGTCGTCGCCGAAGCGGCTTTCTTGGAAGGACGCGCTGGCGCAAGGGCCAGCGCGTCCTGTCGACAGCGGCAGTTATTGAGCCGCAACCACCGCTGACTCCTTGGCCTGTAGTTCGGCCAGCATCTGCTCGTCGCTCTTCATGATGCCGAAGTCGAGCAGCATGTCTTCGAGCTCTTCCATGGTAATCGGGGTCGGAATGGTCCCTTGGCCCGAATTGGCATGGATCTTCTCGGCTAGCGCCCGATATTCCCCGGCCTGCTTGGAGTCCGGCGCGTACTGGATCACCGTCATCTTCCTGAGCTCGGCGTGCTGAACGATGTTGTCACGCGGCACAAAGTGGATGAGCTTGGAATTGAGCCTGGCAGCCAGCGCCTCGGAGAGGTCGAGCTCGCGGTCCGTCTGGCGCTCGTTACAGATCAGGCCGCCGAGCCGCACGCCGCCGGAATGGGCATATTTCAGAATGCCCTTGGCGATGTTGTTGGCGGCATAGAGCGCCATCATCTCGCCGGACATCACGATGTAGATCTCCTGGGCCTTGTTCTCACGGATCGGCATCGCAAAGCCACCGCACACCACATCGCCGAGCACGTCATAGGAGACGTAGTCGACATCGTCATATGCACCGTTCTCTTCAAGGAAATTGATCGAGGTGATGACGCCGCGCCCGGCGCAGCCGACGCCCGGTTCCGGACCGCCGGACTCCACGCACTTGATGCCTTTGTAGCCGGCCTTGAGCACGTCCTCGAGCTCAAGGTCTTCCACCGAACCTTCCTGCGCTGCCAGATGCAGAACCGTGTCCTGTGCTTTGGCGTTCAGGATCAGCCGGGTGGAGTCGGCTTTCGGGTCGCATCCGACGATCAGGATCTTCTGCCCGAGGTCGACAAGCGCTGCGAGCGTATTTTGGGAGGTGGTGGACTTGCCGATCCCCCCTTTGCCGTAAAATGCGATTTGACGCAAATCTGACATATCGCCTTCCTTCTTTCGTTCCATCCATCGCTGAGTAAAAGGCAGGCAGCTCGCGCCGCCTCGCATGGCAATCTTCAAAACCCGTGCCATGTGGGCAGCAGCATATAAAACAGTTGTTTTGCTGATCTTCAGCTATTTAATTCCAAACTTTCGAAGGCAGGATCGACAAACTCTTGTCTCGAAACCGCCAAACTGGATGAAGCGGCTGCGAGGTCTTGTCGGTTGGAAATCGCTTGCGTCAAAGATCAACAAATCTCGTCCGTATCCTTACATCTCAGGCGAGGGACAGAAGTAGTGTGGCAAGTCGTAGAGCCAAACAGATCGGTACCGCATTGACGGCCAATCGGCTTCGCACCGCGCGTCGGAATTAAGGCCGGATGATCAGCAGAACGCATATGAAGGCAGTAAGCGACAAGCTGACCCCATCTGGCGTCAGTAGCGTTGGCCGCTGTATTGCGGACAGACGATTCACAAACTGTGAGCTTCTATGTCTGCGCCTAGCTCTGGAACTAGAAACTTCCATATGATCGAGGCTGTTCCGGAACGGCTTGAGGGCGCCCCACGGCAATTTCGGCGCCGCTGGTCCGATGATTTTAAAGCGCGGGCTGTGGCTGAGGCAATGGAGCCCGGCGCAAGCGTCTCAGCCATCGCGCATCGCATCGGCATACATCCCTCGCAGCTATTTGGCTGGCGTCGTGATGCTCGTGACGGACAACGATCCTCCTCGCAAGATCGGGCTGGTCAGACGGAGACTGGGACGATTGGCACACGTGCGATGATCGAGCTTATCATCGGCGACGTCGTTATCCGGGCCGACGCAGATATCGGCGAAGCACACCTGCAGCGGGTGATCCGAGCGGTGCGGTCGGCATGATCCCGTCCGGCGTGAAGGTCTTTCTTGCGAGCCATCCCATCGACTTCCGAAAGGGGCCGGACAGCTTGCTTTCGCTGGTACGGGATGCTGGCAGTGATCCGTTCAACGGTGCACTTTATGTCTTTCGGGCCAAGAGAGCAGACCGAGTCAGATCGTGTGGTGGGATGGTTCCGGCGTTTGCCTCTATGCGAAGCGGCTGGAAAAAGCACAGTTCTGTTGGCCACGCATCGGCCATCATCGCGTCCAGCTCAATCATGCCCAGCTTCTGGCTTTAGTCGACGGAATGGACTGGAAGCGGGTTCGATCCACGCCGGTGAAGCCTCCCGAGATTGTTGGGTAAAACCGCTGCGGCGAAGTGAATCAGGTCCCTGAAACCATGGGCGGATCGCGGCAAAATATGCTCTGATCATACCCATGACGCGACCCGATATCGAGCTCCCGGATGATGTAGAGGCTCTGAAAGCCATGGTTCTTGCCATGGCCGCAAAAGCAGCCCGCGTCGAGGCTTTGGAGAAGCAGGTTGACGATCTAGAGGCCCGCAACGCGGACGCCAATGAGCGCATCGAGCGGCTGACGCAGATCCTGAAGGCTTTCGATCGCGCCCGATTTGGCCGACGCTCGGAAAGGCTTGCATCATCCACCGTCGATGACGAGCAGCATGCCTTTGTCTTCGAAGAGATCGAGACCGGCATTGCGACGATCAAGGCTCAGGTCACGAAAGGCCGCGGTAGCGCGGACAGCAAACGCGCTCCGCGGCCACGCAAGGGCTTTGCGCCTCATCTTGAGCGCGTCGAGGTCGTGATCGAACCGGAAGAGCTTCCAGAACATGCAGGTAAGACCAAAATCCTGATTGGAGAAGACGTCTCCGAGCGGCTGGATGTCGTGGCAGCGAAGTTCCGTGTCATCGTCACCCGCCGGCCGAAGTATGCCTTTAGGAACGAGGATGGTGTCGTCCAGGCGGCGGCTCCGGCACATATCATCGAAGGTGGCATTCCGACGGAAGCACTTCTGGCCCAGATCGCCGTTTCCAAATATGCCGACGGGCTGCCACTCTATCGCCAGGAAGCCATCTACGCACGCGACAAGGTCGAACTCGACCGCAAGCTGATGGCTCAATGGATGGGCAAGCTGGGGTTCGAGCTCAATATCCTCGCCGACTACATCCTCGATGAGATCAAGAAGGCCGAACGGATCTTTGCCGACGAAACGACCTTGCCCACACTTGCACCTGGTTCCGGATCAGCGAAGACGGCATGGCTATGGGCGTATGCCAGGGATGACCGGACTTTTGGGGGCAGCGGTCCACCGATGGTAGCCTATCGCTTCGAGGACAGTCGAGCCACCGAGTGTGTCGCACGACACCTGAGCGGCTATCGTGGAATCCTGCAGGTCGACGGATATGCCGCTTATAACAAGCTCGTCCGGAAAGATGGAGGCAATGACAGCGCCATCCTGGCCGGCTGTTGGTCGCACAGCCGGAGAAAGTTCTACGAGTTGCATGTCGCAAAGAGCTCGAAGGTCGCTACAGACACCGTCGAGCGTATGGCGAGGTTATGGGAGATCGAGGAGCGTGTGCGCGGCCAAAGCCCTGAAGCTCGTGTCGCTGCACGCCAGGAGATCTCCGCAGCGATCGTCCGTGACCTCTTCACTCTCTGGCAGGCGACCCTGCCACGGGTCTCTGGAAAATCCAAACTCGCCGAAGCTCTGCGGTATGCCATCTCGCGTCGAGACATCTTCGAGCGCTTCCTGACCGACGGCCGCATCGAACTCGACTCCAACATAGTCGAGCGAGCAATCAGACCCCAAGCGATCACGAGGAAAAATAGTCTATTCGCTGGAAGCGACGGTGGCGGCCGGACTTGGGCGACCATCGCGACGCTCCTGCAAACGGCAAAGATGAATGCAGTCGATCCGCAAGCTTGGTTGACCCAGACGCTTGAGCGCCTTGCGAATGGATGGCCCAGCAGTGAAATCGACGCGCTCATGCCATGGAACTACGCCGCCTGAACGGCCACGGCTTGTCGCTTACTGAAGGCACAGTAGAGATTGTCGCTTACAACAAGCTCGCTGTTATGCTGTCTCCATGAACAAATAGGAGGAATGCCGACAGCTTGGCAGCTGAAGTCTTGCAGGCCCGGATTGTTCCGCCATTGGCGAGATTGACAACGGAGCCGGTTTCGATTGTCAGCGGGCCAAATTCTGGAGGAAATGCTCGAAGGCTACAGCAAAGATCGTGAGCAAGCTATCAAGTTAAAGCGCTAGTCGCGGATGCTTTTTTCCGGCCGCACGCTCAGCTCCGACAAATTGTAGATCGCGTAGTCGAATATGGCGAAGAGCTTAAGGCAATTTTAGTAGGCGCTATAGAATGGACCGATGATCATTATCCGACGACGACATCACCGCTCATATTTAGGAAAGTGACATTTGCGCGTGCCCGCACAGTCGCAACATCGGGAGCAATAATCCCCCGTATCGGTTCAACGTCGCCGGACAAGCCCGCCAAGATTGCATCTGTGGCCTTTACGTTTTCAAGATCTCGCGCCCGACGAACTCTGCCGCTCCAGAAAGACTTCCGCTTTCCTCAGGGAGAAAGCATTCATTAAAATCGCCGCATTCCTTGCAGCTGGGAGCGCTACAAAGGGAAAAGCCTTCAGCTTCGCAAATCTTGCGGTAGAAATATTTTTTCCACCTCATGTTGCTGGTGTTGCCTGCCGCCAGCGCCGGAAAATGCGCGAACAGCAATCTCCTAAGTTCGGCTTTGTCATGCAAGCCGAGATCCCGCCAGAGGTGGTCTTCACGCATGGAACGTCGCGCAATGATCTTAGCAAAACGCACGCCCTCAGGGTCGCCTGGCCGCACATGCGCTAGGAGCATGTCGCGCAACAGTTGCTCCTCCGCATCAGGCACGCAATCACTCGCCTCTTGCAGGGCAAAGGCGCGGATAAGCCTTGCCGGGAAACTGCGGGTTGTATCCCGCAGCTCCCTAAGCGAAAGGCCGGTTGCCTCGGTCGCGGTGGCAATCCCCATCTCAATTTCTTCAAGTGCGCGCGAAAAAAAGCGGAAGAGCACATAGTCATCAAATAACTTGAGACCCATCTGGCATGGTCGGCTGAAATAGAGTGTTTGGCAATCGTCGCAGTGGTCGACGGCTATGCCGGTTTGACGTGCGGCGTCCACAGTTGGTACCGCTACCGTCAAGACCCCGATGTGATGCACATTTGGCATGCGCTTCGTCGCTTTCTCCAATAATCGAATTCAGTTGGCTGCTTTGGTCCCCGGAAGGCGAACATTCAAAGGTTGTGCCAACTTGAGCAAGTGACAATTGAAGCCGGCTTTTCAATCACTCGATCGCCTGTGCAGCGGGAGGCGATCCCGCCTCCCGCTGTCGTCAAACGGACAAACGCAGGCTTTCAATCTGCGGCGCCGATTGAGCAGTCTGAGTGCGGCAATCTGAGGGAAGATCGAAGATCAACTGCTGCGCAACGACGCCTTAGCCGTCGATGAGAGTTATCATATGTCTCTTCGATAGTCCTCAGAGTAGTTGGAGACCGGGCCTGTTCGCCACACTCCGAGGGCCGCCGCCATAGCGAGCAACATGGCGGCGGCAGTATCTCTCCGGGATACGCAATAAAATCTGCCGCTTCCTATCTATTGCATTTTTTTACGTTCTCCGCTGACGTCGCGATCACCTTGTTTGGTTAGACGCTTTGATCATGCACCAAGGTCGCTAATCAGGAAAAATAGATTGATTGGATGCCGTCATCCGCGTTTTGAATAGCACTAAAAACGCGGCACCAAAAACGCCTGGGGACCGAGCGCGAACTCGCGACCGCGGCACTCAGCACACTTTAAGTAAGCCAACAGTGAGCGCGGCTGTTGCCCCGGTTGCGCTAGCCAAATGTCGTGATGCTCGGATGGAACTTGCCGATTGCAAATTTTCTTTCTGCTTTCAGCGTCGCAAGGGGTGCCTTGATAGAAGCTCCACTCGTCAGCTTCTCGCGTCTGCAGCATGAGAGATGATTTCCAATTCTGCCGGGGTATTCGTACAGCGTACAGCTCTCGTCAAACTTGGAACACGCACCCGTTTGCATAGCCTGCCCAAGGTCGGGATCCCGTTCCGCAAATTTGGGACAAATGTCGAGCCATACGAGCGGCGACGCCGATGGCCGCCACGTTCGATTGCTGAACTCGCCTTAGTCCACTGCGCGGCTGCTGGTATGGTCCAACATCGTCGCGTATATGTTTGGCGCGGAATTGGTATGGGGGCGCGCCGGAATAAAACCACGCGTATTCAAATATCTAAATAAAGTCAACGAGATGGGTGACATTGGAGCGACACGTCCGGAGCGTGACTTGAATTGAACCGAACCGAATTGGCGCAGGACCATTTACACAGCACGCTGAAATCTGCATATTGCCGCGCGTTGTCGCTATCCCGAGTTGATGCACGAGTCGCTTTCGCTCCCGTCAAAAGCAGCTGGGCACGGGCTCTTTTCAAGAATTTAGAAGGCAAGGATATGGAAAATTTTGTGTATCTGTTGGAGCCGGAAAGTGCGATCTTTCGCGCCGCTGAGCTCCCTGATCGCAACAGCATTGCATCGATCTCCGGTTTAATTGGCAGTGATCTTATTCAGATGATCCGCTTCGACGACATGCACTCGCTATTTGTTGGGGAAGAAGCTTTGCGAGTTGGGTTAACCGCCTTCACGATCTTTGACGGGTACCCGATCCCTCTTGCCGGGCAGATAGCGCTTTTGGGAGGCGACGGTAGTAAACCTTATCGTTCACCGTCAATAACGATGACGGAAGCCGCGCGACGTTTTGAATGTTGCCGGCCGGTGCTTGATCCTGTGTTTGCTCCGATGGACCGAGTGGCGAACAAGGGCCTCATCGTTGCGGGCGCACTGGAAAGCCTGCAAGTGCGTATTGATCGCCGCTCCCCGGTGCTCCTATGAGCGCAATGACGAATGATAGGATCCAGGTCGCGCCGATTCGCTCAGAGTCCGCGAGCGTGCCGACATGGGCTCGAGAAACGGAAGCTGACGCCTCAAAGCGGCGTTCATTACGGTGCCGAAGGCCTCCCGTTCAACTGGACAAAGGTCAACACTGAAGGGCGGAAGACGTTCAGTGCATTTGCCGAGTTGGAAGCCGCGAAGGAAAAAGTCGCCATTTTGGCGTGTTCGCGCTGACCCGGCTTTTGGCAACCTATGGCACCAGCTGAATGCCGAAGTAGTTGATCGCTGTCGACGGCGCAGCCCGCTTTGCTTGCAGACGCTGTTTCAACGCCTGCTCTCGGCGAAGTCATGCACGTTCATGGCGTAGACGAACCGGGCGAAATCGTCGGCGTCGACGCAGTTGAAACATTGGACGAACGAACGGGAGCAAGACCTTGCCCTTTAGAACCTTTTTTTGCATCCTGCTGCTGGTCACGTGCACCAGCGCTGTTTCGGCCTACGCCGCCTCGCTTTCCATCTTCAAAGCGTTCGCCGTAACCTTAGCGGCTTCGGTTTTCCTTCAGGTCGTTTATTTCTTGAGCCTGCTATTTAGGTCCTTCCGGCCCACGCGCGAGAGCGACAGATCGATACATTCAGGAACTCGGCAGGCAGACCAGCCACAAAATCGTGATCGCGATAAAACAGAGCAGTCCAACGTCCCCAAGCTTGACCCAAGGCGTAAACGGCGCACCCCTTAGCGGTGTAGGTATTGACCGAATTCATCAGGCGTAAGCTCAATTCGATGTCATGGAACTATTCAACAACCTCCAGCAACCGAGGACCGCTTTCTTCACCACGGTGCGGCGGTCCATGAGATGCTGCATTGGTCTCCCGATTGCTTCATCTTCGGCATGGATCGGGCATCGTCTGGTTTAGAAGGCCTCCTACTAAGGCGACTGCTGCCGACCGCCGCTTCTGATTAGATGACATGTTTCCGGAAGAGAACATGCCTCGAAATTTGATCGTTTCCCGTTGCCTTTTGGACCTACGCCGATCGAGAAGCTCGACCGTCTCGGTAAGCGCGGGGGTGGAAAAATTGAGAACAACGTCAACGAGATGACTGCAAGCTCGGAACTTGCATCTGGCGGAAATAAGCTCCGCAAACTTTATTACCGGAGGGTCGAGGCGGGTCCAGTCAGATTTGCCCAAAGCCGGCGCTTTTAACGCGGCCGCGCAGTCGACGACGTTCCCGCCCATGGGACGAAAACTGGCGGGGCAACTTCGACGTCGAAGATGGCGCGGATTGTTGCACGATAGCTCGCCTCGGGGCATCCCATGCAGGTCGCCGACTGTCGGACGCAGACCGGCGTTAGAGCAGGCTTTTGTCAGACATGTACTCCGCGGTTGTCGGCATTGAGACTGAATGGCGGGAGCTTGACACTACGCGCTGCTACGAAATGCCTGCTGAGCCCACGAATTCACTTCGGCACGCGATTTGCTCTGGTCACGATATGTCGCCAATCGCAGCGCGATGGTCTTCGGGCGGCGCGTCGCTGTTCGCGTCCCGTGAGGTCCGATGGTTTGCTGTGGCAATGATAGTGGCTCGGTTGTGCGCCGGGAAAATGTGAGGAGTGTTGGATGCGATCTAGAGTTCTTCGTTTGCGAGCCACACACGTCGCGAGCGGTACAGCCAAAGCGGCGGACCTTGAGCCAGGCGGGAAGCCGGGCGTGTGGGACTGGTTTGGAAGTTATGTTTGCGGACGGGTCGGTGGGCGGGTGGGGTCGAACCTGCTGCGCGAATTCCTACGGTCGGCCGACCTGTGGCGTTACCGACATGTTCGATTTCAACCGGCTGCAAAACCCGCACCTGCCCCTCGGCCAGGGGCCGCATCTGTGCGTGGGCGCTGCGCTGGCGCGCCTGAAATTGGGGAGTGCCTTCCCCCCGCCGTTCGTGCGGCCGGAGGATCTGGCGGTGGCAATCGCCGCGGAGGACGTCGTCTACACGCTGTCTTAACTCATTTGCTGCCCGCAGTCTGCCCGTCATCTTCCGCCCCTTCCGGGCTTAGAGAGTGAAGCGTCACCATGTCCGAACAATCCTTGCCGACGCTGCCGATGTGGCGGGTCGATCACATCGAGCCCTCGCCCGAGATGTTGGCGCTACGCGCCAAAGGTCCGATCCACCGCGTGCGTCTTCCGTCCGGGCACGAATGCTGGTGGGTGACAGGCTATGACGAGGCCAAGGCGGTGCTGTCTGACGCGGCATTCCGGCCCGCGGGAATGCCTCCGGCGGATTTCACCCCAGATTCGGTCATTCTCGGTTCGCCGGGATGGCTGGTCTCGCACGAAGGGGACGAGCATGCTCGGTTACGCACGATCGTGGCGCCGGCCTTCAGCAACAGCAGGGTGAAGCTGCTTACGCAGCAGGTCGAGGCGATCACCGTGCAGTTGTTCGATACGCTGGCGGTTCAGCCCCAGCCCGCAGACTTGCGACGCCATCTCTCCTTTCCGCTTCCGGCCAAGGTAATCAGCGCGCTGATGGGCGTGCCCTTCGAGGAACACGCCTTTTTCGCAGGGCTCTCCGACGAGGTGATGACGCACCAGCATGAAAGCGGCCCGCGCAGCGCGTCCGGCCTGGCCTGGGAAGAGCTCCGCGCCTACATCCACGGCAAAATACGGGGCAAGCGACAGGATCCGGGCGATAACCTGCTGACGGATCTGCTAGCCGCGGTCGACCAGGGCAAAGCGACCGAGGAAGAGGCGATCGGCCTCGCGGCGGGTGTGCTGGTGGCGGGGCACGAGAGCACCGTCGCGCAGATCGAATTTGGCCTGCTGGCCATGTTTCGCCATCCGCAACAGCGCGAACGCCTGGTCCGCGATCCTTCCCTGGTGGACAAGGCGGTGGAAGAAATACTGCGCATGTATTCGCCTGGCGCGGGGTGGGACGGCATCATGCGTTATCCCCGGACCGACGTTAACATCGCGGGCGTGCATATACCCGCGGAGAGCAAAGTACTGGTCGGCCTGCCGGCGACTTCGTTTGATCCGCGCCATTTCAAAGACCCGGAAGTCTTCGACATCGGACGCGACGCAAATCCCCACCTGGCGTTCTCCTACGGGCAGCACAATTGCATCGGGGCGGCGCTGGCGAGGCTGGAACTGAAGGCCATATTCGGTTCGATCTTCCAGCGCTTTCCCGCGTTGCGCCTGGCCGTGGCGCCCGAAGAACTGAAGTTGCGCAAGGAGATCATCACCGGCGGGTTCGAGGAGATGCCGGTGCTCTGGTGCGGACGCCCCCCGGCATCGCAATCTTCTCATTTGGCGGCGCCTGGCGCGCACCGGTCAGATCAGCCACTCGACAGGTAATCAAGATGGACGTGCAAGACACCACGGCAGCATGCCACGACGCCTTCGCCGAGCTGGCGTCGCCAGCATGCATCCAAGACCCGTACCCGTTCATGCGGTGGTTGCGAGAGCACGATCCGGTGCACCGCGCGGCGTCGGGCCTCTTTCTGTTGAGCCGCCACGCCGACATCTACTGGGCGTTCAAGGCTACGGGCGATGCGTTTCGGGGGCCGGCGCCATCCGAACTGGCGCGCTATTTCCCGCGTGCGGCGAGCAGCCTGTCGCTCAATCTGCTGGCGTCTACGCTAGCCATGAAGGAACCACCGACGCATACGCGTCTGCGCCGGCTGATTTCGCGCGATTTCACCGTGGGCCAGATCGACAACCTGCGGCCGAGCATCGCGCGCATCGTCGCAGCTCGCCTGGATGGCATGGCGCCCGCACTGGAGCGAGGAGAGGCGGTGGACCTGCATCGGGAATTCGCACTGGCCTTGCCCATGCTTGTCTTCGCTGAATTGTTCGGCATGCCCCAAGACGACGTTTTCGAGCTCTCAGCGATCGTCAGCGCCATTCTAGAAGGCCTGAGCCCGCACGCCAGCGATCCACACCTCGCCGCGGCGGACGTGGCCAGCGCCAGGGTGAAGGCCTATTTCGGCGACCTCATACTGCGCAAGCGCGCCGATCCCCGCCGCGACATCGTGTCGACACTGGTCGGCGCACACACCGACGACGCCGATACGCTCTCGGACGCGGAGTTGATCAGCATGCTGTGGGGCATGTTGCTGGGCGGCTTCGCCACCACTGCTGCGACTATCGACCATGCGGTGCTGGCGATGCTGGCCTACCCCGAGGAGCGGCACTGGCTGCAGGGAGACGCCGCAGGGGTGGAGGCATTTGTAGAAGAAGTACTGCGCTGCGAGGCGCCGGCCATGTTCAGCTCCATTCCGCGTATCGCCCAGCGCGACATCGAACTGCATGGCGTGGTGATCCCGAAGGACGCGGACGTGCGCGTGCTGATCGCGGCCGGCAATCGCGACCCGGACGCTTTCGCTGATCCCGACCGCTTCGATCCGGTGCGGTTCTACGGCACCAGGCCTGGCATGTCGAGCGACGGAAAGATTATGCTGAGCTTCGGCCACGGCATCCACTTCTGCCTAGGTGCTCAACTCGCCAGGGTGCAACTGGCCGAGAGCCTGCCGCAGATCCAGGCTCGCTTCCCCACGTTGGCCTTGGCCGAGCAGCCGACCCGGGAGCCCTCAGCGTTCCTTAGGACGTTCCGCGCGCTGCCGGTGCGGCTGCACGCGCAGGCGGCGGCTGAGGTTCGCGTCGTGGTCGACCAGGACCTGTGCGGAACCACTGGTCAGTGCGTGTTGACGCTGCCGGGCACCTTTCGTCAGCGCGAGCCGGACGGCGTGGCGGAAGTGTGCATGGCGACGGTCCCGCAGGCGCTGCACGCCGCCGTGCGCCTAGCAGCCAGCCAGTGCCCGGTCGCGGCCATTCGGGTGATCGAAAGCGAAGCCGGCGATGACCATTGCACCAACCCCGGCCCTACGCCCTCTCCGGCAGACGCTGAGCGACATGCAGCGAAAGACCTACGCAATCCAGGAGAACATGATGGAACGATTTAAAGGCAAGGTGGCCGTGGTGACCGGCGCCGGCGCCGGGATCGGCAAGGCATGCGCCCTCGCCATCGCGCGCGAGGGCGGCAGAGTGGTGGTGGCCGACATTGATGGCCCCGCTGCCATCGCCTGCACCGCACAGATCGCAGCCGAAGCGGGCCAAGCGCTGGCCGTGGCCATGGACATCGCAGATGCGCAGGCGGTGGCAGAGCTGTTCAAAACGGCGAAGCGGCGCTTCGGTGGGGTCGACGTGCTTGTGAACAATGCGAGCGCCATGCATTTGACTCCGCACGACCGCGCGATCCTCGACCTGGACGTGGCGGTCTGGGACCAGACCATGGCGACCAATTTGCGCGGCACGCTCCTTTGCTGCCGGCAGGCCATCCCACAAATGATCGGCCGTGGTGGTGGCGCGATCGTGAACATGTCATCGTGCCAAGGGCTCAGCGGCGACACCGCACTGACGTCATACGCCGCGTCGAAGGCCGCAATGAACATGCTGTCGGCCTCGCTTGCCACCCAATACGGACACGCGAAGATCCGCTGCAACGCGGTTGCGCCAGGTCTTGTCATGACTGAACGTCTCTTCGCCAAGCTGGACGAGTGCATGCAACGGCATCTACACCGGCACCAGCTCCTGCCGCACGTCGGCCGCCCCGAGGACGTAGCCGCGCTGGTCGCGTTCCTGCTCTCGGAGGAGGCTGCGTTCATTACCGGCCAGGTGGTGTGCATCGACGGCGGCATGTTGGCGCATGTTCCAACCTACGCCGACGGTGGCAACAGCGCGGCTCGGCCGGCCGGTGACGCCGCCGAAGCAACCGCAGCGTCGCATTGGTGATGGACATGCTGCTCAACCCGCTGAACCGCTGGCGCCGGCTACGGGACGACATCCCGGTCATGCCTGGCGCTTTCCCCCTGGTCGGGCATCTCCCCGCCATCGTCTGCGATCTGCCGCGCCTGCTGCGGCGCGCGGAAAGGACCCTAGGCAGCCACTTCTGGCTGGACTTCGGCCCGGCCGGACACCTGATGACATGCCTGGATCCAGATGCGCTCGCATTGCTCCGGCACAAGGAAGTGTCCTCGGCACTGATCGAAGAGATGGCGCCCGACATCCTTGGCGGAACGTTGGTCACTTTGGACGGTAGCGCGCACCGGCAGGCGCGCGATGGGATAAAAGCGGCGTTTCTGCCGAGGGGTCTGACCGAGGCCGGCATTGGCGAGCTGTTCGAACCAATTATTAGGGCTCAGGTCAAGGCGTGGCGCGACCGCGGTGAAGTCGCTATCCTGCCAGACACACGCAACCTGATGCTCAAACTCACCTTCAGTCTCATGGGCATCCCCGCTCAAGACCTGTCGGAGTGGCATCGCAAGTACCGGCAACTGCTGCAATTGATGGTCGCGCCCCCGATCGACCTGCCGGGGATGCCCTTGCGACGCGGCCGCGCCGCCCGCGATTGGATCGACGCGCAGTCGCGCCAGTTCATCCGGGACGCGCGCGCGCGCGCCGCGCGCACCGGGTTGATCAACGACATGGTGAGCGCCTTCGATTGCAGCGATGGCGCGCTCTCCGATGACGTCCTGGTCGCCAATATCCGCTTGCTGCTGCTTGCCGGCCACGAGACCTCCGCCTCGACGATAGCCTGGATGGTGATCGAGCTGGCGCAGCATCCAGAGCTGTGGGACGCCCTGGTCGAAGAGGCGCAACGCGTGGGCGCGGTGCCGACCGGGCACGAGGACCTGGCGCAATGTCCGGTCGCAGAGGCGCTGTTTCGGGAGACGCTACGAATGCATCCGGCTTCCTCGCTCGTACCGCGTCGCGCGATGCAGGAATTACAACTCGGCCAGCGGCGCATTCCTGCGGGCACTCATTTATGCATCCCACTACTGCATTTCTCGACCTCGCCGCTGCTGCACGAAGCGCCCGATCAGTTCCGTCTGGGGCGGTGGCTGCAACGCACGGAGCCGATCCGGCCGGTGGACATGCTGCAGTTCGGTGCCGGCCCACACGTCTGCATGGGCTATCACCTTGTATGGCTGGAGCTGGTGCAGTTCAGCATCGCCTTGGCATTGACCATGCAGGAGGCCGGGGTGCGGCCGCGATTGATGAGCGGCGTCGAAAAAGGCCGGCGCTATTACCCGACCGCACATCCGTCCATGACAGTCCGCATCGGATTCTCATGAGCTGGGATCCTCTGCCCCGTGTCAAGAGGCAGCGGCGAAGACGATGGGCGGCATTGCTGCATTCGGCGCGCGCGCGCGGTGCGACGCCGGCAGCACCGCGGCGGCTCGCCGCTCGCCGCGGCATTCTCTGTCAGGTAGAAGGAGATGAACAACATGCAGAAGGGTTCCACGCTAAACGGCGACCGAACTGGCGTTTCCCCGTTCGGCGGATCGGGCGCGCAGGCGTGCGGCGGATTGCCGGTGCGCGCGTCCATAGGCATGGGCGCGCTATGCGCCGTCGCGGAGGATGCCGCGCGTTACGCTGTACCGCGCACTGGATCGCTATCGCGCCTGTTTCGGCCTTGTATTGTAGGTGGTCGAGGATGACATGCCAGCGGATGACGCGACGCTGGGCAAGCCGCCGGCAAGCATGCGGCGGAGAAGAAAGCAACCGGCGTGCCGATCACCAAGCTGCATGCAGCGCCCCAGTCAGTGCCGGGCCTATGGCCAGAGGCCGAGGAAGCCATCACCTCGATGCGCCCGCGTGCGGAGCGGTTGGCGCAGGCCGTGCAGCGGGCCAAAAGGGTATCTGTTCAAGCACGCGCCGTGCGCATTGGCGCCGGTCCGCACGGAGGCGCCGCCGTAGCGCTGCGATCGGCCGGCGGCACCGCTAGATGCTACATTGTGTTCGATTCCACGGCGCAGATCGGAGCGGTTGCCCACCGCGGACCGCCGCCAGCATAGGTGCGCTTCGCCGCGCTTCTCGTCAACTGCCTGCAGAGGGAACATCCCGCATGAGTGCGCTGTCCGAACAGATCCTTTCTGAATTGCGCCACTTGCTGAACGAGACGCGCGATGGCGGCAGCGTGAGTCCGTCCGTTTACGACACGGCGCGCGTTTTGCAGTTCAGCGGCAACGTCACCGGTCGGCAGAACGGATACGCGTGGCTCATGGCGCAGCAACAGGCCGATGGCGGATGGGGAAGTGCTGACTTCCCACTGTTCCGCCATGTACCCACGTGGGCGGCGTTGCTTGCATTGCGGCGTGCCGATCCTCTTCCCGGCGCTGCGGACGCAGTTCAGGCTGCAACGCGGTTCCTCGAGCGCCAGCCGGATCCCTACGCGGATGCGGTGCCGGAAGACGCGCCGGTAGGCGCGGAGCTGATCCTGCCGCAGATCTCCGGCGAGGCCACATCCTTGGTGGGCGACGTGGTGTTTCCGCGCTACCCGGCGCTGTTGCCGTTGCGGCAAGCGTGCCTGGTTAAGTTGGGGACGGTGGGACCGCTGCCGAGCGGCCATCCGTTGTTGCACTCCTGGGAAGCCTGGGGGACGTCGCCGACCAGGGCATGCCTGGACGACGATGGCAGCATCGGCATCAGCCCGGCGGCAACCGCCGCGTGGCGTGCGCACGCCCTCACACAGGCGAGCGCGCCACAGGTCGAGCGTGCCGACAGGTATCTTCAGGCCGCATCGCGCGCGGCGCGCAGCGGCATCGAAGGTGTCGTTCCCAGCGTCTGGCCGATCAACGTGTTCGAGCCATGCTGGTCGCTGTACACTCTGCATCTGGCCGGGTTGTTTTCGCATCCCGCGCTCGCCGAGGCGGTGCGCGTGATCGTCGCGCAGCTCGATGCCTGTCTGGGCGTGCGCGGTCTGGGTCCGGCCTTGCACTTCGCGGCCGATGCGGACGACACTGCTGTTGCGTTGTGCATCCTGCGCCTAGCAGGACGCAACCCGGCTGCCGACGCGTTGCGCCACTTCGAAATCGGCGGGCTGTTCGTTACCTTCCCCGGCGAGCGCAATGCCTCGGTGTCGACCAACATCCACGCCCTGCATGCGTTCAGACTGTTGGGAAAGCCCACCGCCGGTACCAGCGCTTACCTTGAGGCCAATCGCAACGCGGATGGTCTATGGGACAATGACAAATGGCATGTTTCGTGGCTGTATCCCACCGCGCATGCAATCGCTGCGCTCGCGCAAGGCGCGCCCCAGTGGCGCGACGAGCGCGCGCTGGCGGCGCTGTTGCAGGCGCAGCGCGATGACGGCGGCTGGGGCGCGGGTCGCGCGTCAACATTTGAGGAAACCGCCTATGCGCTGTTCGCGTTGCACGTGATGGATGGGCGCGAAGAGCCGACAGGGCGCGCCCGCATCGCGCTGGCGGTCGCGCACGCGCTGGAGTGGATGCTCGCTCGCCATGAGGCGCATGAATTGCCGCAGACGCCGCTGTGGATCGGCAAGGAATTGTATTGCCCGACCCGGGTCGTGCGCGTGATCGAACTCGCCGGCTTGTGGCTGGCTCTTCGTTGGGGGCGGCGCATCCCGACCGAGGGAGCAGGAGGAATAGCGCAATGATCCCGACCGAAAGCGCGCTGCAGCAAGTACTGGAGTGGGGGCGTTCCCTGACCGGATTCGCCGACGAGCATGCCGTAGAAGCAGTTAGGGGCGGACAGTACATCCTGCAGTGTATCCAACCGAGCTTGCACGATATCAGCGCCCGCACCGGCCGAGATCCGCAGGACGAAAAGCTGATCGTGGCGTTTTATTGCGAGTTGGCGCTACTGTTTTGGCTCGACGATTGCAACGACCTTGGCCTGATCGCGCCGGAGCAGCTGGCCGCGGTGGAGCAGGCGCTGGGGCAGGGCGTGCCATGCGCGGTCCCCGGTTTCGAGGGCTGCGCTGTGCTGCGCGCTTCCCTGGCCGCGCTCGCCTACGATAGGCGCGACTATACTGAGCTTCTAAACGATACCCGGTGCTACTGCGCGGCGCTGCGCGCCGGACACGCGCAGGCGGCGGGGGCTGAACGCTGGTCGTACGCCGAATACTTGCACAATTCCATCGATTCGATCGCCTACGCGAACGTGTTCTGTTGCCTGTCGTTGCTATGGGGGCTGGACATGGCGACCCTGCGCGCGCGTCCGGCGTTTCGCCAGGTGCTGCGGCTCATCTCCACGATAGGGCGCCTGCAGAACGATCTGCATGGATGCGCCAAGGATAGGGCGGCGGGAGAAGCCGACAACGCTGCCATCCTGCTCCTGCAGCGTTATCCGGCTATGCCTGTGGAGGATTTCCTCAACGACGAGCTGGTCGGCCATGCGCGCATGCTGCACCGAGTGATGGTGAAAGAACGCTTTCCTGCACCATGGGGACCGTTAATCGAGGCCATGGCGGTCATTCGCGCGAAGTACTACCAGACCTCGATCAGCCGCTACGGCAACGATGCGGCGGGGGGAGGCCAGCGTGCGCCGGCGTGAACGCGCGGGAGGCGGCGGCGTGCGCGCGGCGCCCTCGGTCCGATCCGACGCAACGCCAACGCCCAATACGGCGGATCGAGCGAGCGGGTGCGACGACGCCCTGACCCGGCGCAAGGACGACCATCTGGACCTCGTGCTGGATCGGCGAACGGCGCCAGCCACGGTCGCTGCCGGCTGGGAGCAAATCCGGTTCGAACACTGCGCACTGCCCGAGCTGGACCTGACGCAGATCGAACTGCGCACATCGCTGTTAGGCAAGCCCATGCGTGCGCCGCTGCTGATCAGTTCCATGACCGGCGGAATGCCACGCGCAGAGGCCATCAATCGGCACCTGAGCGAGGCGGCGCAAGCCTTGGGGATCGCCATGTGCGTCGGTTCGCAGCGCGTGAGCCTGCAATCGCGCAATTCCCAGGGGCTGACGCGCGCCCTACGCCGCCTGGCGCCTGACATTCCCTTGCTGGCCAATATCGGCGCTGCGCAACTGCGCGAGGCCGACGGCCTTGATCTGGCGCGCCGGGCTGTCGATGCGCTGGAGGCTGATGGGCTGATCGTCCATCTCAATCCGCTGCAGGAAGTGCTACAGCCGGATGGCGACCGCGACTGGCACGGCGTACTGGCGCAGGTGGCTCGCGCCGCGCGTAGCGTGGGCGTGCCGATCGTGGCCAAAGAAGTCGGGTGGGGCCTGTCCGCCTCGGTGGCCTGCGCGCTCGTCGAGGCGGGTGTTGAGGTGATTGATGTCGCCGGAGCCGGCGGCACCAGTTGGGCCGCGGTGGAGGGCGAGCGCGCCCGCGATGCCGCCGGCCGTGCAGTGGCGATGGCGTTTGCCGATTGGGGGATCCCGACACCGGCCAGCTTGCAGGCGGTCCGTCGGGCACTGCCAACGGTGAAGCTTATCGCGTCCGGCGGGATCCGCGACGGCGTCGACGTGGCCAAGGCCATTCGCCTCGGAGCGGACATTGCCGGGCAGGCAGCCGGCGTGCTGCCGGCGGCTACGGTATCGACCGAAGCGGTCGTTGCGCATTTCGAGGTCGTCATCCGCCAGTTGGCCGTCGCCTGCTTTTGCACCGGCTCACCTGATCTGGCGACGTTGCGGCAGGCGCGCTTGTTGCCCTCCGCGCATCCGCCAGTCGGATGATGCCGGCGTCGCCCGCTCTGTCGGCCGGCCCTCCAAGCTGGTTGCAAAAACCGTTAACGCTAAAGCTAGACCTCTAATCCACCTTGGCCCAGCGGTTCGATGCAGGGAACGAAGTGTTCATGAAGCAGCTGTTGACGATGAAGCGGTAATGATGCCGCCGGCTAGGTTATGCGTACCGTAACTCGGGCTTACAAAGGCGCGCAATCCAGCGCCGTTTGTTGAATCAGACCGGCTTTTCCCGGTCCAGCCACGCCTTTGCAAAGTGCATGATTAAGCCAGTCAACGAAGGACCGTTTTTGAGGGCTGGCAGGAATGGTGTCACCTATCTGTTCGAGATACGCATAAAATCTGGCGGCTGCGCTGTCCAATCCTTGGCCGCGAACGATACTGGGTCGATTCAGCTGCGTGTCCACGGCAGGCAATTTGCCAAGCACTTCTGCGCGGCCGACTGTATCTGCGATGTCGTCGGCGATCTGATACGCGTGCCCGAGCAATTCCCCCACCTTAGACCATGGGGCCGGATCTGCACCACTTGCCAGGGCACCGCAAGTGGCCGCCGCGACAAAGAGGGAGCCGGTCTTGTAATGGTGATAGCGGTCGATTGGGACGTGCGTCATTGCCTCCATCGACTGTCCGGCGATCAGTCCGTGACTGGGGCCGACCGCCTCCGCAACCACCTCGATCATGCGCGCGCCCAACTCAGGTGTTAGCGCAGCCTGCAAGCTGAGGTATTTGAAAGCCATCACAATCAAGGCATCGCCGGTCAAAACGGCGATAGGCTCTCCGAAAAGCCGGTGCACCGTTGGTCTGCCGCGGCGTAGCGCCGCGTTATCGAAGCAAGGCAAGTCGTCATGCACCAACGAGGCACAGTGCAGCAATTCAATTGCTGCCGCGGCTCTTGTCGCCAGCTCAGGATCTTTTTCGCCGCACACATAGGAGACTTTCAAGCAGAGCTTGGGGCGCATCCGGGAGCCCCCTGGAAACACTGCCGCGTCCAGCGCTCCACGCAGGTGAGCCGGCGCAGCCGGACTTAGAGCAGTATCCATGGCAGCTCGCAGTGCTTGCTCGATGAGCTTGTCGCTATCGCCAACCACGTCGGCTTGGTGATTCGAAATCATATCGCATCTCCACTTTTGAGACGAAAACGAAAACGGGCCTAGTCCAACCGGTGCCAAACAAAAGGCCGATTTAGCTGTGTCTCTTCAGGTTCTAGGGCACCGTTAAGTTTAGCGGATTGCGGCGGCCAACATGCGGCACCGGCGTGACCAATGAAACCGTGTGCCAGTGGGAGCCTTAACTCGGCAAGGCGATCTCCCACTGGAATCCCTTGAAGCAGTCTCATTCGCGGCGACATGACATCTGAACGTCGGTTACTTCGATCGCGCGCGAAGAACATTGGCTCCGGCGGCGCTGTCGGCCAGAATGGCATCGCTCTCAACGTCTTGATCCAAAGCTGAAGAGGCTCCCGCGCTGAGCAGTGGCTGGTGACAAAGCTCTTTGGATCGGCTGCACGCCGCTGCGCGTGATGATCGCTGACGAGCTCCGTTCGTACGGTACGACATGCGCGAAGATGGGCCTTACATCTAAAGGTGTTGGTCATCGTCGATAGTAGCCACTGGAGCTTGGACCGGAACCATTGCCGGCAGAGATCTGGGCTCCTACAAGCAATTGGTGTGCCACCAGATCATTGTTAGTGAATGTTTCAATGGCGACAGAAGGCGCCTTCCGGTGCTCACCGTGTGTCGGGAGTCGCGGATTGTGCCACTCCGCCTAGTATTTGAACAGCGTCAACCTTGCGAGCGATCCGTCCGAAGGCCAACCCAGCATTGGAGTGATTTGGGTTGAGGTCACAATGCACGTCGGCGCTTGCATCATGCCAGCCTGTCAATGTGCGCGATCGCACACGACTGTCAGCTTTGCGTCAATTACGATCGAACCGATGCTTTTGACGTTTCACGAGGTTACGCTGCCGATAGACCCCGCGTGAGAAGACGACTGAGCCCTTCCAGTTGTTCTTCGGCGCGATGTTGCCGAAGCCTTACACTCGACCGGCTTGGCGAGGATTTCAGCGCTGCCGTAGCCCTTGTCGGCCGGCAGGAAACCGCTTCGAGAAGTCGGTCCCCTACCGCCTTTTGCTAGCGGACTAAAAGGGCGGAGCAGGTGGATCTTTACAGCGCTTTCTTTCAAAGCCCTGGTTGCGCCTTGTGTTCGTCAGCGATCAGGAGCGCCTTCGGCTCGACATGCTTGGCCACGGCCGCCCATGCATCCTTGCCGTTCTCGTCCAGGATCACCCGCGTCACCGTTCTGTTCGGTGCATGGCGGTTGGCCTCCCTCAGCGCCAGAACTCACATGCGCTTGCCGTTCTGATTTTCCTTCTTGCGCCCGTCCTTGCGCTCTTCCTTCTTGTCACCTTGCGGAGGACGCCGCCCACATACTTGCCGTCGATCTGCACCGTACCGTGCAGCTTGATCGCATCACGGCGAAGGTCGGCTGCCTCCCGGAGCTTCTGCAGCAGGAAGTAGGCGGTCTTGTACTGGACGTTGACCTTGCGGCTCAGATGAGTGCCGCCATGCCCTTGGCGGCCGTGATCTCCTCCCAGATTGCCATGATGATCTTCTTGAATGAAAGCTTGCGGTTGGCGAAAACCGAAAATTCGGCGCGGCATTCCGGCTCCGAGCATCAGAACGACGACGCCGTACGGCTCCAGGCAGCCACAGCGAGGGCAATATGGCTTCCCGACGTTCTTGGGCCAACGGAAGTCGACGAACAGGCCGTAGGTGTCGTCCTCGGCTGCCCGAAGCCTCTCTCGGGTCAGGCCAGGCGCACTGGTCGTATTTCGAACCTCCGGTCTCCTGCGGAGAAGGCGTCGTAGGAATTCGGTCTCAGGATGGGAATTCGCTCCTGCAGCATGTTCAGGCTTCCGGTCGATACGCGAGACATAAGCAGACAACTCCGTCGTAAGGACGGAAGCGAAAGGTCAGTGCTCTATTCGTATCGATTTGAACATGAAAGGACCCTTACCAGGAGAACGAAACCACGTTCAGGGGTTAGCACTTTCGTAAGGTTGTCAAACCCGTGCCCTTATATCGGGAGAAAATTCAATGTCTCAGAGCCAGACTACCCAGCGCAATCTATAATCCAGTTCAGTGAATGGGTCCAGATCGTGAGAGCTGTCTTCGGGTGACCGCGCCTCATGACGACTATTAACGACTCGTTCCCAACAATCGAACATCCGCAAGGTAGATTCACGTTCGAGCATCTTGTGCCTACCTCTGTATGCCTTACTGGGCAGGTAACCTTGCCGTTTCAGGCACTGTCCTGACCTCTGGCCTTAATAATCTTGTTGTTTATTACCTTTTCCCGAGCAGATCAGACGAACACAACGTAGAACTGGTGGTAAAAAGCGCTGATCAGAAAGAAATTAATTTCAGCCGCATCAAGCGAAGGTGTAGCGTCTGCCAACTCGTAAAAAAGGCTCATTTCCAGCAAATAAGGGTGCCCTAGAAACAAAAAAGGCCCCCTAAAGGAGCCTTCCCATGGCGTTTCCGCCGAACGCGTGTGCCTTACCGTGGTGTACCGACCTCTAAGGGTGCACCTGCAACAGCGACCTTTCGGGAGCCTCGTTGTCTGCTGCTTACAATGATGTAACCCTCACGGTCGACTATTTCAAGCCCTTTGTGTGGATGCGATAAGGTGGCGGCTTCGTTTAGCAAAGTTCACGTTTGTGGCACTTGCTCCATGATGCCGGAATTTTCAGAGAGCATCGAACCTACACGCTAGCGGGAGCGGTAACCGATATGGGTTCTTGGCTGAGGGATTTCCAGCACGGCGGAGCTTTCCCAGCTAGCCAAATGGGATATCGTGGGACGGGGAAATGGATCGGTTTTCGAGGATTATGTCTCGTCCTCAACGAAGACCGCTTAGAAGATGTTGAGCATTGAATGTGAATTTTCGCTCAAATTCGACGCAACCTAGATGATTCAGTGGCGGGTGCGGCCATAGCCGACTCATCTTTCATGGAACTGGGCCACCGGTCTAGCGAGACTGTTTTGAATGCATTCATGAAGCAATTTGGCTAAACTCTCAAATATTTGCTATAACGCAAAAAATGCCCAAAATGGGTATTTAAAACGGTTGTAGTGTGGCGATGACAAGTGGTTCAAATCGGTTCAGGTTGGCTCAAGCCTACAACGAGTGGCAGGAAAACAGGGACGTGCGGTGACGGAAGATCTAGCAAGCTACAGAAGTTCGAGAGGCCTCGTCAGCACCGCCGATCCGGAGGTTGACAAGGCGATCTATCGAAAGCCAGGTTTCGGCGGCGAAATTACATCGTTGGGTCACATGGAGGAATTGATCAGCGCGTTCCTGAAAAAGACACGCGAAGCGCAGGGCCTGTCTCGCGCAGACGTTGCTCCAATGCTTGGTCTGTCCATCCCTGTATACGGACGCTACGAGCGGGCATTTTCCAAAATGACTGTTACTCGGATGATCCATCTGTGTGAGATTCTTGGCTTCATGCCTATCGATATGATCTTTGAAGCTGCGCCACATCTTTGGGGCCGCACATCGGAGGAGGCCGAGGATTGTCTCACACTGGCGAGGATTCTTAGGAGACTTCCGAACGGCACGACGCGCGATCTTATTCGGCTCCTGCAGCGAATGATCCCCGATGACGACGAGAGCGACAGAGATATCAGTGATGTAGCGGAGCCCGTGAAGTGAGCTGGGTTTGTCTATGACGCCCCCAGTAGTTAGCAGTATTGGTGATAGCTGTCGCAGCCGACGCGCTGTCGTCGGTGTGCAGACACCCGCAATCTCACAACTAAGTTTTTCACTCGAATTTCCGTCTGATCAACAATACGCGCCGATTGCGCAATTTTTCGATCTATGGTTGGCGTTGATCTCGCTCGATGCTCGAGCGATTCGTCGGCGAGCGACGCCAAGTCTATTTGCATGCGCTTTGCTTCGACAGTAGGGTCTGTGTTAAACTCCCTCGTTGGGTTTTCCCGCTCAATGCCATGTGGGTATTCGAGCCGCCGGCGCGCATGCTTTGATTTCGATTGCTGAATCTAAGCCCGTCCTCTCCGCGCCTCCGTTCCATCGCGCCGATCCTTTTTGCCATTCGGCTCGGTCATCCGTTCGACCTGTCCGTTGGTCCAGGGATGCTTCACCTTGGTCAGGCGATGCTCGATGCTGTGATCGTCGCAGACCCAATCGAAGATGTGCTGGAAGGCATTTCGATCACAAGCTCGGTTGGTGAACTGAATGCCATTGTCGGTCAAAACGGTGTGAATGGTGTAGGGCACTGCCGTGATCAGATTGCGCAAGAACTGAGCGGCATTCATCTTGCCGGCTTTGGTGTAGAGTTCCGCGAACGCGAACTTGGATGTTCGGTCAATTGCGACAAAGAGATAGAGCTTGCCCTCGGCCGTCTGCACCTCGTCAATATCGATGTGGAAGTAGCCGATCGGATAGCTTTTGAACTTCTTCTTCGGCTCCTTGTCGCCTCTGACCTCCGGCAGACGTGAAATGCCGTGGCGCTGCAAACACCTGTGCAACGACGAACGCGTCAGATATGAAATGGTCGGCTGATGGTACCCATCCGGCGAAGGCCGTCTGTCCTGACTTGCTGATTGGCTTTAAGGCCATGCCTTATGCCATGCGCTACAATCATTTCCCCCATTGAGGTCTTGTCCGTCGACGATCTTGGTCGCCGACGGGATTGGTCGGATGAAGAGAAGGTTCGGATCGTCGAGGAAAGTCTACAAGGCTTTCGGAAAGGCTCGGTGACGGCGCGGCGATATGGATTGTCACGGTCATTGTTGACCCGTTGGCGTCGGGAATACCGTAGTGGTCTTCTGAGCAGTTCCGCTACAACGGGCTTCGTGCCACTTACGATTTCGCCACCGGCGGCGGCATCTTGCGAGGTAGCCTCACGGCCGCGATTTGGAGACGACATGACGATCGAGATCGGCCTGCCGAATGGCCGACGGCTGGATTGCCTCTGTCGTCGTGGCGCTCCCGTGTAGAACACGGCCCATAGTGCTTCCCTCCATGCCAAGGAAAATATTGCACCATCAAATGCCGGAACCAAACACCAGAGCAGCCAGCGCGCGGAGCCGTGATTGGTTTGCCGTGAACCGAGAGCTCCGCGTGCAGGACAAAAGGCCACCATGCCCGCACACGACGTCCCGGGAGCTAGACGAGGAAATGAAGCGACCGTTATCACCAAAATCACTGAGGGTCATAGCCAATTTGGCGCAAGTGGATAATCCTTGCGTGAAGCGATTTCGGTGTGATCTATGTCTATGTACTTGCAATCACTGATATATTTTGGTGAGCGATAGCTATCGGGCGAGGTCCGCGTGGCCCACAATGCGCCAAATGAGATCGAAACGAAACATTGGTGGTTCCAAGCACATCACTTTCCGTATAAAGAGCTTCGGCGCATTTACCTCAGTCGGAGCAATGTCAGGACCACCATTGAAGCAATGGATTAATGAACTCGGTTTGCAACAAGTCGATGATCCAGGCATAGACAAGCCGGTCTATCGAAAACCTTTTGACGGACGGATTGCACTTAGCGCCGAACTCGAAAACTTGATCAGCATCAGCCTTCGCGAAGCCCGCGATAAGCGAAAACTCCCGCGCTCGAAACTGGCGCCCTTGCTTGGCATCACTAAGCAGGTCTACGGCCGGTACGAAAATGGAGTATCCCGCTTGACCGTGAGCCGACTGATTCATCTGTGTGAGGTTTTGGATGCCACTCCGGAAGAGATTATCGCCCCGGCGGCACCTTATCTTTGGGGCGAAACGGAAACCAAAGCGGTTCTGCTGCTGGCTACTATCGTGAAGTTGCGGACTTTCGATGAAGAGATCTTGCAAGATATTTTCAGCTTACTAAGCCGCATAGACGAGACCGGTAGCGATAGCGGCGATCGTGCCATGAAAGTCGCGTCTACCAGCGCCACTGCAGACGATCGCGAATAGGACGTAGATCGCTAGCTTCAATAAACAGAACGTGCGTCCCTGATGAAGTTCCATCAGAAACCGCGACCAACCGCTCGCGCCGTTGCAGGTTGCCGAAGCGAGCTTTGCGCAGGCGGTTAGGACTAGCTGGCGACCGTTCATCGCCACTCCGGGACATAGGTGGGTAAACCGGGGAGGGCGCAGTTGGGTCAACTGGTCCAACGCATCCCTGCTTTCGGCCGCTGGAGGGGACGCGCGGTCGTCTTTACGCCGCGAGTGCCAGGGAGGTCACGTCAAAGTCTAAGAAACCCGTATATTCGACATACAAAGCATCGATAATTCCATTCATACAATCCATTTTACCAATCTCCCGTGATGATGCATTAGGAATGATCTCAGACGCGAGTGACGGCGAAACATTTGACGATCCGGACTGGCTATAGCGCGAACCCGAGCAACGGCGCCGACATGCATCGGGGTGGCCACTGCTTCGATCGCACAGTGCGTGCTTCAAAAACAGCAGCAGGAAATACCCGAGGAGGTCTTTGCATGCGTTCTGAGGTGCGGTGGAAGCTGTGCTGGGAAAACGAGCTGGAACTCATCGACCACGTCGATCCTCCCGAGCTCTTTCGCAAAGCCCAAGGGCCGACCGGGGTCTTCAATTTCAGTGGCAGCCAAAGCTGGGCAAGGCGCGCCGACAACCTGCATTGGCAGGCGACCGACGCTGACAAGGGCGCGCGCGGCGATGAAGAGTCAGCAGCCAGCCGTCCTTTATGCACTGGACTTTCCGGCTCCGGCAAGTCGACAATCGCCAATGCGCTCGACCGGCTGCTGCATGCCCACGGGAAGCACACCTACATCCTCGACGGCGACAACGTGCGCCACGGGCTCAATCGCGACCTGGCTTCAATCAACCCGATCGCGTCGAAAACATCCGCCGCGTTGCCGAGGTCGCCGAGCTGATGGAGGAGGGGAGCTTATTGAAATCCTCGTCGACACGCCGCTTGAGGAATGCGCGCGACGCGATCCGAAGGGGCTTTATCGGAAGGCGCTCGCCGGCAAGATCGCCAATTTCACCGGCGTTTCCTCGCCGTACGAAATCCCTGAGGGCGCTGAATTACATCTCGAAGCGGTTGGCCACGACCCTGCGGCGTTGGCGTTTGAGATCGAACAGTTCCTCGAAAGGCGAATGGAGCAAGTGACGCATGAGTGTGAGAGTGGGGAGGCTTGACCATTGGCGGCTTGAAGCGGCCGCGGCGGTCCCTGGCCTATTAACTACGCGGCGACCGTAGCAGCCCGCAGGCGGGCCGCGCCAACGTCCGATGTGGCTTCAACAGGAGACAGCCGATCACGCGCTCACGACTCGGCTTACTGAAACGGAGAAAAGATATGGCTGATGCAAAGCTGCAAGCCGTGCTTTCGGCTCTTTCGCCGATGGCGAGACAGCTAAATGCGCTACCCTCCAATCAACCGGGGCGAGATGCGAACTGCGTTAAACTAAACACGAATGAGAATCCGTTTCCGTTGCCGATGATGGTGATGCAAAGTGCGCTGGCGGCCCTCGAACGGCATTATCTGTATCCCGAAGATGACAATCTGAGCTTGCGCGACGCAGCCGCCAGCGCGTATGGCCTCTCCCAGGATCAGGTGGTCGCCGGGAACGGCTCGTCGGAGCTGCTTGGGCTCATCTACAGAGCATTCCTCGACCCGGGAGATAGCGTTGCGATGATATCGCCAGGTTTTTCCTTTAACCGCAAACTGGCCAAGTTGCAGGGTGCCAGATTTCTCGAAATCGAATGGGGCGAGTCTTATTCTCTGCCAATCGAGCAGCTGCTTCTTGGTCCAGCAAAAGATGCAAAATTCATACTGCTGGCCAATCCGAACAATCCAACGGGAACATTCGTTCCGGTGGCTGAAATCGACCGCCTCGTCGCGCAATCGGACCAGTTGATAGTGGTGGATGAAGCGTATGTCGACTTTGCACCCGATGATGCCCTGCGCCTTGTTGATCGTCATCCAAACCTTCTAGTATTGAGAACACTTTCGAAAGGCTTTGCAGCCGCGGGAATTCGCGTCGGTTTCGGCTTTGGTCATCCTGAACTTATTGGGAGGCTACGCAACCTGCAAAATGTCTTTAACATGAACGTGATCGGCCATGCGGTGGGCATTAGTATCCTTTCGCACCGCGCCGACTACGACGAGAACCACAGATATATTAAACATGAAAGACACAGAACGACCACTGCCTTGTCTCAATTGGGCTTTTCTGTCATCCCCTCCCACACAAACTTTTTGCTAGCTCGGGTGCCACCCGGACGAGATGGCAAATGGTGGCAAGCGTCTTTGGATAGGCAGAACATACTTGTAGCCGTCTTTCCCGATGCCGGTTTGGAAAATTTTATCCGCGTCAGCATCGGCACCAGAACCCAAATGGACGCGTTCCTTTCAGCCGCCAGGGACATCATTTCTGGAAGTATGAAGACGCAGAGCTAGGCGGTTAGAATTATTGGCCACACTGCTTGTCACTTGGAAACACCAAGTATCGAAGTCCATATTGGGATAAAGATCACAAATAAGCGCAAGACCGTAAAGCGTGTGCCGTCTCGATCCCGTTGATTACGCGTGTTATTGGCGCACGAGTGGCACCCGGTGGCCGATGCGAGGCTTATTTCTGGCGATTCCGGCCGCGGCTCTGCCGCTGTATTGGGAATGGTTTAGGTTTCTTCATAATCGGTCCTTCGCATTGACATTGAGCGAACAGTAACCTGCGGTCGTCGCCGATCTTCCGTCGATCACCTGCGACAGAACCTCGATCCGCTAAAGATCACGCTCGCTCATCGCCATTGATCCCACCCGCAATCCCCTACGCCAGCAAACGTGGGCAGTATGGCATTCGAACTTGGCAGAAACAGAACGTTTTCAATCTGCGGCACTCTAGCCGCTACAGAGATTCGAAGCGGAAGCCGTGCGGCCATGGTCACCATCCGCCTTGCTACCAAATGGTACAAGCAGAGCCGCGGCTTCGCCGATCGGCAGGTCGACCACCGTGATTCCGCTTGCTGCAAGGAAACGGCGCTCGTTTTTGGTAAGGCCTTCCGCATCAAGTACTGCAAAGTGGGGGCCGTGAGAGCGCTTGATGATCTGTCGAGCGTAGATCCGGAGCATCTGATCGTTGAAGCGGCAGCCAATGAAAAGAAAACCGCGATCTATACGCCGTTCTTTCACCATTCCAGGTATTGGCGTCTGGATATCGATTTCGGTTAGGACTTCCACGTAATCGGAATCGGACACCAGAAAGTTCGAAGCTGGTATAACACTGCCGTACGGCGCATAGAGGACCGTCTTTGGCGCTGAGACGCATTCGACGTCTCTCCCGGCCAGATCGTAAGTTTTTGTCCAAATGTCGCCGCCGCCGTTTGCACGCGTGACGCCCTGAATCTCGACGACATCCGTTCGACCGGTCTTCGCGAAAGCCGCACGCATTGTCCCGTCGTACCAACCGTCGACGATAAGGGAGAGCGGCAGCGTTGCGAGCCAGTCGTGGAGGGCGGTCGGCGCCACGGGTGCTCCAAATATTTCTGCCATCCAGGCCTGAAGCGTCCGGCGATGCCGTCGCTGTTCAATAAACTGCGCGACTGACCACATATTGCTGCGTATCCTGGAAGGGGCAGGTGTGCGTTCGTTGAGTGCCGCGGAGACGGCTTCCGGGGTGTCCGGTACAGGTGGTTCCGTGGATTGCAGCCGAAGGAGATCCGGACCGAGATAGGGAACGATCCGATCCGCAGCGAGCGCTTCCTGAAGCAGCCTAAGTCTTTTTTCGGCGTCACCGTTGCGAATGATCAGGAGACGGTCCGAGGTCAAAATTTTATTCATGCTGTTTTCTCTTACCTCTCGTTTGCAGCATCAGTCCTCGTCAGGAATCTTCCTTGCGTGGACGGTGATCGGCAGAGGCGTATCCCGCGATAGCTTGGGCAAGACGAGTCTCCAGCCGTTCCTGAGAGTGATCGTGCCGCCCCACATGTCATCAGCCTCGACATCTACGATCGGCTCTTCGAGATCTTTCTTTGGTACGTAAGCCGACAAGCCGGCGCTCGTTCTCCGAATCATTATCTTCATGTCGCTATTCCTTCGTTGGGGGCCCCGCGATTTCAGCAGCGCCGCAAGCAGCGGCGTTGTCTAGACTCGTCAGTTCACGGGCACGCATGCCGACGATAGTGCCACGTTCGACCCATTCGACGGCATAGATGTAAAACTGCTGGAGAAAGGTGCCGATGTCGCGCACATAGCCTTCGTCGCCCTTCCGCACCAAATTTTCGCCAATTTTTTTGCCAGCATAGGTGCCGTCATTCTTTACGTGAAGTCTGGCCCGCACCCGCTCGCCGGGTGTAAATCGTGGAGGCCTGTGGATTTCGACCTCCTGTTCACGTCCAAGGCCCATGGGCATTCCTCCTTGCAGGATATCATTGAAGGCTTCTCCGCAGGAGCCCCGACCATGCTGAAGGTCAAATCGCAGGTGCGGCGGGGACGCAGGTCTTCGGCACGGGGCAAACCTCCGCGCATTGCTGCGTTTCGAAGGTACCCTTGCATTCGGTGCATTTTTCCGGATCGATAACGTAGATCTCACCTTTGAACCTGATCGCACCGGAGGGGCATTCGAACTCGCAGGCACCGCACTGGGTGCATTGGGACGCTATGATCCTGAAGGCCATTTTTAAACTCCTGAAGATGTTGGATTAAGAGCGCTCACGCCGTCGCCGCTTGTGGTTCGACGCCAAACTTGTCGGCGTAGAGGGTGCCGATGGCGGTCTCGATGTAGTCATAGCAATAAGCATCCGTTGCCCGAACCCCGGCCTCCATGAGCTTAGTCTTAGGGCACTCCCCGATCTTGGCGCATAGCACGACGTCAATACCGACCAGCGCAGTTATGATGCCGTCGAGGGTGGCTTCCTCGCCCCTGCCTCCGAGGCAATACTGTTCGATCTTGCGATGCCCGACGTAGGTGATGCCTCTCGACGAAGCTTCGTATACTTGGAACTCCTTCGCATGGCCGAAGTGCTCGTTGATGCGACCGCCACCCTTTGTCGCGACCGCGACGTGGAGGGACCCATCGCCGGCTGCTTTGACTGTCTCGATTGCCTCGCTCTTGGCGGTCGCGTGATCGCCGCGTTCGCGGGCGATCACTTCCCGATAGGCCTCGCGCTTACGGGCGTCATAGGTGATCTCTCCGGGAAGCTGGTCGAGTGCGAACTCCTGGCCCCGATCATCCCCAAGCAGGCCGACGGCATCGGCCCTACACTGCCGGCAATGGCGCATTAGCTTTGCGCCGCCTTCGAGACGATCCTGGAGCGCCTTCAATTCGAGCGCCCGCGGGCCGCGCTGTCCGGTCAAGCCGTAGTAGGTGCCATGGGCCGGATCGGAAATAAGCGGCATGACGTTGTGCAGGAACGCCCCCCGCTCCTTGACCCATTTATTTACCTCGACCAGGTGTTCGTCGTTGACACCAGGAATCATCACCGAATTGACTTTGGTGATGATGCCGCACGCGGTCAGCATCTCCAGGCCCACCATTTGCCGCTCGTGCAGAATTCTCGCAGCTTCGATGCCGCTGTAACGACGGTTGCGGTAAAAGATCCAGGGATAGATCTTTGCGCCGATTTCAGGGTCAACCATGTTGATCGTAATTGTCACGTGATCGACATTCATGTCGACAAGTTCGGCGACGTGATCCGGCAGCGCAAGCCCGTTGGTGGAGATGCACAGCTTGATGTCGTCGATCTCCCCCGCAACTCGTTCGAACGTTTCCTTTGTCTTCTTCCAGTCGTAACAGGCATCGCCCGGTCCGGCGACACCCAGCACGGAAAGCTGCGGCACTTCGTTGGCGACGGCAATGACCTTGCGCAGCGCCTGGTCTGGCGTCAACTTTTCCGAGACGACCCCAGGGCGGCTTTCGTTGGCGCAGTCATATTTACGATTGCAATAGTTGCACTGGATATTGCAGGCTGGTGCGACCGCGACATGCATGCGCGCGAAATAATGGTGAGCCTCTTCTGAATAGCAGGGGTGGTTTTTGATCTTCGCCCAGATAGCCTGGTCCACGTCGGCCGGTTTTGTGGACACGCCACATGACGAGGATGTGCAGCCACTCGGTTTCGCGGTCGCCAGCAATTGATCCAAGGATGTCGTGCTGGTCGCACTTTCAAGCGAAATCATCGGTGCGGACATTGAGTGCTCCGTTGCTAGTTGACGTCGCCTTTCAAAACGCAAAAGCCATGCCATCCCAAGGACGGGATTTGCTTTAAGAATTTGCATTTATTGCCCGATTCCGACCGGGTTCGGACACAGACTTGTCAAGCTTCCGACAGTCGACAAAAGAGTTGTCCGTAAGCCACCAAACCAGGCATTGGAGATCGAGAAGGTCCAACATCACCCAGGCGCTTAAAGCTTTTTCACCTCGATGCGATGCTGGCGTAGAGCATAGCCGACCTGACGAGGCGTAAGGCCGAGAATACGAGCCGCTTTGGCCTGAACCCACCCGGCCTTTTCCATCGCCTCGATCAACCGGTCCCGTTGCGTGAGGCGCGACTCCATTGCGGGACAACCGGAACCGTGCGGATCACAAGCCTTGACGGAAGATACCTCGTCCGACGCACCGATGCTCCCGCCCGAGCGCGGCGATGAAGTCGGCATCACATTGCTCCGGGCATGCCCATCGACGGTGATGCCGCCGGGCGACCCGTCGGTTTTCCAGAGGAGCGACGAAAGGCACTGGCTGTTCTTGCAGGCAAAATCAGACGAAACGATCGAGCTTGAACGCGCAAGGGTGGCAGTCCTTCGCACGCAGTTTTCGAGTTCCCGGACGTTACCTGGGAAATAGCATTGCGACATCACCTCGATCGCCGACGACGAAAACGTCAGCTCGCGTTGGTTCTCCTTGTTGAATCGGTCAAGAAGAGCGTTCGCAAGGCGTGGAATATCGCCGGGTCGCTCTCGAAGCGGCGGCAGGACAATTGGAACTACGCTGATGCGGTAATACAGGTCGGCCCTGAATTCGGCGTTTGCAACAGCCATCTCGAGGTTCTTATTCGTGGCGCATATGAGCCGGACGTCGACCGCAAGCGTCTTGGTTCCGCCCACCCTCTCCAGTTCGCCTTCCTGCAGGACGCGCAGCAGTTTGGCTTGAAAGGCGGGCGAAATCTCGCCAATCTCGTCAAGCAGAAGCGTTCCGCCATTTGCCAGTTCGAAGCGTCCGGCGCGCTGCGCGATGGCCCCGGTGAAAGCCCCTTTTTCATGCCCAAACAGCTCCGATTCCAGGACGCCTTCGGGCAGCGCGGCGCAGTTCAATTTGACGAACGGCTTGTTTTTACGAGGGGAAAGTTCATGGATCGCCTGTGCAAAAAATTCCTTGCCGGTGCCGCTTTCGCCCCGCAGAAGCACGGTGGAATTCGTCCTCGCCACCACCGAGACGGTTTCAACCACCTGCTGGAGAGCCGGGCTATCCCCGATAATCCCGTCGATTTTGACGGGTGGATGTCGGCCTGGCGCGCCCCTTTGCGCGATGATCGGCTTCTCCGGTCTCTCTTGTTCGCCGATAGGTCGCCGACCCTCCAGGTTCAGGAAACGATGAAGCCTGATCGTCCGACTGACCAGATTGGCGACCATGGTCAGAAAGCGAACGTCCTCGTCGGCGGGGAAGGGGGCGGCGTCGTTCCTGACGCGATCGATCGATATTGTGCCAAGTATTTTATTATCGGCTTTTACCGGAACGCCAATAAAAGAAATTGGGACGGTGCCGCTGCTCCAAGGCGGTTGCGGCTCAGCCTGAAATAATTCGGACTTGCTGACATCCTTTACGATTAAGGGCATACCGGTCGTCGCGATATGGTCGATTACGGCCTTAGGTATAACGCCTCGAGCGGCTGATTGAGAGGATGGGGGGATGTCGCCAGTTGCGGCAATGTCGGGCTGACCTTCAGCGTCTAGAACAACGATTGCTCCGCATCGAATCTGCAGAAAGGAAGAGAGGACGTTCACGACGTTGGCAAGCGTAATCTCTAGCCGGGCGGGGGCAGTCAGTACCTTTGATATCTCGTAGATTCCGCTGCGCTGCGTGCCTGCTTGGCGCATAGGTCCAGCAGGTAGCGCAGATAGGGGTTCCGCTCCATCGACCGGTCGGGCGGGCATGTGGGTCATTATATGGCCTTGGGTTGTCTAACGTTTCTTATAACCCTTGCTTGCATGTATATATAGTAATTTCTAATGCCAATCTGCAACGCGCACCTCTGCAAGTTTCCGATGCGCCCGTCTGCAAACCCAAGTTGATTCTGAATCGTGGAGTTGCAAACCTTTATCCGAACTTGAAGAGAACGCCGAAACCGCCTCTCGGATAGTTCCACTCGATATCTCCACTTGCCTCGCAGAGTACGCGGCACGTGCCGCACTCCATGCACCCGTCGGCGATAACCTCCACTTGGCCCTGGTCATTCAATTCGTAGCACTTGGCCGGACAGACACTTGTGAGGGCATACAGATTTACGCTTGGCCAATCGTGTGGACGCACCCTAATATGCGGGCGTCCGGCATCGACCACGTATCGATTTTGGTAAAGCTTGTCCTCTACGCGTATGTTCGTCACTGCAACCGTCATCTCATCTCTCCTTTATCGCCACGCGCGCGCCAAGCGAACCGCGTCACCAAACAGCCCCCAGCGGGAGCGTGCCTTGATGAAGGTGTCCGTGGTCGCCCGTTCCTTGTCGATCTTCGGGGTGCCATCGACTCGCACAAAGTTCTGTGCGGCCTGCGACAGCAACCTTGGATAAGTCGTGAAGAAATTGCGGGAATTGGTGTGCAGCAGGGCAGGCATGTCCTTGTATTTCCGCAAGTCTTTGATAACGAACGACTTTTCAAGCATCGACTTGTAAAGGGAGAGGTTCTCCTTGACCATCGGCTTTTTGCGATTCTTGATCTGGACGATTGCTTCGCCGGCGATGCGCCCCGACGTCATGGCGAGGTTGGACCCCTCGCGGTGCACCGCATTATTAAGTTGTGCCGCGTCGCCGACGACGACCCAGCCGTCACCAAAAAGCTGCGGAATTGCCTTGTAACCACCTTCTGGAATGAGATGCGCCGCATATTCCTTGACTTCCGCTCCTGCGATCAGCGGCTTTACCGACGGATGGCTTTTGAATTTTTCGAGCAGATCATAAGGACTTTCCATTGTTGCCGCGAATTCGGAGACAAGGCAGCCAATGCCGATCGAGATCGATTCTTTGTTGGTGTAGAGGAAGGCAAGCCCGGCCATGTTGCGAGAGATCGTGCCAACTGCCTCGATGACGCAGCCTTCATTGGCCTTGAGGCCGAACCGCTGGTCAATTACCTCTTCGGCCAGGAAATGCATTTCCTTGACGGCGAGCGCGACAGTTTCCGGTTTCGGCGTGTCACGCAATCCAGCACGCGTGCCGAGCAGCCCATTGACGCCCTCTGCGAGAACGACCACGTCAGCAAGAATCACGTCGCCGGCGCGGTCGGTGCGAACGCCAATCACCTTGCCCTTTGGATCACGAACGAGTTCCGTCACGGTCGTCTCGCATAGAAGCGTCGCTCCGGCCTCGCGCACCTTGCGTGAAAACCATTTGTCGAATTGGGCGCGAATGACCGTGTAGCGATTGTGTCTCGACTCGTTGAAGTCGTCCGACCGGTATTGCATACCGATGTGGGACGAGTCGTCCATCATCCAGAAGCGCTGCTCGACTAAGTGCCGCTCCAGAGGCGCATCATCCCGGAAATCCGGCAGGATTTTCTCCAGCATGTCCGCGTACATGATGGCGCCCTGCACATTCTTGGAGCCCGGATACTCGCCACGCTCCAACTGCAGCACCTTCATGCCGCGGTTCGACATCGTGTACGCAGCTGCGTTTCCGGCCATGCCGGCCCCGATAACTATGGCGTCGAAGTTTTCCTCAGTCATGGGGCGCCCTCAGTTTGCAAGCTTATCGCGACTGTGCGGCGACAGTCGATGGGTGAAGAGTTCCGTTAATGACGGCAGTAAACGGATCGCATCGGTGACGACGCCGAGGTGGGCGAAATCAAAAATCGGCGCGTTAGGATCGGTGTTAATGGCTAAAATAAGATCAGCTCCCTCGACGCCAACGCGATGCTGGATGGCGCCGGAAATGCCGGCTGCTATGTAAAGCTTCGGCCGGATAGTTTTGCCAGTTTGGCCGATCTGCCGATCAGCAGGCATCCAGCCCTTTTGGACGAGGGGGCGCGAACAGCCATAATCGGCCCCGATCGTCCGCGCGAGTTTCTTCATAAGCTTCACGTTCTCCACCGCGCCGAGACCGAGGCCTCCAGCAACCACGACGTCCGCATAGGCGAGATTCGCCGTCGCCGACTGGCCATCGGACAAGAAACCGAGGACCTTAGTGACGATCTCTTCCTCGATCATCGACACTTTGTGTTGAATGACGCGTCCGATCTTATTATTCCCGCGCGGAGGCATGGCCATGACCCTCGGCCGGACCGTTGCCATCTGCGGCCGGCAGTTGAGCGTGTAGATCGTGCAAAGCAAGGAGCCGCCGAAAGTCGGCCGGGTCGCCGCAAGCGAGCCGTCCGCATCCACATCAAGTTCGGTGCAATCCGCCGTGAGCCCTGTCAACAAGGTCGTCGCCACGGAACCGGCAAGGTCGCGCCCGAGCGTCGTTGCCCCTAAAAGAAGGATTTCCGGTTTGTAGTTAGTAACCAGATCCGTCAATGCTTTGGTGAAAGGCTCATTTCGGTAGTCGGCGAGCAGTGGGGCCTCGACGATGTAGGCCAGGTCGGCGCCATAAGCAAAAGCCTCGGCGATGGCAAACCACGTGGCCTCTCCCGGTGGTCCGAGAACGACGCCGGCAAGCTGGACGCCCAGCTTGTCGGCGAGCTTGCGGCCTTCGCCGAGCAGCTCGAAGGAGACGGGATGCACCTGATCGCGCTCCAGCTCGATGAAGACCCAAACGTGCCGATGGTCCTTAAACTGATCGGGCAGCTCTTTCTTCATGGCGGCACGGCCAGCGGCTGGAGGAGGGCTCTCTCGATTCGTGCTCAACATCGTCGCTCCTTGCCTTCATTCGCCGTCAAAGGCGAGTTCGCTTTCGAGCGCCGGCTGGCGCAAAAAGATCCCAGCGATCAACTCCTCCGCGAGATCGCGCGGTGTTTTTTCCGCGGTGTCGATCTGCTCCGCCTTTTCCGCCCGCTCAGGAGGGGCAAAGACCCTCTTAACGACGGTTGGCGAGCCACGCAGGCCGCACTTGGTGAGGTCCTCTATGCCAGCGTCGGCCGCATTCCACTTCACGATCTGGCTGCGCGCGGCCCGTAGCGCGTCATCGAGCGAGCCGCGGCGGATTTCGTTTGTGCCTTCGAGCATTGTAATTAGGCAAGGGAGCTTGCTCATCAGCGTCTGCGTGCCCCCTTCCGAGCGGCGCTCCACCGTAATCTCGCGCCCATTGATGTCGACAGAGACGATTTTGGCAACGTAGGTGAGCTGCAGGAGGTCGAGGCGCTTGGCGATGCCAGGCCCAACCTGGGCGGTATCGCCGTCGATGGTCTGTTTGCCCGTAAAGACGATATCGGGCGTACCGAAGGCCTCTCCGATCTTCGCGATGGCTCGCGAAAGAGCAAACGAGGTCGCCAGAGTGTCGGAGCCGGCAAAATGACGGTCGGTCAAGAGTACGGCGCGGTCGGCGCCGTAGGTGAGCGCCTTGCGCAACGCGTCCTCTGCCATGGGCGGCCCCATGGTGAGCACGGTCACCTCGCCGCCATGGCGGTCGCGCAACTGGAGCGCCTCTTCAAGGGCGAACAGATCATAGGGGTTGATGATGGTTGGCACCCCCTGACGCATGATTGTGTTCGTCACCGGATGCACTCGTATTTGTGCGGAGTCCGGTACCTGTTTGATACAGATAACTATGTGCATGGCGGTTTCTTACTCCCTCCCTCTATGGGTGGCGGGCTTGTCAGTACACATGCTTGCGTGCATCATTCGTGCCAACCGTTTGGCGTTCTCTATCACATTGAAATGGCTTCGATTCCGACGTTGCTAGCATATGACTGAATTGTAAGCTTCCCGACATTGTCGTGTCGCAACCGTGCTCATTTCTTTTCGAACGGCTTCAGGAAAGAGTCTAACGGGACAACGGTGCGGCCGGGTGTGACAGGTCTGTTCGGATTGTGGTCCTTGAGCACCTTGAAGACCCGGTGCGAGAGCGGCGCGGAGGTCGCGAAATCACAGTAGGCCCTTTCCAGTATGGCACGGGCACGAGCAGCGATTACCCGGTCTGGGAGATGGGAGAAGTCCTCTGCCGCGAGGTATTGGCCCATACGCTTCATGATATGGAGTCGTGAGACATCGAGAACCTTCGGGTCATAGGGGACCCCTAGGGCTGCGAAGAACTCCTCCGCAGCCGAGAGAGATTTCAGCCGATTGAGGATGTCTTTGACATCGACGGGACTGCTGTCAGCGGAGCAACGGCACATAAGATTCCCCCTGGTCGTGAGCGGTGATCGCGAGATCGTTCTCCCGTAGCTTAAGCTGCAACGTACGGAATGCGTGGTTCGACGCGGCTAGGCGCAAGGCAGTCGCGTTGCAACTGGAGTCGGCATAGGCTGGTGGTCGGATGCGATCCACCGATGGTGTCGAGAGATTGATTAAGATGATATGGCGCTGGGCCCCCTCCATGAACACGCATGGGCGGTGAACCGGCGATCTATGTGACTGAGAGCCCCGGCTTTTACCTGATCGTTCATACGATGCCGGTGCCGTCATGCAGGTCGTATCGGTGAAAAGGAATTGCCGTTTCATGAGCGTGCCTGCTCCTACTCCCCTGAACGAACCCGGCTGCTCGTGTCGGCCACGTGGCCGGAACGGGATTGGCTCCGGAGCCTTTCAACGATGCCCGGTAAAACTTCGAGCACCCGGTCGACATCCTCGTCACAGTTATCGCGCGAGAACGAGAAGCGGATTGTTCCGTGCGCCATAGCATGAGGGATATCCATTGCCCTCAAGACATGGCTCGGCTCCAGCGAACCGGAGGAGCAAGCAGAGCCGGAAGAGCAGGCGATGCCATAGCGGTTGAGAAGAAGGAGCATACTGTCTCCTTCGACACGTTGAAAGGCGATGTTCGCCGTGTTCGGCAACCTCTTAAGCCTATCGCCGGTTACGAAGGCGCCTGGAACACGCTGGATAATGCCGTTCTCCAATCGATCTCGGAGCGACTTTAATCGGGTCCTCTCGTCGTCTATTGATTTCAGGGCGAGTTCGGCAGCCTTGCCTAAACCGACAATCCCGGCCGTATTTTCTGTCCCTGCGCGTCGGTCGCGCTCCTGATGACCTCCCTTGATCAGTGAGGAGAAAGATAAGCCCCGCCTGAGATAGAGTGCACCAATGCCTTTTGGTCCATGGAATTTGTGTCCGGACAACGAAAGCATGTCGATTGCAGTAGGTTGGAGGTCCATTGGAACCTTGCCGACCGCCTGGACCGCGTCGGTGTGGAAAAGTGCACCGATTCTCTTGGCCATCTCGGCAAGCTTAGCGACCGGGAAAATGGTTCCCGTCTCGTTGTTCGCCCACATGATCGAAGCAATCGCTACACGATGAGTGAGGGCGGTCTCATAGGCGTCAAGATCGAGACGTCCATGTCGATCCACTGGGATCCTGTGTACCTTAATGCCGCGCGTCTTCTCCAGATGGCCGCAGAGTGTCAGCACCGCTGAATGCTCGACTGCGGAAGTCACGATCTCTGTGCGCTCAGGCATCACCTCCAGCGCCGAAAGGATCGCCGCATTGTCGCTTTCCGTCCCCCCCGAGGTGAACACGATCTCATGATCGAACTCGGCGCCGATCAGCGCTTGCAATTGCCGGCGCGCCTTCCTCACCGCCTCGCGGATGGAGGAGCCAAAAGCGTGCGTCGACGAAGGGTTTCCAAACTGATCCGCAAAGAACGGCAGCATGGCTTCAACCACTTCAGGATGGACTCTGGTCGTTGCATTATTGTCGAGATAGATCGCTCTCATGGGTGGATCTCGACTGAGGGGAAGCGGTGACAATGCTGCGGCGTCTTGCACATGCTGTTGTTTGCTAGCCTCGGGCAAGCAGCGCGGGGTGGAGTCGTGCGATGGCGCGTCACGCGATCTTGTTGGCATCGATAACGTCGCATAGCCGCCATCAGTAGGAAGGGAAGAACGTTGTGCGCTCGCGCCTTTTCCAACGGTTGGATTCGCCGCGGCTGCTTAACTAGATGGGTCGCCAGCTTAGCTTGTCGCTGAGAACTGAACTGTTGCAGGCTGCGGCGATTTTTAGACCCTGTCCTACGCGATTGCCGGCTACAACATCGATTTCGACCCTGCCAATTTCTCCAGGCCTCAGATTTCTGTTGTGACGGTCTGATCGTCCTCCTCTGCCGGAACGAGGCTTTCGACGACCAGTACTGTATAAACCGCTGACACGTCTTCGACGGCTTGAACGAGTGTCGTCCGTCTACTGCCAGATCTAGCGAAGTGAGCGACTTGGTCATGAAATCAAGCCTCTTGACACGCACGCGTCTTCGCTCACCTTTCCTCGGCGCGGAACTGCTTGCAGAGGGGGCGTCTCCTTTGGAATCCTGGCCCGGATGCCCGCCAAAAAATTTTGCTGCCTCAGGATAATCCGTTGATGAGCAGACCTTTTTCTCCGGCAGCAAACCGCTTAAAAAGCCTGCTGTCTCCTGACGGACGGTTTGAGGCGCTTCGGCGGGCTTTAGGGTTATGAGTTCGGCCAGCGCTGGCGAGAAGGCGGTCGCTGGGTTGGAACGCAAGGACGACGGCGTCACCAGAAACGCTTCCACCGTTGGATCGACTCCAATTATCAATTCAGGCCCTCTACCGTAGGAAACTGCCCCGGTCTCGCTGAGGGGATTTTCCTGCACGCCGTCGTTCTTCGGATTGAAAAAGGAAACCATGACCTTTTCGCAATAATTCCGCATGGCTCTCTCGCTTTCTCGGTGATCAGCCGAAGGATTTGCCGCAAGTGCAGTTCTGGTGCGCATTGGGATTGTCGAAGACAAAACCGGAGGTTTCTGGTCCCGTCACGAAGTCGATCGTCATGCCGTTGATGTGTGCTTGGGAGTCTGCGTCAACGAACACCTTGACCCCATTTGTTTCGATCACCGCGTCGCCCTGGCCCTGGACGCTTTCTAGCCCCACCAGGTATTTGTAGCCGGCGCATCCACCTGCCTCGACCGCGATGCGAAAGCCTTCCGCCTGCTCGGCTCGGGAAAGCGTTACGTTCATGATGGCGGCGGCATTCTCTGTGAGCTTGATCATGGGATGATTCCTTTTTGTTCGATGGCGCATTTTCGGATTACCGTGCATGCGTCGTGCCAAGCGGTGAGGAAGGCCAAGAGTTCGATCAGCCCGCGTGTTGTATTCCTGCGTCGTCGAACATCGGAGATCTCGAAAGCGCGCCAACTCCAGAACGTCTGCCCGCGTATCTCCGTCTATCATTTTCGGTTGAGGCTCTCGTTGCCGCCGCACCGAAATCCCAGCGGTTCGGCGAAAATGAATGGGAGGCGACAACTGCTTCTAGATTTGTCGCTTGCGCGACATAAAAATTCTGCACGAGTTTCGTGATTAACTGCTTAGCCCCTAAGCGCTTGGGCTATGGAACAGACATCTAATCTTTTCTGGAACGTCAGCTTAAGCGGCCGGAACAACTTTTGAAGCTCCCGTGACGAGGCTGCGGTCGCCAGCCCATATGAAGTCGATCCTCCATGGAGAGGACTAAGCACAATGTCACATGTGCCTCAGTTCCGCGGTTTTTGGGAAAAGGGCATCACCTACGGTACAAAGGACTTATCCCTCCGCGGCCGCCAGTACAAACCGTTTCTCCCGCCGGCGTTGCGCGGACGAGGGGATGTTCATCGCCTCGCGATATTTGGCGACTGTGCGGCGAGCAATGTCGACGCCTGTTTCCTTGAGCTTGGCAACGATGCCATCGTCGGACAGCACATCATGGAGCGTCTCTGCGGCAATAAGTGCCCTTATCTGATGGCGCACAGCTTCGGCCGAGTGCGCGTCACCGCCTTGTGAGGACGGGATCGCGACGGTGAAAAAATACTTGAGCTCGAACACGCCGCGGGGCGTGAGAATGTATTTGTTCGACGTTACCCGACTTACAGTGGACTCGTGCATGTCGATCGCGTCAGCGATGGTCTTAAGATTGAGAGGGCGAAGATGAGCAATGCCATCTTCCAAAAAGACATCCTGGTGGCGCACGATTTCGGTCGCCACCTTAAGGATCGTCGTGGCGCGCTGATCGAGACTCCGAACCAACCAGCTCGCGCTCTGGAAGCATTCGTTGAGGAATGACTGATCTTTCGAGCTTTGGGCGGTTAGGCGAGTAACTTGCGCAAAATAGGTTTGGTTGATCAGTACCTTGGGCAAAATCTCCCGATTAAGCTCGACGTGCCATCCGCCTCCCGGCGAGGGTAGGACGAAGACGTCGGGTATGATGGATTCCGACCTTGCGGACTGGAACTGGTTTCCAGGCTTTGGGTCAAGTGCACGAATTTCGTTCAACATATCGAGAAGGTCGTCTTCATCGACCCGGCAACGTCGCTTCAGTGCTCGAAAATCGCGTCGCGCAAGCAACTCGAGATTTGCGACCAGAGCTGCCATGGCCGGGTCGAACCGGTCTCGTTGGCGCAACTGAATCTCGAGGCATTCGCCCAGACTTCGCGCAAATATGCCCGGCGGGTCAAATAGCTGCAAAGCCTCAAGAACCCGCTTCACTCCAGCCTCAGGGCTATTTAGCCTCTCTGCTAGCTCCTGAAGGTTCACTTGCAGATACCCAGTGTCATCCAGATGGTCGGCAAGCGCGCCAGCAATCAGCCGCTCCTGGGGTGTGAAGGCAGTGAGGGCGATCTGATGGGCGACATGTTCGTGCAATGTCTCAGTTGAGGCGGCGAACTCATCCAGGGAAGGCCTTTCCCCCGGCGAAAGGTTGCCTGTGTCACGGATTGATTTCCAGGGACTAGACAGCTCAGGCATGTCCGTCCTGGCCGGTCCATCAACGTGGTCTTCGCGTGCGCTGATATTTGGATCATCCCCCGCAGTTGGCGATACGCCAGAAGCCCCGCCGTCATTCGACGCCAGGTCGAGAAATGGGTTCTTCTCGATTTCCTGTTCCACGAACTGATTCAGTTCGGTGTGCGCCAGCTGCAGCAAGCGAATAGACGCGATGAGCTGGGGCGTAATAACCAGCGATTGCTGCTGACGCTGATGAAGGCTTGTAAAGGACTTCATGGTTCGAGCAAAACTCCTATCATTCGGCGCAGGTGTGCACGACAAGTCGTAGCTGCTGGTCGTTGGCTTCAATGCTCATACGAAGGCTGGGGCCTTAAGGCATTTCAAAATGTTTTGCGGCGAAGAAACGCCATACGGATCGGTCGCGCAGTTGTCGCCAAAGCCTTCTTCCTCGAACCACCCCTCCACGACGCCATTATTGATCACGGCAGCGTAGCGCCAGGAGCGCAGACCGAAACCGAGATTGTCCTTGGCGACGAGCATACCCATTTTCCGAGTGAATTCTCCCGAACCGTCCGGGATAAGCTTGACATTTTTCAACCCCTGAGACTTGCCCCAAGCATTCATGACGAAGGCATCGTTGACGGAGAGACAGTAGATGTCGTCAATGCCATTCTTCTTAAACTCGACATAAAGACTTTCGAAATCAGGCAGTTGGAAGGTGGAGCAGATTGGCGTGAAGGCGCCCGGCAGCGAAAAAAGGATTACCCGCTTACCGCTGAAATAGTCGTCGGTCGTCTTGTCTTCCCAGCGGTAGGGGTTGGGACCGGATATAGACTCGTCGCGAACCCGCGTGCGAAAGGTGACAATAGGGACCTGCTTTTCCATCGTCATCAATGAAGCTCCTCCAGGAAAATTTATTTGCGGCCTCTCAGTCACGGCTAACACGAATCCGACCTCGGCCCACACGCCAGGGCAAGCAAGCGTCATGCCATTTGGCCTGAAGGAGATGGACTTGCGGTCAGCACAGGGCCTTCGTCGCCGCACCCGTGCGCTGCTCGTGCGGGCGAGCGAATTGTGAAGCCGTTGTGCCGCGCTGACGGCCGGGCGCTGTTTCGGCTACTTCCGACCGCATCTCGATCAAGGTTTCTCTGCCGCCTTTTAGAACCTTAGCATACTGCCCGCCAGTCCGGTCGCGGCGGGAAGGCGCGGGTCACGGGGTTTGAGGTTCTGCTCGTGCGTATGTCTACCCGCGCACGTTTTCTTGTTTGAAACTGCACAAGAAAGTTTGAGGTCCGACAAAAAGGGGGCGCCAGGCTCGGACCGCGCATCGAAAAATGGTGAAACGCAAACGGCTCCGATAATTTCGTCACAGAAGACGACGATGGCGGATATCCGCAGGTTGGGGGCGTGAAGAGCTCGCAGCCGCCAATATCGATCGGCTGATGCCGACCGGCACCCGGGTCGCGCTATGTAGCCTTTGGCCTACGAGCATTTGTTGCTCGGCTGACGTCGCCGCGGAGCTGATATTTTGTTCCTCTCACCACTCACCGCTCAGCTCGCTGGCGACGTGCTGGGCGCCCGGCGCCGATGGCGACGCCACCCACCTGCCCGGCGGCTATCCCGAGCTGCAAGCCGGCGGCTCCGGGACTAGAAGTTTTCTCGCCCGGAATGCTCGATGTGGTAGCGCCCGGCACGTCCGTCTGCATCCCGACAATGCCGCCTAGTTCTTTACGCTGGCGCGCCAGGCTGGCCTTTCCAATACGCGGGTGGTAATTACCCGCTGATTTTCTTTGCGAGCGCATCCATGTCGGGCACGGTGATATGCCGGATGTTCTCGATGCGGATGACGCCCTCTTTGCGAAGCCGGGTCAACTGGCGGCTGACGGTTTCGATCGTCAGCCCGAGAAAGTCGGCAATCTCGGCACGCGATAGCGGCAGATCGAAGGCAGTGCTCGTCGCCGTCTCGGCGTGGGCGGCAATGAGGTGGAGCAGGCTTGCGACCTTCTCCTCGGCGGTCCGCCGGCCGAGCGTCAGCATCCATTCGCGCGCGGCATCCAGCTCGTTCAGCGCCTGAGCGTGCAGGCTACGCTGCAATTCCCTAGTCTCCAATATCATGCGTTCGAGCAAATTGCGGGGGAACACGCAGATCTCCGCATCGGTCGCGGCCTCGGCCGACAGCGTGCTTTCGCGCACGAAGGGGCGGCCGACGAAATCGGGGGCGAATTGCAGGCCAACGATCTGCTGGCGCCCGTCCGACATCACCTTGCAGAGCTTCACCACGCCGCGCGTGATGTTCGAATAGAAAGAGTTTTCCGATCCTTGTGCAATGATCTCGCAGCCTGCGTCGACCTTGCGGCGCAGCGAGTGGCGGCCAAGTTCGCTAAGCTGGCCAGCCGACAAGGCGCCGCAAACGACGCCGTGCCGCGCCTGGCAGGAACGGCAAGCGACGGAAGTGCTAATCACGAGAACCTCACTGCGTGCGACGTCCATGTCCTGATCCCTTCGAAAACCGCCTATGCCGGACATGCCCGAGACGACCACGCGGCCGTTGCGACTTCGGCTATCCCTATTTCTTCCAGCGCGTCTTTGATGGCTATCAATTTCATCGGGATTGCGATTTGATCCAGATCAAATCTCCGTACCCACGCTCTTGCCGTGCCAGGCAGGGCAGTTTTGTGGATTTGTTTCGGACGGCATTTTCGGCCCGCCGCTTGAGCGGGCTTTCTGCGGCCATCGCCTTCCGTCTCGGCGGACGGTAGGCCACCATATCCATTGCTGTCAGGCAACACCCAATCGGCAGATTGCCGCCGACTCTTAGGGTGGTGTCGTCGGGCCGGTAGAACTGACATTCAGGACAAAGGAGTAGCACGCTTCGAGCTGTTCCCGGAATTCCGCCGCTAGCTCGATGCCACAATTCAAAGCTACCCACCCTCAAGCTATCCCACTGCATCGCAGTACATCAGGACATTCGTTACTCGTCGCGCTGTCTCTGGCCCCCGGCTGTGGTGGCTGGAAAAAAGTCGCACCTGAATAGATGGCATCCGGCACCTGATGTCGGGTTTTGTTAGATACGCGACACGGCCTTGATCAGCCAATCTTTGTTCTGCCTTGAGCCAAAGCGCTGAAAGGCAATTGAAAATTTCTTTCCGGCCAAATCAATCAAATTGGCATGAACTTTGAAGTTCTTCTTGCGGGGCGGCAAGGACTGTCGGCCGGTTTCTTTGGTGACCGCCATGGAGCGGAGGAAATCAAAATGCATCTGTGCTCAGAACGCATTTACCGGAAGAGAGGTACCCGTGAAAATCCGATGTCGACCGGAAGGGCGGGCGAGGCATCCAAGAAATTTCGACTTCGGCCAACAAAGCAGCGTGGATTTCGAGCCGCACGGCGATCTGATCGCTGCATCGCATGTCATTGGCGCCTCGCGCTGCTGAGATTGGAAATCTGGCGCTCAACGATTTTGCTCGCTCCCTCTCCGAGGAGAATTCGTTCTCGGCGAAGGGGCTTTGATGACAGGAGAAAAGCAGTGGCTACCATTAGGGTTCCAGAACATGTCCCTCCCGAAATGGTGAAGGACTTCAGCCTGTTCACGTCGCCCGGCATGGAGCGCATGCCAAATGGGGATCCGCACGCAGCTGTCGCTTGCCTCCATAATGGACCGAGAATCTTTTATTCTCCCTGCAATACGCGCGATGGCCGAGGTACCTGGGTCATCGTTCGCGCTCAGGACCAACGCAAATTGCTGCAGGACACCGGAACCTTTTCCAGCCATCGGAGCCTTTTCGCCTCGGCGCTTGGCGAAAACTGGCCGCTGATCCCGCTTGAACTCGACCCCCCGGCTCACAGCGTGTTTCGCTCACTTCTCAATCCGCTGCTTTCGCCCAGGCGGATAATGGAGCTTGAACCGGCGGTCCGTGATGGGGCGATTGCGTTGATTTCCAAGATTTCCGCGTCGAGCACAAGCTGCGACATCTTGACGGACTTCGCCTTTCCTTTTGCGGTTAGTATCTTCCTCCGTTTGCTCGGCTTATCCGATGAGCGCCTCAATACATTCGTGGGCTGGGGGAAGGACCTGCTCCACGGCGACGGCATCAGACGAACCGCAGCCGCCCGAACAATTTTGGCGTTCATCGATGAACTTGCAGCGATGCGCCGCAAAGAACCGGCCGACGATTTCATGACCTTCGTCGTGCAGGCAAAGGTCGACGGCCGCCTGTTGAGAGACCAGGAAATCCATGGAATAGGCGTGCTTCTATTCGTCGCGGGACTGGACACCGTGGCAACGGCGATCGGCTTTGACCTGGCCTATCTCGCGCGCAATCCGACAGAACAGGAATTGCTGCGGAGCAAACCGGATCGAATTGTGCTCGCAGCCGAAGAACTGCTTCGCGCCTATTCGACCGTGCAGATGATCCGTGTGGCGACGAAAGATATCAATTTCGAAGGCGCGCCGATCCGTAAGGGGGACTACATTTCCTGCGCCACGATGATTGCCAATCGTGATCCGGTGGAATTCGAAAATCCGAACACGATCGATTTGGCACGAGAAGACAATCGCCACACCGCTTTTGCGTACGGTCCCCATCGCTGTCTTGGATCACACCTTGCCCGGCGAGAGATCGTCATCGGCCTGGAGGAGTGGCTGTCGCGCATCCCTGACTTCCGTATCAAGGATGGTACGGCGCCCATCACCTATGGGGGCCACGTGTTTGGAATGGAGAATCTGATCCTGGACTGGTCCTGATAATTGAGAGGAGGAAAGACATGGAGTACCGTATGCGCGTCATAGTGCACACTTCCAAATGCCAAGGTCATGCAAGATGCTGGGCCCAAGCGCCCGAAATATTCAATCTTGACGACGAGGGATACATACTGCCCGGTGCAATCGATGTCGAGGAGAGGGACGAACTGTTCGCGTCGCGAGGCGCTCGATCCTGCCCTGAACGTGCGCTGGAGATAGATTGCGTTTCGGATGCGTTGCTCGATCGCCTTTTGTTCAACCAACATTGTGGGGGTTGAAACGCAACGCAACTGGTGCATGACGGCGCCGTCGCTGTCCAAACACCTTACCCGCAGCTCTCCCATTGGTGTCTACTTCTAAGGGCAGTTGTTTACATGCATGCCTAAGCAGAGGGAGGGTTTTTCCTTACGTCAGCCGAGCAGTTGAAAGCTGGCTGCGTCACTGGATGGGTAAGCGCCCCGATATCAGATGTGCGACAAGCGATGAAACACAAAAAAATTACCGAATTGCTCGACCGCGAGGCGCTCCGCGACTGCCTCTATCGGTATTGCCGCGGGATAGACCGCGCCGATGAAAGGGCGCTGCGCAGTTCCTACTGGCCCGATGCACGTGACAATCACGGGACCTATTCCGGTTCGGCCGAGGGCTTCATCGAGTTCGCCCTTGGTGTCTTCAAGACGGGACCGCGCAACATCCATCAAATCACGAACATTCTGATCGAGTTCAGCAGCCCGGAAAAAGCCGCCGTCGAAAGTTACTTCGCCGCACTGCAACGCGCACCGAACAAGGCCGGAACGCTAAGTCAGGCCCTGATCTGCGGCCGCTATTGCGATCTGTTCCTGAAAAAGGGAGGGGATTGGAGAATTGCCGAACGGACGGTGGTCTATGATCTAGTCGAGGAGCAGATCTTGGCCGCGGCATCCGAGACTGAGCAGTTCGGCCACCGGCAGCCGATCGGAGCATCATGTCCCGATGACCCCGTCTACGCATTTAGGAAGACTGCATTCCTTCAAGAGGATGAAAGTGAGACTTGATCGATCAGGATTCAGCCTCGAGATCGTCAACGTTGGTCAGGGAACTTTTACGTGCGCATGCCGATGGTTTCGGAACTTGAACGCGCGGGCAAGATAGACCTCATCGCGGTGCGCAGCCGGGTGCCAATGGGTCGCGTGGCGCGTCCAGACGAAATTGCCCGAGCGGTGCGCTTTCTCGCCAGCGCGCAAGCGTCACCGGGTCTGTGGTGACCGTCGACGGTGGCTGGAGATCGTTTAATAACCGGGGTAGGCGCACCCGCCATGCCCGGGACGCCACGAGCCGAACTCTTCCCTCCTGCCGAGCACTCCACCGCGCGCATTGCGCTTGTCATGGCGGGGCGGACTGCATAGGCGCTGCCGTTGTGCGCCGCTTTGCGGAAAACGGCGACGCGCTTACCAGAACACTGCCGGAGCTGCTCGGAGTTTTCTCCCTCGTCTGCGGTTGATTGGCGCGCATGCGGCGCTGCCGATTTGTTGAAACGCGACGCGATATTGTTCGGGCGCTGTTGATGCAGTTGCATTTAGGCTCCGAGCAAATAGGAAAACTTTTCCTAGGCTCTTTTTGCAGCTGGCACGATTTTTGGATCTACCACATGCCGAGAGATTGGAGTTTTGTTTATCAGCAATGGGCGCCGAGTCGACCGTAATGGTGAAGTGGGGCTTCATACGACCGTATGGGCCTCCCGAAGCCGCCTTATACTTCTTGACAAGCTGGAAAACCGCCAGCGATGGGTTGGGCCAAATGAAAGGCTCGAAGAGGAGGAAAAGAGCATGAACGGCGTTATGTTTCGGACCGTCCACCGCGGTTCTGCCATTGGCGAAGAAGACGTCAAACTGCAACAAGGGCGACGTGTGTCTGTCCTGGCTGCAAATTCAGGTGCGATGTCGCCCCTCGTACCGAGTGAGGTCGCTCGTGCACTACTTTAAGCCGTTATTAAAGCGTTCTCATCAGGTGTTTGTAGCCGACGACGGGAGTATCTGGATCGGGAAGGAATCCCAGAAATCAAGAAAGATCATCCAATCTCCTCCGCCTTGGGTCGCCGGTTTGGTTTCGAAACTGGACGGCGAGCATACACTACCAAGGATACTGAGCGAGCTTAAATCAGAACGGTATGACGTCACCAAATGCGACGTTCACGATTTCGTCTCTGCCCTTGCTAGCTGTGGCCTCATTGAAGAGAGCTGAGCCACTTAAGTTGGAGACTGGCGTCAATCGGGCAATGGTTGCCCCATGTCCGGCCGCGGCGTTGGAACTGGCTAAAAGGGTTTCTCATCAAGGGCGATCACGCAACGAGCGTTCGACGACAAAATGGGGTTTCGATGAAAGAGATCATGCGGAAGATTGTCGAACAGCCCTTTGATGTCGAATTCCAGAACCCAATCGTACTTCCAGCACCGCTGACGCGTTACCCCAACGGCATCCAAAGCCGACTTCATCGGCCTGTAGCCATAGGAGTCTGGCAAGAAGAGCGGCTCTAAATCCGGCTCAATCATCTGCTTGACCACCATCTGCGCGATCCGATCACTGACCGTCGGCACACCCAAAACCCTTTCGCCTCCGGTCTTCTTTGGAATGGAGACGACGCGCACCGGCGGCGGAAAGTAAGCCCCAGCCACCACGGCTCTTTATCGCAGCAGTTCGGACTGGTTTGAGACCCGCTCCTGAAAGCCGATCCCGGAGGGCCATCCTCCATCATTCACGCAGCTTCACGTTACGGGGTTAGCTCATACTGAACTCCTTCCGTGCCTCTGCAGCACACTTTCGTCGATGAAGATCAGCTGTTCTGGATCGAGATTCAGTTGGCCGTCGAACCAGACACGCCGGCGCTTTAGGACATCCGGCTGGTTCCGCAAAGCCAATTTTTTCGCCGATACCAAGCTCGACGAATACCTCAAAGCCCTTTTCTGTGTAGTACGGCACTTCATTCGGCACGATCATAGTGCGGAATTCAGAAGGGTATTTTTCGCGCACGAAAACGATTTGTCTAGACATGTTCCGCCTCGATTTCGGAGAATACTTTCGGTTAAAGCGCTTCCACAATATTTGGATGCGTTATTCTTGTTCCAAGAAGACGCTTGTGCTCGCTAATATCGATCCGGGATGGACGAAATACGTCGCGCAACGCGGTGATACTCGCGTACGGGTCTAGCGAACCACAAAAAAATACGTCTATCGCGACCATGCGTTCTTCGTGCCAGGTATTTACGCAAATGTGCGATTCAGCGAGAATTGCGAAGCCCGTGACGCCCCCATCTTCGCTATATTTTCTATAACTCGATTCCAACATCGTTGCGCGGCAGTCATGAACGGCTTGCGCTACCGCCGCCTCAATCGCTTCAGCATTTCCCGTATTTTCTGCATCCCACATATCGATAAAGAGATGGGTTCCGGCGCATACTCGGTCTGAGCTAGGGTAATTTATTCCGCCTTTAGGCGCTCCGTTCAGCATATATATGCTCCGCTTCTTGATCGTGTCCAATGGAGTGGTGTAGCTGGATTTCATAGCCATCGGTGATTTCCGGTAGGGTCGGGTTGCTTAGAGCCAACCTGAGGGACACCACCGATGACCGACGACATGATGAACCTGCGCTCACTCGTTCAGAAGAGCGCCGATGCCGATTTGCTGCGCGAGATGATCGGCTTTACTGCCGAGAAGCTGATGGCGCTGGAGGTCGGCACGAAGACCGGCGCGGGCTATGGCGAGAAGAATGGCTTCCGACTGGCCCAGCGTAACGGCTATCGCGACCGGGATTGGGAGACACGGGCGGGCACCGTCGAGCTGCGCATTCCCAAGCTTCGCACAGGCAGCTATTTCCCGAGCTTTCTCGAACCACGCCGGATGGCCGAGAAGGCCCTGACGGCGGTCATCGAAGAAGCCTATATCCAAGGCGTTTCGACCCGATCCGTCGATGACCTCGTCAAGGCCATGGGCATGAGCGGCATCTCCAAAAGCCAGGTATCCCGGCTGTGCGAAGAAATCGATGAGAAGGTGAAGGTCTTCCTCGACAGGCCCATCGAAGGAGAATGGCCCTACCTGTGGATCGATGCGACCTCCCTCAAGGTTCGGCGCGGTGGTCGTATTGTCTCCGTCGCCGTAATCATCGCCGTCGGCGTCAACACCGACGGTCGACGCGAGGTGCTCGGCACGTCCGAGGCCGAGGCGACCTGGACGGAGTTTCTTCGAAAGCTGACCAGGCGGGGTCTGCGTGGCGTGAAGCTCGTTGTCTCCGATGCGCATG
>NZ_CP013632.1:300000-407833 GCF_001664485.1 Rhizobium sp. N324 | reverse complement strand
TCATCCTGTCTTCCCTCTCACCGGAGAATTGCTGCGGGCAAGTGCCATCAACATCGGACCGATGGCGAATTCACCTCTCTCGGCGCGGCGTGTCAGATCGCGCAAATAACCGCCGGCGGAATTGATATGCCCTGCCCTTTCCAACACGCAGGCCATCACGGTGGCAGCGTTTTCAGCTCCCATGATCTCACAGGCCTCTTCATAGGCCGACGGACTGACGCCGAGCATCGAACGCACCACAACAGCCGCGGCCATCAGTTCACGCCATGTGCCGACTGAGCCCTGGGGCCCATAGGCTGCAATCTCAGGGCAGGCCTGCAGCACCAACCCCAGCGGGAAGGCTTTGAGCCCACCGTTGGCGGTGGAGGCGACCCGCGACCCGGAGACATGCTCGTTCCTCGCTTCATCTTTTTGCATCCGGCCTATCGGTTCGGCCCGACCTGGCCATCGATCCTCCGCCGTCGCGCCCTGCTTCGGTTCGAAGCTTGGTTCAAGTTCAGAGATGAAATATGGGTTTGAATTCTGTATGTGCCGCTCAGAATGTTGGGCATTGCCGCTTTGATTGTGGGTTTTAATCTGCATTTCCAACTGATTGGTGATTTCCTCGCGCAGCAGTTCCAGCTCGTCGAGTGCGGCTGCGGCCTGCCCGGCGGATGGCGACCTCGGCAACCGCTCGACGACATGGCGAAAATGCAGATGGATCGCATCCCAATCGCCAGCAGCCCCCTCCTCCAACGCCATCTCGATAAGCTTGGCGACGTCGCGTCGGCAAAGCGTCAGGCGCTCTCTGAGCCGCTGCAGGTGCAATCGTTCCGCAACCACCTTCGCCGCCAGCCGCTCGATTTCCTCCGCCCGGGCGAGCAACGGCGCGAGCGAGAACCCGAATGCTTCACGCAGCTCCCCACCCTGCTCCTTGCGGGCGTAGCGCTTGCCGTTCGGGCTATCCTTACGGATCAGCAATCCGGCCTCGATCAAGCTCGCCAGGTGCCGGCGGATGGTCTGCTCTGCCATTCCATGCGCCCGCAGGGAAAGCTGTGCATTGGACGGAAACACGACAAGCCCGTTATCTTCAGAGATTTCTCCCTTCGGATAAAAGCTCAGCAAGGCGTTCAGAATAGCCAGCGCCCTGTCGGTGACGCCAAGCAGCGGCCTGGCCTCGCACAGCGCACGATAGAGTTTCCACTTATCAATTGATTGGCCGGGCTCGATTTTCCGAGCCGCCGCCTGGCTTGCCAGCATGCCAAACGTCATCGGCCGCCGCCCGAAGGGCGTCGTCACACTTCCGCTTTCCATTGTCTTCGCCTTCTTCAAGGCAAAAGATCGCGGCTCACCAAATTCGGTGCCAAAGACTCTTGACTATGATTCGCGGAAATGTGATTCTCTGGGTGTCTAGATCAGAGAGGGCTTCCGCGACGGCAACGTTCGGGGGCCTTTTCTTTTGCTTATTGATCTCCGTTCTTTGTCAAATCCTGTGTCTTCTCGAACGCCTCGTAGAGACGATCCAGATTGCTGGCGATATAGGCTCCAAAGGCAGATGCCTTCTCCGCCTTCAGCGCGATGGTGAACTGTTTCCCGTCATCCTTGATCTTCGCCTTGACCGCTCCGTCCTTGCGCTGCCAGGCGTGGGCCGCGAGCTGAGGCGCTGCGATCGATGCCGCCGGTTGCTGCCGCCTATTGATGAAGGCAACCAGCATATCGAAGCGGGCATCCGGCTCCGCCGTCTCGAATTCCGCCGACCTGCTGAACTCGATCGCCTGGGCAGAGATGTTTTCGGTCTCGAATTTTACCGACAGGTCGTGCCAGCGGTCACGGCCGGTGGTCTTTGCCGCACCAATGGCGGCCAGGACTTCCGCTGGAATCCGCTTGGTGACGGACAGCATCTTGGAAACCGTCGTCTTGTCGGCGCTGAGCGCCGACATGATCGTTTCCCTATCGAAACCCAACGTGTCGAGCTTGTCGGCGAACATCGTCCTCTCGATGAAAGAGAGATCGGCGCGCGCCGAATTCTCCTGGCCCTGCGCGATGACATGGTCGCGATCGTCAAGTTTCTTGACGACGGCGCGGACAGGCCTGCCGAGTTCTTTGGCGGCGCGGGCGCGACGATGGCCGAAGGCGATCTGATACCGGCCGTCCTTCTCCGGATGCGGGCGGACGAGGATTGGCGAATCCTGACCGCGCAGCCGGATCGCCTCGACCAATTCGCGAAACTGTTCGTCGGCATGCGCCAGCCGGTCCGTGACGAACGAATCTTCGATCAGCGCAGGGTCGAGATCAATCACCGTCTCGCCGGTCGCCAGCTTCTCCTCGATCGCTTTGGCCGCATCTGCCTTGGCGGCCAGCGCATCGATACTGCGCGTGACGGCTCCAAGAGCGCCGATCCCTTTATAGGTGATCTGCTGTTTCTCGTCCCTTTGGTGCGGCTCGTCCTCATTGTTTACCGCAGTAAACTTCTTGGAATCGTCCATCAGGCCCGAGAGGAGATTCTTACGCGCCATCAGCCAGCTCCTCGCCCCGGTTTACCGCAGTAAACTTCTCGGTCATTTCCGCCCCCAGGCCTTGTGAATGAGATCGCCGATCTCATTGTTGACGGCATCCATCGCCTCCATGGCGCGGTCATAGGTGGCGCGGGTGAACTGGCTCCGCTCGACCTCGTAAAGTGTCTGATTGGTCATTGCCGCATCCGAGATCGCAACGCTGCGCAACATCGGGTTGGTCAGCACATGGTTTTTGAACATCGAACGCATGAAAGCGACCATCTGCGTCTGCGGCCCGTCCTGCGGGTCATAGCGAGTGACCAGATAACGCAGCCAGTCGAGGTTCATGTTACCGCCGGCGCCTTTCAGCGTATTCAGCACTTCGCCGAGCATCTGCAGAAACTGGCACATCGACATGACATCGAGCATCTGAGGATGCACGGTGATCAGAACCGCCGTTGCGCCGCAAATGGCGCTCATCGTCAAAAAGCCAAGCTGGGGAGGGCAGTCGATGATGACGACATCGTAGTCGTCGGCGACAGAGGACAGCGCCTCGTCCAGCCGCGCAAAGAAGACGCGCCCATAGTCGCCCGCCTTGCCCTGAGCAAGCACGCGCGGCGTATCATGCTCGAATTCCATCAGTTCGAGATTGCCCGGCACCAGATGCAGGTTCGGGAAATTCGTTGGCCGGATGATCTCTCGGAGCGGCCTCCGCTGATCGTCATAGCGAATGGCGGCGTAGAGCGTCTCGTTCTCGTTGACGTCGAATTCTGGCTGAAAGCCGTGGATAGCGGAGAGAGACGCCTGCGGGTCGAGGTCGACGGCAAGCACACGGTGGCCGGTCAGGGCAAGGTGCTGGGCAAGATGCGCGGCACTTGTGGTCTTGCCGCTGCCGCCCTTGAAGTTGACGACGGCAACGACCTGGAGATGTTCGCCACCTTGGCGGTGACGCATATAATGCGTTCCGGCGCGGGCATTGTGCTCCAGGAAGGTGCGCATCTCTTCCATCTGCTCGGCCGTATAGGACCGGCGGCCCGACGGTGTGACCTGGGGAAGGGCGCCCTTGCCTTCCAGCGACAGATTGCGCAGATAGCCGCTGGTCACGCCGAGAAAACGCGCCGCTTCAGCCAGCTGAAATTCCCTGAGGCCCTTCAGCGCGCGCGGCGGAAACATTTCGAGTCGATGCTGCTTCAGCTTATCGGATAGCTCCTGCGCCTGACCAATGATCAACTGGTCTACATCGGAAATTGCTTTTTCTATCTGCGGTGCCATATTCATGGAAATCTCGAAAATGCGATTTAAAAGCCCTGCGAGCTTTGAAACCGCATTTAGCGCCGATTCTGGAGGGGTGGCAAGGCAAATAGGGTTAACAATACCCTACCGCTGGGTTGTCCAATCTTTTTCAAAGGCTTGGGATGCACCGCCGGTGGCGGGCTCCCCGCAGCAATCGCGTCCGACGGGCCGAATCGAGACGGCATAGGCATCATAGCCGATCGCAATAAGCAGGAATCGATATATCGATGCGCGCCGCGCTCCGAGATCTTCAGTGCCGTGTGCCGAGCAGGCTACTGTCCTGGCCGCTTTCGGGGGAAAGGGATACGCCGCTTCTGTCGAGATCCTGCAGCAGGGCGCCGAGCGCAAGGTCCAGGCAATAGGCAGAGAATTCGGCGTTCAGGTCTCTGGCATTCTCACGAGCATAGGCAACGAGCCTGGCGAGCGATACTAGCTCCTTGAGTTCTTCGTCACTTTTCGGCGCGATCGTTGCTTCGGCTGCGTCTTGCATCTTAAGAATTCTCCGGCTTCCCTTGCCGGCGGGTGCCGGCAGAGAAACAGTTTAATCCTCTTGAACGAAAGGCGCGCGTGACACAGGCGTGACAGGATCTTCCCAACGTCAGAAGCCGGCCCTGCGCAACGCTTCGCGATACTGTTCCTTCTGCCATTGCTCCTTGAAGGGGACGACCGAAAGCCATTTATCGACATCGAAATCCGGATAGATCGCGCGCACCTTGCGCATATAGATACGCGCGTTTTTCGCATCGCCGAGCATGGCCCAGCAGGCAGCCGAAAGCCGGTCGGCCGGTGTGCGGTCGTCCATTATGGAGATCTGCTCCAGCGCCTCGGCATAATGGCCGAGGGCGAAATTCGCCCCCGCCGCCGTCCATAGATAGTCGGTCGGGCTCAGCGGGTTGAGCGAAATGGCTCGCTCGATCTTGGCCAGTGCATCGGCAGGGCGCGACGCATGGACGAGCGTATCGGCATAACTCGCAATGCCGTCGGCATAATGCGGGCTCAGCTCTTCCGCGAGCTTCAATGCCAGGACGCTTTCATCAAGGTCGCCGAGATAGAGCTTGGCAACGCCGAGTTCACGAAAGCCGGCCGCAAACGAAGGATCGGCGACGATCGCCCGGTTCGCATAGTCCTCCGCAAGCCCAAGCAATTGACTATCGCCGCGTGCCGTCAGCAGCCACTCGACGAGAAACGTGCGCGACAATCCGCTGAGAGCGGGGGCGAAATGTGCGCTGTGTTGAAGCGCCTCACGGAAAGCCTTTCGGGAGCGGCGCACGTCGGGGAGGGCGAGCCGCTTCACATCCCGCAGACCGAGAAGGTAGCTGTGATAGGCGGCTGAATTACCCTCGAAGGAATCGCGCATGGTTTCATGCCGGCGGACCTGGCCGGCAAGCTCTCTGGCAATCTGCCGCGCGATGTCGCGCCGGTGGCTTATCAATTCGTATTTCTCGAGGCTGAAACGCTCGGCCCAGATGACCTCATCGCTGTCGGCATGGATCAGTTGGACAAAGAGCGCAGGGACGCCCGCGCTATTGGAAAGCCTCGTGTCGAGAACATATGAAATCGAATGGCGCTGGATCAGTTCCGCCTTGTCGGCATTGCCTGCGATGCGGGCGGCTGTATGGGGCGCCACCACCGAAACCGTATTCAGCGCGCAAAGGCCGATGGTCACGTCCTCGATCAGCGCCTCGGAAAGCATCGGCAAGGCACCGATCACATCCGTCCCGCCCGGCGGCAGCAGCACCAGACGGGGCAGGGGCCCACGGGGTAGGGGACCAGGAACCCGAACGCCGCCGTCGGTGAGCGGCACCGCAAAGCTCTGTGGCGGTTGACCGCCGGCAAAAATCCTGCGGACCTCTCCCAGCGCCTGGACGTCAAGGCCGATATCGATTGCGCTTTCCAGCTCATGTCTGCTCGTCTCGAAAAGCCGGCGGGCTTTCTCCAGCTGTCCTTCGGACTCATAAGCCTCGAGGAGGATACGACGAATATTTTCGTCATCCGGTGCCTCGCGGAAAATCCTGAGCGCCGCCTCCTTGATCAGGCTCACATCCTCCTGCGACCGCGCCATCGGCAGCGCCGTTTTCAGCGCATCCACCAGGACTGCCATGTGCCGGTCGCGCTGGCCGGCGATCCATTGCCGCGTACTGGCGCTTTGGTCGCTGAGCCCAGCCAGGAAATCCTGGCGAAGGATGGCAACCAGCCGCTGCAGCTTTCCAAGGGCGCCTTCGCCTTCGGGGTTGGCAAATTCGAAGAGATCTCCAGAAAAGGCATCCGGCCTGACCCGCACACCGGTCGCCGTGAAGGCCAGAAGCTCGGCGCCGAGCTCGGTCTGACGCGTCTGAATGCGCGATATCGTCTTACGCAGGTTGGCCATGATGTCAGAATTGTCATGGCTGTCCCACAAGAACCGCGCCAGCGCCGAGCGCGGATATTCGCTCCCGGCTCCGTCCCGCAGATCACGATCCAGCAGATAACAAATCGCCAGCAGGCCTTTTTCCGGGAACGCCGCCGGTCGCCCTGCCGGGTCGATCAGTCGCAACTCGCCAAATGACTCGAGCCTGAGCTTCATGCGGATAGTGCCTGCCGGTATGCCTGACTATTCTCCGAGCGGAAGGGCGATATCCACGACAGGGACACCCAATGTTACACCGCCGCTTTCCGCCTGCGCCATCGCCTTCACCAACTGGATGATCGTTTCACGGATATTCCGGTCGGCGATCTTCAGAAAGGCGCGGTTGAGCACCAAACCCTCTTTCGTTCGCAGGAATTCGGCGACCGGATCGGTATTTGCGGGCAGATCCAGACCTTGCAACGTCAACGGCTCGGAATTTTCCTGCTCGAAGAAGAAGCTCGGCGACGTGTGAAGCACGTCGGCGATTCGCTGCAGACGGCTCGCGCCGATTCGATTGATGCCCTTCTCGTATTTCTGAACCTGCTGAAAGGTCACGCCGATCTGCTCGGCAAGCCGTTCCTGGCTCATCCCGAGCAACTGCCGGCGCATTCTAATGCGCGCTCCGACATAGCCGTCTATTGCATTCGGTGTCTTGACATTCATCGCGTTTTTTCAGCCTCGATCGCATTTTCAATCAGCGCAGCTGTAGTATTCCCCGCCTCGGTTTTCCATGTTTGTTTTCACATCGCATACTATATATATGCTGATCGCAACCGAGTGTGGTAGGAAAACCCTTGTCCGGCAAGAGATGAAGCGAAGCAAAATTTAGCGGCAAAAGGGCAAATCGAACAAAAGGCGTACCGATCCGGATGGAACTGGGCTGTAATTGGCTCCCGCCTTACGCTAAATGCACATAAGCGACCGCCGCTTGATCATCTTCCCCAGCCCCGATCGCCCGAAATCCATCGAACAAAGCGACGCGGCACGGCAACCATCCGGGCCGTCCAGGAGAAATGTCCATGGCAACCGTTGCCGAGCGCGCGCCCCGTTTCGAAAAGACAACAATGTCCATCCTGGTGGCGGTCAGCTTCTGCCACATGCTGAACGACATCATGCAGTCGCTGCTCGCCTCGCTCTATCCGCTGTTCAAGGCGAACTACGATCTCAATTTCGTCCAGATCGGCCTCCTCACCATGACGTTCCAGGTCACGGCATCACTGCTGCAGCCGCTGGTCGGCATCGTCACCGACCGCTGGCCGATGCCCTATTCGCTGCCGGTCGGCATGGCGAGCACCTTTTGCGGCCTCATCCTGCTCGGCAATGCCGGCAGCTTCGCCCTGCTGCTGCTCGCCGCCAGCCTGATCGGATTCGGCTCGGCGGTCTTCCATCCGGAATCCTCGCGCGTCGCCCGTCTTGCCTCCGGCGGCCGCCACGGTTTCGCGCAGTCGTTTTTCCAGGTCGGCGGCAATGCTGGCCAGGCGATCGGCCCGCTGCTCGCCGCCTTCATCGTGCTGCCGCTCGGCCAGCACAGCGTGTCCTGGTTTGCCGCCATCGCCATGGTCGGCATGGTCGTGCTGAGCTGGGTCGGCAACTGGTATATCGGCCATCGTCGCCAGAACGCCAGCAGGCCGGCGGTGAGCCGGGCTCTGCCGCTGCCGCAGAACAGGGTCGTCTGGGCGCTGCTGATCCTCGTGCTGCTGACGGCGACGAAAAATGTCTACATGGCCAGCGTGTCGAGCTATTTCACCTTCTATGTCATCGACAAGTTTGCACTGAGCGTCCAGCAGGCACAATTGATGCTCTTCCTTTTTCTCGGCTCGGTCGCCGTCGGCACGTTCCTCGGCGGGCCGATCGGCGATCGCTTCGGCGCCCGTTTCGTCATCTGGTTCTCGATCCTCGGCGTCATTCCTTTCGCGCTTCTCCTGCCTTATGCGAACCTGTTCTGGACGGGCGTGCTCAGCGTCGTCATCGGCCTGGTCTTCGCTTCGGCCTTTTCGGCAATCGTCGTCTTCGCCCAGGAGCTGGTGCCCGGACGCGTCGGGCTGATTGCCGGCGTCTTTTTCGGTTTTGCCTTCGGGGCAGGGGGGCTTGGTGCGGCGCTGCTCGGCAGTTTCGCCGATACCCACGGCATCGACCTCGTCTACCGCATCTGCTCCTACCTGCCGCTACTCGGCCTGCTGACAATCTTCCTGCCGCGCATCCCGAAGCCAAGAGCAGCCTGAGGCGATATCGTCCGCATGATGCGCCCCCTGCAGGCGAATGAATTTTTCTCCTCCTCATGGTGAAGAGGGATAGGCATCTCTTTAATCCACTATTTTTATAGATAATATCTATCCAATATTCGGTCGCGGTACGATATTGGAAGGAAATGGCATGTCTGCTTACAAACTGGTCGGCCTGGCGGGTAGCTTCAACCGACCCTCGAAGACCTTCACACTGGTTGAAAACATTGCCGGCCTTGCCGGCGAGAAATACGGCTTCGACAACACCCTCTATGACCTGACCGATGTCGGCCCGTCGCTTGGGCAGGCGCTGCGCCGCGGCGATCTCGACAGCCGCGCCAGGGAAGTCATCGACGATATCGTCAATGCCGATCTGCTGGTCATCGGCGCGCCGACCTATAAAGGCAGCTATCCCGGCTTGTTCAAACATCTGATCGACCTGATCGACCCGCATGAACTGCGCGCCAAGCCGATCATCATCACCGCGACAGGCGGCGGCGACCGGCATGCGCTGATGGTCGAGCATCAGCTGCGCCCGCTCTTCGGCTTCTTCATGTCGCACACGCTGCCGACGGCCGTCTACGCGTCCGATCGCGACTTCACCGACTACCGCGTGTCATCCGAACCGCTTTCGAAGCGGATCGAGGAGGTTATCGGCGAGCTTTCGGCCTTCTTTCCCGGCCGCAATCAGGCTCTTATTGCTGCCGAGTAAAAAGTACCGCACAGGCTTGAAACGGCGCCTTCGAGGCGCCGTCTTCATTTTTAGAATATGCTTACAAGCCGCAAGTAATCCATAAATTTTGTAGAAATTTATCCTGCCAATATCGATGGCTGGGCAAGAGTTTTCCCAACCCTTCCTCCACATCAGACTTTCCTTCGTCGCTCCCGATCCACGCATTTGCCAATATCCGCCTGCTCGGGGCGCGCTTGGCCTCATTCAGTCAGACGGGATATAACAATGACCAAGAACAAAAATCTTCACGGCTTCCCCCTTTCGCGCCGCGCGGCTCTTGCCGCCGTCGCCGTTTCCGCTGCCACACTCTTTGCCTTTGCAGCACCTGCTCCTTCCTTTGCCCAGGACAAGTCGATCAAGGTCGGCATCATGGCCGGCGAGGAGGAGGACATCTGGCGCGTGGTCGCAAGCGAGGCGGCAAAGAAAGGCCTCAAGATCGAAACGATCATCTTCAACGATTATACACAGCCGAATGAAGCGCTGGAGCGCGGCGAAGTTGACGCCAACGCTTTCCAGCACCAGCCCTATCTCGACAACCAGATCAAGCAGCACGGCTACCACATCACTCGCGTCGGTTACACCGGTGTCTGGCCGATCGGCCTCTACACCAAGAAATACAAATCCGTCGCGGAGATTCCGGAAGGCGCCGTCATCGGCGTGCCGAACGATCCCTCGAACGAAGGTCGGGCGCTACGCGTTCTCCAGAACGAAGGCCTGATCAAGCTGAAGGACGGCACCGGCATTCTCGCAACGGTCGCCGACGTCACCGACAATCCGAAGAAGATCGAAATCAAGGAACTCGACGCAGGCATTGTCGGCCGTTCGATCGACGATCTCGATGCCGGTGTCGTCAACACCGACTGGGCGCTGAAGAGCGGTCTTTCTCCGGCCGAACGCATTGCCCAGGAGCCGATCGCCGACAATCCCTATCGCAACTTCATTGCCGTCAAGGACGACAACAAGGATGCGGACTGGGTCAAGACACTTGTCTCTTCCTATCAGAACGAGACTGTCAAGGCCGAATTCGACAAGGTCTACAAAGGGACGGGTCTCAGCGCCTATTGATCCGAAACAGGGCCGGGGTTAAGGCCTGCCGAGAGGCGGTCCGGGCGTTTTTGCCCGGGCCGCCTTCGGCATTTGTAAGGAAAAGCACATGAATTCCTTTGTTTCCACCACAGCCATCGCGACACAACCGCAGGCGGCCGCTGCCGAAGAGGTGGTGAGGCTGACCGACGTGAAGCGGCGGTTCGGAACCACGCCCGCGCTCGACGGTATTTCGCTGACCGTGAGGAGAGGCGAGATTCTCGGCATCATCGGCCGCAGCGGCGCCGGTAAATCAACACTGATCCGCTGCCTGAACGGCCTGGAGCGCGCCGACAGCGGCGAGATCCTGATCGAAGGCCGCGATATCACGGCGCTTGCCGAACAGCAGTTGCAGCCGCTGCGCCGCCGCATCGGCATGATCTTCCAGCACTTCAACCTGCTCTCGGCCAAGACCGTCGAAGACAATGTCGCGCTGCCGCTAAAGATCGAGGGCGTTGCCAAGGCCGAGCGCCTGAAGCGGGCGCATGAACTGCTCGAGCTCGTCGGCCTTGCCGATAAGGCGAAAGCCTATCCCGCATCGCTTTCCGGCGGCCAGAAGCAGCGCGTCGGCATCGCCCGCGCGCTTGCGGCGCGCCCGGCGCTGCTCCTGTCCGACGAGGCGACCTCCGCGCTCGACCCTGAGACGACCCGGTCGATCCTGGCATTGCTGAAGGACATCAACCGCAAGCTCGGCCTGACCATTCTGCTGATCACCCACGAGATGGAAGTGGTACGCGGCATCGCCGATCGCGTCGCGGTCATCGATGCCGGGCGGATCGTCGAGGAGGGCCAGGTCTGGTCGGTCTTTGCCGATCCGCAGGAAACGATCACAAGGAGCCTGCTCGGCGGCATCCGCCCGCAGCTTCCCGATCATATCGCCGGCCGGCTGTCGGCGACATCAGGCAGCGAGGCGATCCTCAGTGTCGATCTGGCCGGGCCTGAAGCGCAAGGCGCGCTGTTTGCCGAACTCTCGGCGGCGCTGCCACATTCCTTCCGCCTCGTGCATGGCGGCATCGACCATATCCAGAACCAGCCGGTTGCGCGGTTCTTCATCGCCGTTCCCGCACGCGACCCCGCGCTTGCCGGAAAGGTCGAACAATTTCTGACGGCCCGGTCCGCCCGGGTGGAGGTGCTTGGCTATGACACCGATCATGCTTGAACTGCTGATCCGCTCGCTTTGGGAGACGGTTCTGATGACCGTCGCCTCCGGCGTGATCTCCCTCGTCGCCGGCCTGCCGCTCGGTCTTGCCCTTGTCGCCACGGCACGCGGCGGCATCGCTGAAAATCTCTGGATCAACCGTGTGCTCGGCGCTGTTGTCAACGGCTTCCGCTCGGTGCCCTTCATCATCCTGCTGGTGGCGCTGATCCCGCTGACGCGGCTGATCGTCGGCACGGCGCTCGGCACCTGGGCGGCCATCGTGCCGCTCGCCATCGCCGCCACACCCTATTACGCCCGCATCGCCGAAGTGTCGCTGCGGGAGGTCGACCGCGGGCTGATCGATGCCGTGCGCGCCATGGGCGGCAACCGCTGGACTATCATCCGAGAAGTGCTGGTGCCTGAAGCGCTGCCCGGCATCGTCGCCGGTTTCACCGTCACGCTGGTGACGCTGATCGGCGCTTCGGCGATGGCGGGTGCGATCGGCGCCGGCGGCCTCGGCGACCTCGCCATTCGTTACGGCTATCAGCGCTTCGAAACCGCCGTGATGATCGCGGTGGTGGCCGTCCTCATCGTCCTCGTCTGCGGCATCCAATGGTTTGGCGACCGGCTTGTCGCCAAGCTGGATCGGCGATAGTTCAGCGGCGGAAGCGCGCGGCGGGATGGGCGGCGGGCAATCTGCCATTCCCGCCGCCGAAAAGCTTCTGCCGCAACGGTCCTTCGGCATAGTCCGCTTTGAAGAGGCGGCGCTCCTGCAGCACCGGCACCACCAATTCGACGAAATCGCGCAGGCTCTCCGGCGCCACCGTCCGCGCCAGGTTGAAGCCGTCGATACCGCCTTCCTCGATCCATGTCGCAAGATGGTCGGCGATCTGTTCCGGCGAGCCCACCATCGGCTTCATCCGGCTGCCGAGCACCATCTGGTCGACGATCTCCCGCTTCGTCACCGGCTTTGCCGCCTGCTTGGTGATTGCGGCAAGCGCCGATTGATTGGCGTTGGTCGAACTCTGGTCGATGACGTCATCCAACCGGTATTTCGCCAGGTCGATGCCGATGGAGGCGGAGTAATGCGCAAGCGAAGCCTCGACGCTCGCATAGCGGCGATACTCCTCCAGCCTGTCCTGTGCTTGCCTCTCCGTCCGCCCGACGACAACGCTGATCAGGTTCAGGATCTTCAATGCGGCTCCGCCGCGGCCGAACCTCTGCGCCTTCGCCCGAAGCGCGTCGACAGTCGGCCGGGCCGCCCCGGGGTTGGGGCTGGCGATGAAGACACATTCGGCGTGGCGGGCGGCAAAGTCCTGGCCGCGGGCCGAAGCGCCGGCCTGGAAGAGCAGGGGCGTGCGCTGCGGCGAGGGCTCGCAAAGGTGAATGCCCTCCATCCGGTAATATTTGCCGTCATGATGGACGGCCCGCACTTTGGAGGGATCGGCATAGATGCCGCCCGCTTTGTCGCGCAAAACCGCATCGTCGTCCCAGCTGCCCTCCCAGAGCTTGTAGAGGATCTCGAGATAGTCCTCGGCCGCGTCGTAACGCGCATCATGCTCCGGCAGCCTGTCGAAGCCCATGTTGCGGGCGGCGCTGTCGAGATAACCGGTGACGATGTTCCAGCCGATCCGCCCCTTTGTCAGGTGATCGAGCGTCGACATGCGTCGCGCCAACAGGAAGGGCGGCTCGTAGGTGGTGTTGACGGTGACGCCGAAACCCAGATGTGTCGTCACATGGGCCATCGCCGAAATCGGGATCAGGGGGTCGTTGACCGGGATCTGCGCCGCCGTCTCGATCACCGGAGCAGGGCTGCCCTTATAGACGTCATAGACGCCGACGATATCGGCGAGGAAGATGCCGTCGAGCTTGCCTTGCTCGGCGGTCCTGGCGAACTCCGTCCAGTAATCGAGATCGGTATAGCGCATCGATTGGTCACGCGGATGCGTCCATAGGCCGTGGTTGATATGCCCGACGCAATTCATGTCGAAGGCATAGATCTGCATTGTCTTCATGGGACGGCTCCTCAGCCGGGAATAAAAATTCAAGGATTTGTATCGCACGGCGATCCTGTGAAGTGGTAGGCTGCCGATGAAAAAGCCGGAGGAAACGCATGACGAAGAAGACATTGCCGGATTGGACGGAGCTTGCGCAAAAGGAATTGCGCGCCTCGCCCGAGACGCTGACCTGGCAGACGCCTGAGGGTATCGCCGTCAAACCGCTCTACACGGCAGAGGATCTTGAGGGCGCCGAACACCTCGGCTCGCTTCCCGGTTTTTCACCTTTCACCCGCGGCCCGCGCGCGACGATGTATGCCGGCCGGCCCTGGACGATCCGCCAATATGCCGGTTTCTCGACGGCGGAGGCGTCGAACGCCTTTTACCGGAAGAATTTGGCCGCCGGCCAGAAGGGCCTGTCCGTCGCCTTCGATCTGGCCACCCACCGCGGTTATGACAGCGATCATCCACGCGTCGAGGGCGATGTCGGCAAGGCGGGTGTGGCGATCGACAGCGTCGAGGACATGAAGATCCTGTTCGACGGCATTCCGCTTGCCAACATGTCGGTGTCGATGACCATGAACGGCGCCGTCATCCCGATCCTCGCCGCCTTCATCGTCGCCGGCGAGGAGCAGGGCGTTTCGAAGGCCGATCTGTCGGGCACCATCCAGAACGACATCCTCAAGGAGTTCATGGTCCGCAACACCTATATCTATCCGCCGGAACCCTCGATGCGGATCGTTGCCGATATCATCGAATATACGGCAAGGGAGATGCCGAAATTCAACTCGATCTCGATCTCCGGCTATCACATGCAGGAGGCGGGCGCGACGCTCGTCCAGGAACTCGCCTTCACGCTGGCCGACGGCCGCGAATATGTCAGGGCGGCGATCGCCAAGGGCCTCAATGTCGACGATTTCGCCGGAAGGCTGTCCTTCTTTTTCGCGATCGGCATGAACTTCTTCATGGAGGCGGCGAAACTGCGCGCCGCACGGCTGCTCTGGACCCGGATCATGGAGGAGTTCGAGCCGAAGAAGGCATCCTCGCTGATGCTGCGCACCCATTGTCAGACCTCCGGCGTCTCGCTGCAGGAGCAGGACCCCTATAACAACATCATCCGCACCGCCTTCGAGGCGATGTCGGCCGTGCTCGGCGGCACGCAGTCGCTGCACACCAATTCCTTCGACGAGGCGATCGCGCTGCCGACGGAATTTTCCGCCCGCATCGCCCGCAACACGCAACTGATCCTGAGCCACGAGACCGGCGTGACCAAGGTGGTCGATCCCTTGGCAGGCTCCTATTACGTCGAAAGCCTGACGCAGGAACTCGCCGACAAGGCCTGGGCGCTGATCGAGGAGGTCGAGGCCCTTGGCGGCATGACCAAGGCCGTTAACGAGGGCCTGCCGAAGCGGCTGATCGAGGAAGCGGCCGCACGCCGCCAGGCCGCCGTCGACAAGGGCGAAGAGGTCATCGTCGGCGTCAACCGTTACAGGCTCGACAACGAACAGCCGATCGACATTCTGGAGATCGACAACAGCGCGGTGCGCATTGCGCAGATCAAACGCATCGAGGAAACCAAGCGACGGCGCGATGGCAAGGCCGTGCGCGAGACGTTGGCTCTCCTGGCCGAGACGGCGCGCAGCGGCCGCGGCAACCTGCTCGAAGCCGCGATCGAAGCGGCGCGGGCCCGGGCCACCGTCGGCGAAATATCCGACGCCATGCGCGCTGCCTTCGGCGATCATGCCGCAACACCCGAGGTCATCACGGGTGTCTACGGCGAGGCCTATAGTGACGAGCCGGAACTTGCCGTCCTCAAGGAGCGTATGACGGGGGTCACGGAAACGATGGGGCGCCGGCCGAAAATCATGGTCGCCAAGCTCGGCCAGGACGGGCACGACCGGGGCGCCAAGGTGATCGCCTCGGCCTTCGGCGATATCGGCTTCGATGTGCTCGCCGGCCCGCTGTTCCAGACGCCTGACGAGGCCGTCGAAATGGCGCTTGGCGAAAAGGTCAATGTCGTCGGCGTCTCGTCCTTAGCGGCAGGCCACAGGACGCTGCTGCCGCAGCTGATCGACAGGCTGAGAGCGCAGGGCGGTGACGATATCATCGTCGTCTGCGGCGGCGTCATTCCGCGGCAGGACTATGAGTTCCTGCACGAACACGGCGTTGCCGCCGTGTTCGGCCCAGGCACCAACGTCCTGGAGGCGGCAAACTCCGTCCTCGACTTGCTGGAAGGCAGGCGGCGGAATCAGTAGCTTAAGCACTTCAGGAAAGATGCAAAAGCGGTTTTCCGCCGGAAATACGAAAAATCAAAAGGTTAGAGCAATCCGCGCTTCGCCAGGTTGCCCATCAGCGCCGCAATGCCGAAGGTCCAGGGCGGGCATTCGGTGGAGAGGCGCACGGTGTTGACGAGGGCGCCGAGGCCAGCCGAGGAAATCTCGACGACATCGCCGATCTTATGGGTGAAGCCCTGCTTCGGCGCATCGCGGTCCTGCGTCGGCGCAAACAGCGTGCCGAGAAAGAGCATGAACCCGTCGGGATATTGATGATGGGGCCCAAGCGTCTGTTTGACGAGATCGGTCGGATCGCGGCTGATCTGCGACATCGAGCTCTTGCCGTTGAGTACGAAGCCATCCCGGCCAGTGACCTTCAGGTCGAGTTCGGCCTTGCGCACGTCGTCCAGGCCATAACCGGCATCGAACAGGCGGATGAAAGGACCGATCGAGCAGGAGGCGTTGTTGTCCTTTGCCTTGCCGAGCAACAGCGCCGAGCGGCCCTCGACATCGCGCAGATTGACGTCGTTGCCGAGCGTCGCACCATGGATTTCACCGCGGCTGTTGACGGCAAGCACGATTTCCGGCTCGGGATTGTTCCAGGTCGAGATCGGATGCAGGCCGACATCCGCACCCCAACCGACGGAGGACAGCACCGGCGCCTTGGTGAAGACCTCGGCATCGGGCCCGATACCGACTTCGAGATATTGCGACCACATGCCTTCGTCGATCAGCGCCCGCTTGACCTTGGCCGCTTCCGGCGAACCGGCCTTGAGATTGGTGAGACTGCCGCCGATCAGCGTGCTGACGCGCTCGCGGATCGAGGCGGCGCGCTCGGGACTGCCGGCGGCCTTTTCCTCGATGACGCGCTCGATCATCGACTGGGCGAAGGTGACGCCGCAGGCTTTGACTGCCTGCAGGTCGGCCGGCGCCAGCAGACGGGGACGCGCTTCATCCGGCATTCCCTTGCTGTTGGCGGCGATCTCCTCCAGCGAGCCGATCGCCTTGCCGCCTGCAGTGCGGACAAAGCCGGCGGCATCCTCTCGCTCGAGCAGGGCACTCAACGTCGGCGCGTCGCGCGAGGTAATGTCGACCAGCATCCCCTCGCGAAGCGTTACGATGCTCGGGCCGGCAGCCTCGGGGCTCCAGACGCGGCCGACAAAAAGACCAGCCGATGCAGCGGCATCGAGAAGGGGATGAGTCATGGTGATCCTCCGTCACAGGCAAGCGGGGCGTGTGCTTTGAAAATTTCCGAGATGGTGCCGCCCCCCAAGCGGGCAGCGGCTGAAATCGACCACATTCGCGCATACGGGGCAAGAGATGCTGGAGAAAAAGACTTTCGTCCAATCGGATCGAATGAGCGGCGTGTCGGCAAAAAGGCGCCAGAACTCGATAAATAACTATTTAGATACAAAATATCTGTTTAATTTCAAATGTTTACATATGTAGACGTGCACTTTCAACCTCTGCCTTGCCTTGACAGGAGGCAAGTTTCGTTATCTGTTTTGCTCGATATGAAGGATGCCGCCTTCAGCCGGCGCTCAAAAATCCCGGGAGGATATTGCAGCGATGTTGAGATTTGCCGTCGTCGGAATCGACCATGGGCATACGTTCGATCACGTGAAGGGATTGCTGGCCGCAGGCGGCGAATTCGTCGGCTATTGCCCGCAGACCTCGGTGCCGGCATTGCGCGAAGCCTTCGAAAAGACCTATCCCGACGCGCCGCAGATCGACCGGGAGAAGCTTTTCGACGATCCGTCGATCGACGTCATCTGCATTGCCGCGATCCCGCGCGACCGCGCCGGGCTTGCCATCCGCGCGATGAAAGCGGGCAAGGACGTGATGACCGACAAGCCGGGGGTCACGACCTTCGCCCAGCTTGAGGAGGTCAGGCGTACTGTCGCCGAGACCGGCAAGATCTTCTCGATCTGCTTTTCCGAGCGCCACTGCGTGCGCTCCGCCGTCAAGGCCGGCAAGCTCGTCGCCGAGGGCGCGATCGGCAAGGTAATCCAGACGCTCGGCGTCGGCCCGCATCGCCTCCAGCTGCCGACCAGGCCGGACTGGTTCTTCGATCCCGAAGCCTTCGGCGGCATCATCGTCGACATTGCCTCGCATCAGGTCGATCAGTTCTTGTTCTATACCGGATCCACATCGGGCGAAGTCATCGCCAGCTCGATCGGCAATTTCGGCATGCCCGACAAACCCGCCTTCGAGGATTTCGGCGAAGTGCTGCTGCGCTCCGACAGAGCGGCGGGCTATATCAGGGTCGACTGGTTCACGCCGGAGGCTTTGCCGACCTGGGGCGACGGTCGCCTCACCATCCTCGGCACCGAAGGCTATATCGAGCTGCGCAAATACATCGACATTGCCGGCCGGCCGGGCAAGGATCACCTCTTTCTCGTCAACGGCAAGGAGATGACCCATATCGATTGCAGCGGCGAAAAACTCGATTATTTCGACGCTTTCACCGCCGATGTCGGCAGCCGCACGCAGACGGCGATGACCCAGGATCACGTTTTCGAAGTCTGCCGCCTTTCGCTCGACGCCCAGTCGAAAGCCGCGCGCATCGGCGCTCGCTGAGGAGGATATCATGACCAGGAAACTACGCGTCGGCGTCATCGGCGCAGGCATTGCCGCGCGGCATCTGGCCGGTTTCGGCTGGAACAAGGATCTCTTCGACGTCCCCGTGCTCTGCTCGCTCGATGAGGAGCGCGGCAGGGCGCTGTGCGAGGAATACGGCATTGGCGAATATACCCAGGATGTGGATTCGCTGTTTGCTCGCGACGATCTCGACATTATCGACATCTCGACGCCGCCGAGCTCGCATTTCGAGCTTTGCCGCAAGGGCATCGAATCCGGCAAGCATGTGATCTGCGAGAAGCCGCTCTTCGGCTCGATCGCCGAGGTCGACGAGATGGAGCGCATCCTCGCGCGCTTCCCCGGCAGGAAGCTGATGCCGATCTTCCAGTATCGCTACGGCTCCGGCCTGCAGAAACTGAAGCTGTTGATCGAAAGCGGCTTGGCCGGCAAGCCGTTCCTGACGACGATCGAGACTCATTGGTGGCGCGGGCCGGATTATTACGCCGTGCCGTGGCGCGGCAAATGGGCGACCGAGCTCGGTGGTGGGCTTCTCGGCCACGCCATTCACGCCCATGACATGCTGAATTATGTGCACGGCCCCTGCGCCGAGGTGTTTTCCTATGGCGCGACACTGGTCAACCCGATCGAGGTCGAGGATACGGCGGCTCTTTCGGTGAAGATGCAGAACGGCTCGCTGGCGACGCTGTCGATGACACTCGGCTCGCGCAAGGAGATTTCCCGTCTGCGCTTCTGCTTTGGCGATCTCGTCGCCGAGAGCATCCTCGAACCCTATACGATGGGCCGCGATCCCTGGGTCTTCACCGCGGGAACCGAGGAGCACCAGGCGAAAATCGATGCGGCGCTCTCAGCCTATGTGCCCGGCGAGGATGGCTACACCCGCCAGTTCGAGCTCTTCCATAAGGCGATCATCGAGGACAAGGAGCCGCCGGTGACGCTGCAGGACGCCCGCAATTCGCTGGAGCTGGTAACGGCCGCTTATTTCTCGCAGCGCACCGGCCGGCCGACGCCGATGCCGATCGCCGCCGATCATCCGCTCTACCGATCCTGGCTTCCGGAAGAAGAACGGGGTTCGGCTGCGAGTTGAACGAGGGAGGTCGCTCATGCTGAAATCCTTCGAGCATGTCGGCATGACGGTCAGCGACATGGACCGCACGGTCGATTTCTACTGCGGCCTGCTCGGCCTGCACTTGCATCTGCGCAAGCTCATGGCTGACGGCGCAGAGATCGCCTTTATCGACGCCGGCGGCGGCATGCTCGAAATCGTCGCGCCGGCGGGTGGTGCAGCAAGGGCGGTGGATGTGCCTGATGGTACGGCCGGCCTGCGTCATCTGACCTTCCTGTTCGACAGCGTCGACGAGACCTTCGCCCGGCTGGAAAAGGCCGGTGTCGAAATCAAGGAACGGCCGCGCCTGGCTGTTAACACCGAGGTGCTGCACAAGGTCGCCTTTCTGCGCGATCCCGACGGTATTCAGATCGAACTTGCAGAGAAGCGGTAAGCCCTCAGCGCTGGCCGGGTCTGCCGATCGCCCTGGTTCGCGCGATCAGCCCCGTCAGGAGAAGCGCAACCAGCTGTTTGAACATCGTCGCCATTTTTCGCTCCTCACGCTCAGCTCGCCAATCTGGCGCTGATATAGCTCCGCCAGCCGCCGAGCGAGGTGATGTCTTCGGCGCCGTTCACCGCATGTGCCTCGCAGAGAAAACCGGAAACACTCGTGCCATCGTCAAGCGCCACCTTTCCGATGCCGAGCGGCGCCGGGATCTTTTGGACAAAGTGCCCGAAGGCATCGGCCGGCAGTGCCCAGACCTCAACCTCCAGTCCGGCGCCCTTGCGGCCAGGTTCCCGGATGAGGCCTGGTTTCGGCGGCACCGTGTCCGGCAGCACGAAGAGACGGTATTCGCCAGATGTGCTGCAGGTCTTGACCAGCCGGGCGCCGACGACGGTCAATTCATGATTGAGCGGCATGCCGGTCAGATGCGCGCCGACGACGACGATCTCGACGAAGCCGTCATCGACAGCCGCAACGCGGCTCGCCTCAGGGATCGCCGCCTGCCGGTCGATACCCATGCCGGCGGCGGCGGCGCGATGCAGCGCATCGGCAAGCGGCGCCAGCGCGTCATCGGTGAAAGCAGGCGCGATCACTGTCACACCGCCCGGCAGGCCACCCTTTCCGAAGCCGGCCGGAACGGCGATCGCCGCGCAATCGAGCAGGTTGACGAAATTGGTGTAGCGGCCGAGACGGCCGTTGAGCACGACGGGATCGGCCAGCATGTCGGCGACCGTGTAGGTGGTCGGCGCGGTCGGCAGCAGAAGCACATCAGCCTTTTCCCATTCGGCCTCGGTTTTTCGGCGCAGTTCTTCCAGCCGATATCGGCCATTGAAAGCGTCGACCGCTGATTTGCCCCTGGCCCCCTCGATAATCCCCCGCACCGTCGGGTCGAAATCGGCAGCATTCGTGGCGAGGAAGTCCTCGACCGCCGCCAGGCGTTCGGCGACCCACGGCCCGTCGTAAAGGAGGGCGGCGGCCTCGCGGAAAGGTGCGTAGTCGAAAGCAACGATGGTCGCGCCGAGCGCTCTGGCCCGCTCGATCGCCTGGTCGTAAAGCGCCTCCACCTCCTTGTCGCCGAAGAATTCCCGTTCCGCGCCGGTCAGGACGCCGATGCGCAACCCCGACACCGGCAACTTCGCCGGCTTGGCTCGACGCGAGAAAGGATCGGCGGCGTCAAACCCCTCGGCAACCTTGCGGATCGCAATGCCGTCGCCGACGGTCGACGCGAAGATCGTGATGCAGTCGACACTCCTGCAGGCCGGAATGGCGCCGGTATTCGAGAGCAGCCCCGGCGTCGGCTTGATGCCGACCAGGTTGTTGAGCGCCGCCGGCACGCGGCCGGAGCCTGCCGTATCCGTGCCGAGTGCGAAGGCGGCGAGGCCGGAGGCAACCGTAACCGCTGATCCCGAGCTCGAGCCGCCGGATATATAGGCCGCATCGAAGACCGAACGTGGCGCCCCATAAGGCGAGCGCGTGCCGTTGAGGCCGGTCGCGAACTGGTCGAGATTGGTTTTGCCGATCACGATGGCGCCGGCTGCCTTCAATCTGGCAACGACGGTGGAATCGACGTTCGGCCGATATTCATAGGCAGGGCAGGCGGCGGTCGTCGGCAGGCCGGCGGCATCGATGTTGTCCTTCACCGCGAACGGTACGCCCCAGAGCGGCAGGCTGTTTGCCTCAGGCGCGCGCGCCATCAGCGCTTTGGCGGCAGAGCGCAATTCGTCATCCGGCACCGGGGTGATAAAGATTGCCGGATCTTCCGAGGCGGCGCGGCGGGCAATCACCTCTTCGACGATGTCGAGCGGCGTCAGGCCGGATCGATAGGCTGAACGAAGGCTTGAGAGATCGAGAATGGTCGGCAGCATGTCAGCATTCCTCCAGGACGACGATGATATCGCCGGCTTTGACGTTTCTACCCGGCACGGCGCGCAGGTCGCGGACGCGGCCTGCCGCATGGGCGGTGACGTTGATTTCCATTTTCATCGATTCGATGATGGCAAGTGTGTCGCCGGCCGCAACCGGGGCGCCCGGCTCGACCAGCAATTTCCAGATATTGCCGGGCACGGCGCTGGCGACGCCGAAGCATCCGTCGGGAATATCTGCGTCCGGATTTTCGCTCGTGCCTTCACCTGCGACGAAGCTGTCGAGCCCGGCTTCCTTCCAGTGCTGGCGTTCGGCATCGAAGGCCGCCTGCTGCGTCGCCTTGAAGCGGCTGATGGATGCCGCACTCGCCTGCAGCTCCTTGTCGTAGGCGGCATAAGAGAACTCCGTCTCTTCGATCCTGACAGGATAGCCGCCATGCGGGAAGGCGGCGCGCGCCTCCGTCAGCTCTTGATTGCTGACCGGGAAGAAACGGATCTGGTCGAAGAAGTTCAGGAGCCAGGGCTTGCCCCTAGCGAAGGCCGGCGTTTCCCGCCATGTGTTCCAGACCTGGATGGTCCGGCCGAAGAGCTGATAGCCGCCCGGTCCTTCCATGCCGTAGATGCACATATAGGCGCCGCCGATGCCGACCGCGTTTTCCGGCGTCCAGGTGCGGGCGGGATTGTATTTGGTCGTGACGAGACGATGGCGCGGGTCGATCGGGGTCGCAACCGGAGCCCCGAGATAGACATCACCGAGTCCCAGGACGAAGTAGCTCGCATTGAAGACGATATCGCGGACGGCCTGTTCGTCGGGAAGACCGTTGATGCGGCGGATGAACTCGATGTTATCGGGGCACCAGGGCGCGTTTGGGCGGACGAGCTCCTGATATTTGCGCATCGCAAGCGCCGCATCCGGATCGTTCCACGACAGCGGCAGATGCACGATCCGGCTCGGCACCTTGACATCCTGTGCCGCCGGAAGCGTCGTCTCGATCTCGGCGAGCAGCCCGAGCAGGCGCCGGCGCGTCAGCTGCGTGCCGTCATAATGGATCTGCAGCGAGCGGATGCCTGGCGTGAGATCGACGATACCAGGCAAGCGGGCATCGACGACGGCCTGCATCAGCAGATGAACCCGCAGTCGCAGCGCAATATCGAGCGACATCGGCCCATATTCGACGAGCAGATTGTCGTCGCCCTGGCGGCGATAGGCGACCGAGACCGGGCCGTCATTGCTGACGCCGACGATCGGCGAACCCGTCTCTTCCGCAGTCCGCCACACCGCCGGGCCGGCGATCGGGTCTTGCGGCCGGGCCACCGCATGAAAACGGATCCGGTCGCCCGGCTTGAATTGCCCCATCTTCCATTGCTCGTCGCGGGCGATCACCGCCGGGCAGACGAAACCGCCAAGGCTCGGACCGTCAGGCCCGAGAATGATCGGCATATCGCCGGTGAAATCGATCGCGCCGATCGCATAGGCATTATCGTGCAGGTTGGACGGGTGAAGCCCCGCCTCGCCACCGTCACGGCGTGCCCAAAGCGGGGCGGGGCCGATGAGGCGCACACCGGTGCGGGCGCTGTTGAAATGCACTTCGTAAGCTGCGGAGAACAGCGTCTCGATATCACTGTTCTGAAAGAAATCCGGTGCGCCATGCGGACCGTAGACGACGCCGACTTCCCATTCTCGGGACAAGGCAGCCGGCTCCGCTGCAGGTTTGGCCGGTTCCACCGGCGCCTGCCGGGCGAAATGCAGCACATGCCCCGTCTTCAGCGTACCGGTGGCGTTGCCGCCGAATTGGCCAAGGCCGAAAGTCGCCCGTGAACCAAGCACGACAGGCGCGGCAAAACCGCCGGCAACGGCAACATAGGCGCGTTGCCCCGGTCCTTCAATCGTACCCACCGACAGAACCTGACCAGCCCGGATCAGGACCGGCTCGTCGTGGGGAAGCCTGACCCCATCGCACGTCATCGCCATCCGCGCCCCGGCAAGGGCGATCGTTTGGTCGGCATAAAATCGCAGCGTCGGACCGGAAACCGTCAGTTCCAGCGCGGCCGTCTCATCGGCATTGCCAACCAGCCGGTTGGCATGGCGGAAGGAGCGCTCGTCCATCGGCCCGCTTGGCGGCACGCCGACATGCCACAGGCCGAGCCGGCCCGGCAGTTCCTGAATGCTCGATTGCGCACCGGGTGCGATAACCTCGACGATATCGGGAATGAAGGCGAAGCCGCGTAGCGCCGTCGTCGCCACCTTACCGCCGGCAAGCAGTTCGGAAGCGGCAATCGCCCTGAGATAACCGAGATTGGTTTCGATGCCTGATATCGCTGTCGCGGCAAGCGCTGCCTTCAGCTTCTCGATCGCCGCCGGCCGGTCTTCCGCTGTCACGATCAGCTTGGCAAGCATCGGGTCGTAGAATGGTGTCACCTCGGTTCCCGTCTCGATCCAGCCGTCGACACGGGCATCGTTGGGAAAGACAACCTCGGTGAGCAGGCCGGCGCTCGGGCGGAAATCGGCATGCGGCATCTCGGCATAGATGCGCATTTCGATCGCCGCACCATTCGGCGTCAGGTCCCCAGCGCCCGAGAGCACGTCCTCGCCCGCCGCCTGCCGGATCATCCACTCGACGAGATCGATGCCGAAGACGGCTTCGGTGACGGGATGCTCGACCTGAAGTCGGGTGTTGACCTCGAGGAAATAGAATTCCTCGCGATGGGGATCATAGATGAATTCGACGGTGCCGGCCGATTCATAGGAGACCGAAGCTGCCAAATCGACCGCCGCCTTGTGCAGCCGCGCCCGTGTTTCCGCGGACAGGCCACAGGCAGGCGTTTCCTCGACGACCTTCTGGTTTCGCCTCTGCAGCGAGCAGTCGCGCTCTCCGAGCGCGATCACTGTGCCCTTGCCGTCGCCGAAGATCTGCACCTCGACATGGCGGGCTTCGGCAACGAAACGCTCGATATAGACACGCGCATCGCCGAAGCTGGCGCGCGCCGTTCGCTGTACGCTTTCGAAAGAGGCCTTGAGACCGGCCGCATCGGCGCAAAGCTGCATGCCGATGCCGCCGCCGCCCGCCGTGCTTTTCAGCATGACGGGATAACCGACGGTTTCGGCCGCCAAGAACGCCTCTTCGACACTTCGCAGCAGATCGGTGCCCGGCAGCAGCGGCACGCCGCTCGCTTTCGCCAATTCACGCGCCGTGTGCTTCAGACCGAAAGCCGACAGATGCTCCGGTCGCGGGCCGATGAAGGCTATGCCTTCCGCGGCGAGCCGCTCGGCAAAGCCGATATTTTCTGAGAGGAAGCCATAACCGGGATGCACAGCCTCGGCGCCCGTCGCCTTGCAGGCGGCGATGACCGCATCGACGTTGAGATAGCTTTCTCCAGCAGGCGCCGGGCCGAGGCGCACGGCTTCGTCGGCGAGCAGCGCCGGCGTCGAGAAGCGATCGGCATCGGAATAGACGGCAACCGAGGCGATGCCCATCCTCTTCAATGTCCGGATCACCCGGACGGCGATTTCGCCACGATTGGCGATGAGAATCTTAGCGAACATCGATCAGCCCTCGCCGTCCCAGATCAGCACGCGGATCGGTGTCGGATCGAAGCCGTTGCAGGGATTGTTGACCTGCGGGCAGTTGGAGATGACGCAGAGCACGTCCATTTCAGCCACCAGTTCGACATAGTCGCCGGGCGCGGAAATGCCGTCGACGATGGTCATCTCGCCATTAGGCTTGATCGGGACATTCATGAAGAAATTGATGTTCGGCACGATGTCGCGCTTGCTCATGCCGTGCCGGGTCACCTCGAGCACGAAATTGTCGCGGCAGGCATGCAGGTATTTCGTGCCATGGCCGAAGCGCACGGTGTTGCTTTCGCAGGAGCAGGCGCCGGCGGAGGTATCATGCCGGCCGCAGCTGTCGGCCGTCATGACAAGCATGACGTTGCCCTCATTCGAGACGATCTTCGTGCCGGCGCCGATATAGGCACCGCCCTGTGCCCGCATCGTGTCCTGATTGGAATAGCGCTCGGCAAAATCATCGGCGCGATAAAACAGCGTGTCGATCGCCTGCTGGCCGTAGCTGTCTTCGATGCGGATCGTCTGACCCTTGCGCACGATGCCGGACCACGGCGCTTCGGCCGGGACGAAATAATCCTGCACGGCGGTTTCGAGGCTGCGTGAAGCTGACGTCTTGATGAAATCGGTCATCGTCATTCCTCCTCAGGCCAGCATCGAGGCGTTGTTCTCGAAGCCGCGAACGGCTTCGGCAGTTGCCGTACGCGACAGGTCGTCGGCCGCGGGCGCGGCGGCACGAAAGCGCGTGACGATGACCGGCTTCGGCGCATAGACCGGATCGGGATCGAGCGGGTGCGGGCAATTGGAGAAGCCGACGATCATGTCCATTTCGGCGCGCAGTTCGGCATAATCGCCGCTGTTGGAAAGTCTGCCGCGCCAGTGGAAGCCACCGTCATCGTCGACGCGGACGGGGGCGAAGAGATTGAGGATCGCCGGGATGTCGCGCCTGGTGAGACCGAGCTTGCCGGCGACGAGCACGAGATTGTCGCGGGTGTTGCGGGTCTTGACGCCGGGATATTTTGCGGCGTTCGAGGCCGCCGTCGAGCCGCCCATCAGGCAGTCATGGGCACCGGAACTGTCTTCGATCAGCGAAAACATCACCCGGCCCATATCCGAGAAGATGACGCGTCCCTTGCCGAGGGCCGTCGTCCACTGCACCTTGACCGTATCGACGAGATTGAGCCTTTCGCTCGCATCAGCGGCGTTCCAGGCGACGAGCGCCACGGTCGATCCGCCGTCGCCCTGGTCGATACGGAGCGCTTCGCCGCGCTTCAGCGCGGTCAACCAGTACCAGCCGCCTGGGATGGTTTCCTGGTGGATGATCGCCGCGACATCGATGGCGGGGGCGGGGAGGGCGCTCGGCGCCGGCAGAGCCTTCGGCGCGAATTCCAGCCCCTTCTTCTGATGTTCCTCGTAACGCTGCCGGTTGGCTGATATTTCTTCGGGCGAACGCCTGACATGCATCATGATTTTTCTCCTGACGGACTGGAAGCCGGGTCGTCCCGGCGATGGCCCAGAGAAATGACCGGGCCGTCCCGGTCGGGGCTGAAGATGGACGGCGCGCCGGCAAGCCGGGGCGGCCAGATGGAAATGTCCTTGGTGATGGTCGCGCCGTAACGCTCCTTCTCCTCCGGACGGTCACGCCTGCGCTCGAAGGCGACGACGCGCGTCGCCAGCGTGAAGGCCTCACGCATATCGTGCGTCACCATGACGACGGTCATCTGCGTTTCGTGCCAGAGCCGCTTCATCAAGGTATGAATTTCGGCACGGATGCCGGGATCGAGCGCGCCGAAGGGCTCGTCGAGCAGCAGCACTTTCGGCTTCATGATCAGCGCCTGCGCCAGCGCCAGGCGTTGCTGCATGCCGCCGGACAGCTGTGCCGGGTATTTGTCCTCGGCGCCGGCAAGACCGACTTCGCCGATCAACCGCCGCGCCTCGTCGACGGCGCTGCGGCGGGCAGCGCCGAACAGTTTTGCCTTGTAGCGCGCAGCAGAAAATTCGCGGCCGAGCAGTACATTGCCGAGCACGGTCAGATGCGGGAAGACCGAGTAGCGTTGGAAAACGACGCCGCGATCCGGCCCTGGCTCGAGCGGCAGCGCTTCGCCATCCAGCCGAATGGCACCCCGCGTCGGTCGTTCCTGGCCAAGCAGCATGCGCAGGAAGGTCGTCTTGCCGCAGCCGGACGGACCGACAAGCGCGACGAAGGCGCGCGGGGCGACGGTCAGCGACACGTTCTCAAGCACGATCTGGTCGCCATATTCCTTCCAGACCCTTTCGATCACTAGCTCGCTCATGCCTGCTTCTCCACCTCAGACCAGGGGAAGAGAGCAATACGGATGCGATCGAGGATGTAATTCATGATCACGGCGAGCAGCGTGATCCAGACGACATAAGGAAAGATCACGTCCATGGAGAGGTAGCGGCGCACGAGGAAGATGCGGTAACCGAGGCCGGAATCCGACGAGATCGCCTCCGCCGCAATCAGGAACAGCCAGGCCGGGCCGAGCTGAAGCCGGAGACAGGTGATCAGTCGCGGCAGGATCTGCGGCAGTACGACGCGAAGGCCGATCTGCCAGGATGAGCCGCCGAGCGTTTCAGCCTTGACGATCTGTTCGCGCGGCAGCTCCAGCGCCTTCATCGCCAGGTCGCGGATCATTGTCGGCGCAACGCCGATGGCGATGAGCGCGATCTTGGAGGCTTCCCCAAGCCCCATGGCGATGAAGAGGATCGGCAGCAGCGCCAGCGGCGGCACCATCGAGATGACGGCGACGAAAGGAGAGAGCAGCGCCCTCAGATAAGGCAGCATGCCGATCAGCATGCCGATGACGAGGGCAGTGACGGTGGAGATGCCGAGACCGGCAAACAGCCGCACCAGGCTCGCCGCCGTATCAGACCAGAGCAGGTATTCGCCGGTGCGCGGATCGGCGACGAAGACCAGGCGATTGATCGCATCGGCAAAATCTGCGAAGCCCGGCAGCAATTTGTCGTTGGCGTTTTCCGCCAGTCGCGCCGCCGAGCCGAAAGCATAGGCGACGATCAGCAGCACGAAGGGCAGCAGCGTCAAGGCAAGCTGCGCACCCCCGCTCGGCCTCGTGTTGATCCAACGCATGAGAGAAGCTCCGCTGATGAAGGATGGCGGCGTGGACAAGCCACGCCGCTGCTCGAAGATTGCTCAGAGCGAAGCGTCGGCGGCCGCCTTCATGTAGGTCTCGGTAAAGCGCAGCTTGATGTTGCCGTTGTCGCCGAGAACCTTGCCATCCGGCATTTCGATGCCGATCACATCAGCGGACGGCGCGCCGCTGCCGAGCAGACCCTTTTCGAACAGGAAGGTGCGGACGAGATCCATCGTCTTCGGCAGGCTGCCCGACGCGGTAAAAGCAACCGCATCGGCCGGCTTGGCAAACAGCTTAGTGGCGGCAAGCTGGGATTCGAAGCCCTTGAGATCGGTGCCCGATGCCTGGCCCATCGCCTCGCGCGCAGCCTTGCCGTCGGCGCTGTCTGATGTCAGCAGCGCTGCCGTCTCATACCAGATGCCGGCAAGCGCCTTGCCGAAATTCGGGTTGTCCTTCAGCACGCCGGTGTTGGCGACCATCAGGTCGATGATTTCGCCCGGCACCTGCGAACTGTCGAACACTTTCTTGGCCGTGGGATCTTCGAGGATGGTCGAGACCAGCGGATTCCAGGTGACGACAGCCGTTACGTCAGCCGTCTTGTAGGCAGCGACCATGTCGGCATCGGAGGTGTTGACCACTTTGACGTCGCGCTCGGTCATCTTGGTGCTTTCGAGCGCCCGGGCCAGCAGATAGTGCGAGACGGAGAATTCGACGAGATTGACGTTCTGGCCCTTGATGTCGGCAAGGCTCGCCTTGTCTTTCAGGATGACCGCGTCATTGCCGTTCGAAAAGTCGCCGACGATCACGGCTGTGGTATCCACGCCGCCGGCGGCCGGGATCGACAGTCCGTCCATATTGGTGAGAGTCACGGCATCGAAGGCACCGGCCGTATACTGGTTCATCGATTCGACGTAGTCGTTGAACTGGGTGACCTCGATCTTGATGCCGTATTTGTCAGCCCATTTCTTGACGATGCCGTGATCGGCGGCATAGCCCCAAGGCATCCAACCGACATAGATCGACCAGGCAACCTTGAAATCGGTCTTCTGTTCGGCTTTTGCGATGGAGCCGAGGCCCAGCGCCAAGGATGCCGTCAGTGCGGTGATGGAAAGAAGTTTCGAAAAAGTCTGCATTGAAATTCCCCTTTTGCTTTTCATCAAAAAGGGATCGGCAAAGAACCATCGTGCCGCCAATCCCTTGGCTTACGAGGTCTCCCGGGTTTTTATCCCGCCGTGCACCCGGCAGGATGTCTCCCCTGCCGGTGGCAGCTCTCGGACCAGTCACGCCTTGCGACGCCGGAACCCTAGCCACCAACTCTGCAAATATCGAAGCAAGCGGCGTGCCAGGTTCCAAATCATTGATTTCACTGGAGGCATCATGGCGCCGCCCGTGGCGCCATCGCATTGCGCATGCACTTGCGCAAAAAATGTGCGCAGCCTGCCGTCACCATAGGCTGTTTTTTTGCTCGGAAGAAGGAGGAGCGCGCGCAGCGAACCTGAAACGTTGCGACGCTTCAGTTCCGGAAGGCGCCGGCGGGCACCGTCGTCACGAGCCGGATATCGCGGCGGAAGTCCGATGGCGACATGCCGGCGATGTGGCGGAAGGATTTGTTGAAGGCGCTGATCGAGCCGAAGCCGCTGTCCATTGCCACCGTCAGCACATTGGCGCCTTCGCTCATCAGCATCGCCTGGGCGCGCGACAGCCTGAGCAGCGTCACATATTTGCTGAGCGTCATGCCGGTCGATCGCTTGAACAGGTTCATCGCATATTTCGGATGCAGGTCGGCGGCACGGGCGATATCGACCGAATCGATGTCGTGCAGGAAATTGGCGGCGATGAAATCGCACATGCGCGCAACGCTGCGCGAGGAATTCGGATGCGGCTGATCGCCTTCCAGGCTGGCGACCGTCTTCGATGTCGTCATCGAATAGGGTTCGAGCGCGATGCGCTCGATGCGGAGCAGCAATTCGTCGACCGCGTGCTGGGCCTTGGCGGAATCGCCGGACTTGGAATAGCGGAACCAGCGGGCAAAATTCTCGTTGTCGGCGGCATCGGTCGCCGAGGTCAGCAGCGTCTCGCCCTTCATCAGCCGGCTGGAAATACTGATCGGCAGACGCAGCCGGAAAAAATAAATGAGCGGCAGATGGGCGCCGGCATAGAGCGAATCATCCGAGGATTCGTCCATCTGATGCGGCTGCCCCCCCCAGAAGAGGCACATTTCGCCGGCGTTCAGCCGAAATTCGTGGTCGCTCATTCGATAATGGACAGTGCCCCGCATGACGAAGTTGACCTCAACCTGCGCATGCCAGTGCGGCATGGCCATGACGAGCGGATGGTCATGAAACATCTGCAGCGCCGTCGGCGAACCCTCGATGCTGCTTGCGCCGGGCTGATAGATTGCACTCGTGCCGACCTTACTTTCCGCCAAATCCATATTCCCTTTTTAGGAGACAGCCGCTCCCTTGCAGTTAGTCTAACCGCGTTCGTGAAAGATCGGCAATTGAAAAGGGAGGATTTTCAATGCGCTTCAAACTTCTCGCTGCGACCGCAGCTGTCGCACTGCTTGCTTCCGGCTCCGCATTCGCTGAGTCGGCCAATCTCACTATCTGGAGCTGGAATGTCGCCGCATCGGCCTTGAAGTCCACGCTTCCGGGCTTCAACAAACAGTTTCCCGATATCAAGATCACTGTCGAGGACCTCGGCAACAGCCAGGTCTTCGACAAGACGCTGGCTGCCTGCGCCGCCGGCGGCGACGGCCTGCCTGACATCGTCAGCATCGAAAATTTCGAGGCTGAAATCTTCTGGAGCCGTTTCCCGGATTGCTTCGCCAATTTGAAGGAGCTCGGTTACACCCCCGAGATCCAAGCGAAATTCCCTGACTTCAAGCGCACCGAGCTCGAAGTCGGCGACGTCGCCTATGCCATGCCGTGGGATTCCGGTCCTGTCGCCGTCTTTTACCGCCGCGACATGTACGAAAAGGCCGGTGTCGATCCGAGCACCATCAGCACCTGGGACGATTTCATTGCTGCGGGCAAGAAGATTTCCGCCGCCAATCCCGGCGTCGTCATGGCCCAGGCCGACTTCAACGGCGACAGCGAATGGTTTCGCATGATCGCCAATGAACAGGGCTGCGGTTATTACTCGACCGACGGCCAGAATATCACCATCAACCAACCGGCCTGCGTCGCCTCGCTGCAGAAGGTGAAGGAAATGAAGGATGCCGGCACGCTGACGGCAGCCAACTGGGATGAAAAGATCCAGGCCAATACCGCCGGCAAGGCCGCGAGCCAGCTCTATGGCGGCTGGTATGAAGGCACCGTGCGCTCGACCTCTCCCGATCTCAAGGGCAAGTGGGGCGTCTACAGGATGCCGAGCCTGACGGCCGACGGCCCGCATGCGGCCAATCTCGGCGGTTCGTCGCTCGCCATTTCGGCAACCTCGGCAAACAAGGAAGCCGCCTGGAAATTCGTCAACTACGCCCTCGGCACCAATGAGGGCCAGATCACCATGCTGAAGGAATTCGGCCTGGTGCCGTCGCTGCTCTCGGCTGAGAAGGACCCCTTCATCAGCGAACCGCAGCCGTATTGGGGCGGCCAGAAGGTCTGGGCCGATATCCTGGCGACGCTGCCGAAGATCGTGCCGAGCCGCGGTACCGCTTTCCAGAGCGATGCCGAAGCCATCTTCAAGGCAACGCAGACCAAGTTCTTCGCCGGCGGTTATCCGGACGCGAAGGCAGCCCTCGATGACGCCGCCAAGCAGATCGCTTCGGCGACCGGGCTTCCAGTGGCGCAATGAATGACGATGCCGGGCGCTTCAGCGCCCGGCTTTCTCCCGGCTTGCAAGGCGGCCGGTCATTCGTTCGTGAGGAGGAGGCTTGATGCCGTTCAGAACCCGGAGCGCTTATGCGTTCCTTGCACCCTATCTGCTGGTCTTTGCCACCTTCTGGGTCTGGCCGATCATCAATTCGTTCCTGATTTCCTTTCAGAACACCCGCATCAACCCATGGAAATACAGTTTCCAGGCCAATTGGGGGCGGCTGTTCTACGACCCGGCCTTCTATAATGCGCTTTATAACACGCTGATTATCCTGGTGATCCAGGTGCCGGTCATGATTGGTCTTGCGACTGTCATGGCCGTGATGCTCAATTCGCCGCTCTTGAAAGCGCGCCCGCTCTTCCGCTTTGCTTTCTTCGCGCCCGTCGTCGTCGGCGAGGTCGCCTATGCAGCGGTATTCCGGCTGATGTTCAGCCTCGATTTTGGCATCATCAACAAGCTGATCTCCGCCGTCGGCTTCAGCCCGGTGTCCTGGTTCGACAATGCCAATGCCGCCATGGCGCTGATCATCCTCGCCGTCACATGGCGCTGGGCGGGCTATAACGCCATCATCATCCTTGCCGGCCTGCAGTCGATTCCGGACGATGTCTACGAGGCAGCGACGCTCGACCGGGTGAGCAAGGTACAGCAGTTCTTTCATATCACCTTGCCGCTTCTGAAACCGATCATCCTCTTTTGTGTGGTGCTCTCGGTGATCGGCACCATGCAGCTCTTCACCGAGCCCTTCCTGATTACCAATCGCGGTGGTCCGGGCGGTGGCACGGAGACCCTTGGCTTGTTGCTCTACCGCCAGGGCTTCACCTCGCTGAACTTCGGCTACGCCTCGGCGATCGCCTATACGATGGCGGCGCTTGCCGTGGTCATCTCGCTTCTCAATCTCTGGGTCGGGAGGGATCCGAAATGAAATCCAGGTCGCAATCCCTTCTCATGCGCCGGATCGCGTTGCACGCCGCACTGGCGCCGCTTGCAGTAATCTGGCTATTTCCGCTCTGGATGATGTTCGTCTTCTCCACAATGCCCGATAACGGCATCTTCAGCCCCGACATCGTGCTCTGGCCATCCACCAACTTCATCGAGAATTTCAAGAACCTGCAGGCAGACACCGATTTCGTCGGCGCCATGGTGATCTCCGTCGGCGTCGCGATTATCTATACTTTCCTGTCGGTGATGCTGACCTCGATGGCCGGTTGGGCGCTGGCGCGTTATCGTTTCGTCGGCCGCTCCATCGTCATCGCCATCATCATCGGCACGATCACGCTGCCTTTCTCCGTGGTCGTCATCCCGCAATTCATCATGGTTGCGCGCGAGTTCCGGCTTGCTAACACCTGGGTGGCACTCATCGTGCCGCCACTGTTCAACTCGCTCGGCGTGCTGTTCATGCGGCAATCCTTCTCGATGATGCCGGGCGAGCTTTTCGATGCGGCCCGCGTCGAGGGCGTCAAGGAATGGCAGATCTTTCTGCGCATCGCCTTGCCGTTGGCGCGCCCGACCATGGCGGCCTTGGCGATCATCCTCTTCCTCGCCTCGTGGAACAACTACCTCTGGCCGCTCCTCATCAATTCCAAACCGGGAATGATGACGGCGCCCGTGGCATTAGGAACGCTGATCGGCCTCACCAAGGTCTCCTGGGGCGGCATCATGGCTGGAGCGGTGCTGCTAACGGCGCCAATCCTCGTCATCTTCGTGGCTCTCCAGCGCCATTTCATCGCCGGCATCGCCGCCGGCGCAATCAAGTAAACGGGAGGCTGCATGGCAGAGCTTTCACTCAGCAATATCGTCAAGCGCTTCGGCGGCTTTGAGATCATCCATGGCGCCAATCTTGAGGTCAAGGACGGCGAATTCGTCGTCTTCGTCGGCCCCTCCGGCTGCGGCAAGTCCACGCTGCTGCGGATGATTGCCGGTCTCGAGGACATTACTTCAGGCGAGCTTCAGATTGGTGGCAGGGTCGTCAATGACGTCGAGCCCGCCGATCGCGGCATCGCCATGGTCTTCCAGTCCTATGCGCTCTATCCGCACCTGACCGTCGAGGAAAACTTGAGCTTCGGCCTGCGGATGAACGGCAATCCGAAGGCCGATACCGAGCGGCGCGTGAGCCATGTCGCCGAGATCCTGCAGATCACCGAGCTGATGAAGCGGCGGCCGAAGCAGCTTTCCGGTGGCCAGCGCCAGCGCGTTGCAATCGGTCGCGCCATCGTCCGCGAACCGGAGGTGTTCCTGTTCGACGAGCCCTTGTCAAACCTCGATGCCGAACTGCGCGTGCAAATGCGTGTCGAGATTTCCAGGCTGCACAAGAAACTCGGTACGACGATGATCTACGTCACCCACGACCAAACGGAGGCGATGACGCTCGCCGACAGGATCGTCGTGTTGCGCGCCGGCAATATCGAGCAGATCGGCGCCCCGCTCGATCTTTACGACGATCCCGCCAACCAGTTCGTCGCCGGGTTCGTCGGCTCACCGAAGATGAATTTCCTGAAGGCAGTGGTGGTCGAGGCCCAGCCGGGCAGGGCGGTGATCGCGCTGGAAAGCGATGCCAATATGCGCCTGCCGCTGCCCGTCGCCGCTCCGATCGAGACAGGTGCAAAGGTGACGCTCGGCATTCGTCCCGAACATTTCGTCGATGCCGGCATGGGTGACGCTGATCTTACCGTCGCCATCGACGTCGCCGAGCATCTCGGCAACACCAGCTACATCTATGCCGCCATCGGCAGCGAGCAGCTGATCATCGAGCGGCCGGAATCGCGCACCGCCGGCAATCGCGAGACGCTGACCGTCGGCCTTCCCGCACGCCACACATTCCTTTTCGACGGCGCCGGCAAACGGCTTCGCTAAACCCCTCCCAAGGCAGAAAGACGAAAGAGGCTTCCATGACTTCCGATCAACCGATCCGCTGGGGCATCATCGGCCCCGGCACCATCGCCCGCACCTTTGCAGACGGCGTCGCCCATTCGTGCACCGGCAAACTGGTGGCGATCGCCACCCGCAATCCTTCCAAGCCGGGACTGGCAGAAAACTTCCCCGGCGCCCGCATCGTCAACGGCTACGAGGCGCTGCTTTCGGACCCCGAGGTTGATGCGGTCTATATTTCCGTGCCCCATACCGGCCATGCCGAATGGGCGATCAAGGCCGCGCGCGCCGGCAAGCATATCCTTGTGGAAAAGCCGATCGCGCTTTCCGCCTATGATGCCGAAGCCGTTTATTACGAGGCCAAGAAGGCCGGCGTCTTTGCTGGCGAAGCCTTCATGTACCGCGTGCATCCGCAGACGGAGAAGCTGGTCGAGATCATCAAGAGCGGCGTCATCGGTACCATCCGCATCATTCGCTCGAGCTTCGGCTTCAATATGGGCAGCTACAGGCCGGAGCACCGGCTGTTCGCCAACGATACAGCCGGCGGCGGCATTCTCGATGTCGGCGGCTATCCGGTCTCGATGGCGCGGCTGATCGCGGGCGCGGCGGAAGGCAAAGCTTTCCTCGAACCGGAAAAGGTCTCCGGCGTCGCTCATCTCGGCGAAAGCGGCGTCGATGAATGGGCTTCGGCCGTGCTCAAATTCCCGAACGAGATCATCGCCGAAGTCTCCTGCTCGATCATGGCGCAGCAGGACAACGTGCTGCGCATCATCGGGTCCGAAGGCCGGATCGAAGTCGCCGACTTCTGGTTCGCCTCCGGCCATAAGGGCGGCATCGGCAAGATCGAGATCTTCAAGGGCGGCAAGCAGGAAACAGCCGAGATCAAGGAAGATCGCTGGCTCTATTCCTTCGAAGCCGATGCGGCGGGCGATGCCATCCGCGCCGGCAGAACCGAATTCAGCGCCCCCGGCATGAGCTGGGCGGATTCGATCGGAAACCTGCGCGTGCTCGACCAATGGCGCGCCTCGGTCGGCCTCGAATACGGCGTCGAGAAGGCGGCGAAGCGCACGGCCAACATTGCCGGCGGCGCGGTCACGCGCGGCAACAGCATTCCGCAGCGCCAGATCCCCGGCATTTCCAAGCCGGCCTCGGTGGTGACGCTCGGCTTCGAGTTCTTCCCGAACTTCGCCGCCGCCTCGCTGACGCTCGACGCCTTCTACGAGGCCGGCGGCAATGCCTTCGACACGGCCTATGTCTATGGCGCGGGCAAGACGGAGGCAATCTTCGGCGACTGGCACACGAGCCGCAAGGTGCCGCGCGAGGAGATCGTGCTGATCGGCAAGGGCGCGCATTCGCCGCTCTGCTATCCCGATATGATCGCAAAGCAGCTCGACCAGTCGCTCGCCCGGCTGAAGACCGATTATGTCGACATCTATTTCATGCATCGCGACAATACCGACGTACCGGTCGGCGAGTTCGTCGATGCCATGGATGCCGAGGTCAAGCGCGGTCGCATCCGTGGCATCTTCGGCGGCTCGAACTGGACACGCGCGCGTTTCGACGAGGCGATCGCCTATGCCGAAAAGACAGGCAAGGCGGCGCCGGCCGCGCTCTCCAACAACTTCTCGCTCGCCGAGATGCTCGATCCGATCTGGGCCGGTTGCGTCGCCGCCTCCGACGACGACTGGAAGAAATGGCTGAACGAGAAGCAGATCCCGAATTTTGCTTGGTCGAGCCAGGGCCGCGGCTTCTTCACCGACCGCGCCGGCCGCGACAAGCGGGATGACGAGGAGATCGTGCGGGTCTGGTATTCCGAGCGCAATTTCGGCCGCCGCGACCGCGCCATCGAACTGGCCAACAAGCTCGGCCGCAACCCGATCCACATCGCGCTCGCCTATGTGATCGCCCAGCCCTTCCCGGTCATCCCGCTGATTGGGCCGCGCACCGTTGCCGAGCTGGAGGACAGCCTGTCGGCGCTGGACATCCGGCTGACGGCCGATCAGGTGAAGTGGCTGGAAGGCTGATAGAAAGGGGGCGCGGGCTCGAACCGCGCCCCTCTTGATTTACTTCAGCCCTTCGGACGCCTTCTTTCGGGCTGCGTCGTCCATCAGCTCGTACCACATGGCGTTGAGAACAGCGAAGGCGGCGGCCAGCGGCAGGCCGAGGATCCATGCGAAATACCACATCGTTTCATCTCCCTCAGTAAGCGTGGCTGTTCTTGTCGGTGACGGATTTCTCGTCGACCTTGCCCCACAGAACCTTGTAGACCCAGGCGGTGTAGGCGAAGATGATCGGCAGGAAGATTGCCGACACCACCAGCATGATGAACAGCGTCATATGGCTGGAGGATGCATCCCAGACCGTCAGGCTCGATCGCGGATCGAGCGAGGAGGGCAGGATGAACGGGAACATCGAGAGACCGACCGTCGAGATGATGCCGAGGATCGCGACCGTGCTGAAGAGCAGTGTCATCACCTCGCGCCTTGCCCGCATCGCAATGAAAGCCAGTGCGGCGCCGGCAAAGCCGAGAACGGGTGCGGCGATCATCCAGGAATGGGCGGTGTAATTGGCCAGCCATACGCTCTTTTCGATCACCACCGTTTTCAGCAGGGGATTGGAAGGCCCGATCGGGCTGATATCGCTGGTGATGCGGTAGCCGCCGACACCGACCCACAGGAAGAGGCCGCCGAGGGCAAACAGCACGATGGTAACAAGGGCGGCGATGCTGCCATAGCTTCTGGCCCGCTCGGCAACCGGCCCGCCCGCCTTCAGCACCAGCCAGGCCGCACCGTGCATCGTCAGCATGGCGACGGAGAGCAGGCCGCAAAGCAGTGCAAAGGGATTGAGCAGGGCGAAGAACGAGCCTTCGTAGAAGATCCGCATATCGTCGGCAAAACGGAAGGGCACGCCCTGCAGCACGTTGCCGACGGCGACGCCGAAGATCAGCGACGGCACGAAGCCGCCGATGAAGAGCGCCCAGTCCCAGCCGTTGCGCCAGCGGGCGCTTTCCCGTTTCGACCGGTATTTGAAGCCGACCGGGCGCAGGATGAGCGCGAAAAGGATCGCGAACATCGCCAGATAGAAGCCCGAGAAGGAGACCGCATAGAGCGGCGGCCAGGCGGCGAAGATGGCGCCGCCGCCGAGGATCAGCCAGACCTGGTTGCCTTCCCAGGTGGCGCCGATGGTGTTGATCACCACGCGCCGTTCCGTATCGGTCCTGGCGACGAAGGGCAGAAGCGTGCCGACGCCGAGGTCAAAGCCGCCTGTCGTCGCAAAGGCGATCAGCAACACGCCGAGCAGCAGCCACCAGATGAGGCGCAGCGTTTCATAATCGATGAGTTCGTGAAGGATCATGATAGGTTACTCTGCGGCTGGGACGAGGGTTTCGGAAATCAGCACCGCTTCCGGCTCGTCATCCGGTTCCGGGCCTTGGGCGATCGCCTTGATCATCAGGTTCATCTCGATGACGATCAGCACCGTGTAGAGCGCGGCAAAACCGATGATCGTCAAAAGCACGGTACTCGCGCCGAGACTGGAGACGGCAGCCGCCGTCGGCAGCACGCCTTCGATCACCCAGGGCTGGCGGCCGAACTCGGCGACGACCCAGCCGAGCTCGATCGCGACAAAGGGCAGGGGGATCGCCAGCACCGCAATCCTCAGCAACAGCGGGTACTTGTCGAGATGGCGCCGGGCCGACAGCCAGAAGAAGGTTGATGTCAGCAGGATGAAGAAGATGCCGAGGCCGACCATGATGCGGAAGGACCAGAAGAGTGTCGGCACATGCGGGATCGTATCGCGCGCGGCCTGCACGATCTGCGCATCAGTCGCCTGGCGCGGATCGTCGACATACCGCTTCAGAAGAAGGGCGTAGCCGAGATCATGGCCGAGATCCTCGAAGGAGCTGCGCACCTCCTGCGCCACCTGATCCTGCGCCGGGACCGCGCGGATCTGCATCAGCGCGTCGTAAGCCTTGATGCCGTCACGGATGCGGACCTCGGCCTGCTGTTCGAGCTTGTCGATGCCGGGAATCTCTGTTGTCAGCGAGCGTGTGCCGATCAGGCCCATGACCCAGGGAATGTGGACGGCGAAATGCGTCTCGCGCGCCTCCTGATCCGGGAAGCCGAAAGCGGTGAAGGCGGCCGGCGCCGGCTCGGTCTTCCACATGCCTTCGATCGCGGCGAGCTTCATCTTCTGGTTTTCGGTCGCGAGATAACCGCTCTCATCGCCGAGCACGACCACCGAGAGTGCCGAGGCGAGGCCGAAGGAGGCGGCGACCGTCATCGAGCGCTTGGCAAGCTCGATATGCCGGCCCTTCAGCAGATACCAGGCCGAGACGCCGAGCACGAAGATCGAGGCGCAGACATAACCGGCCGACACCGTATGGACGAATTTCGCCTGGGCGACCGGGTTGAAGACGACGTCGTAGAAGCTTGTGATCTCCATGCGCATCGTCTGCGGATTGAGCGCCGATCCCACCGGGTTCTGCATCCAGCCATTGGCGATGAGGATCCAGAGCGCGGAAAAATTCGAGCCGAGCGCCACCGCCCAGGTGGCGACGAGATGGCCGACCTTCGACAGCTTGTCCCAGCCGAAGAAGAACAGACCGACGAAGGTCGCTTCGAGGAAAAAGGCCATCAGGCCTTCGATCGCCAGCGGCGCGCCGAAAATGTCGCCGACGTAATAGCTGTAATAGCTCCAGTTCATGCCGAACTGGAATTCCATGACGATGCCGGTGGCGACGCCGATGACGAAATTGATGCCGAACAGCGTCCCCCAGAATTTCGTCATCTGCCGCCAGATCTGGCGGCCGGTCATGACGTAGACGGTTTCCATGATCGCCAGGAGCACGGACAGGCCGAGCGTCAGCGGCACGAACAGGAAGTGGTAAAGCGCCGTCAGCGCGAATTGAAAGCGCGATAGCGCAACGATATCTAGTTCCATTGTCTTTCTCCCACGGTCCCACGGGGTACGGAGCATTCCCAAGCGCCGGGTGGCGGTTGAGGGCATGCGGCTTTCGCTCAATCCGGCCGAAGCCGGTCGAGTGCCTTTTCGAACGCCGCCTCTCCGCGGCGCGAAACTTCTGTGATACGGCCGCCTTCGATGACGGCGATGTGGTCTGCGATGGCAGCCTCGCGGCGGATATGGGTGGCGATGACCAATGCGCGGCCGTCTGCCATTGCCGACAGGCGGCCGAGCACGTCGCGGGCGGTGGCGCCGTCGAGGCCCTCCGTCGGCTCGTCGAGCAGCCAGAGCGACGTGTCGCACAGGAAGAGCCGGGCAAGCGCCAGCCGCCGCGACTGACCGCCGGAAAGGCCGAGACCGCCTTCGCCGAGCGGCGTATCGATCCCTCGCGGCATGGCCTCGACATCGGCAAGCAGACCGGTGGCAGCCAGCGCTTCGCGAAGACGAGCTATGCTGGCATCCGGCTCGGCAAGGGTGAGATTGCCGCACAGGCTGTCCTCGAAGAGTTCCGTCCGCTGGGTCAGCAAGGTCGCCCTTGTTGCCGCAACACGCCCCGCGCTCGCCGGCAGTTCGCCGGAAAGCAGGGCAAGCAGGCTCGACTTGCCGGCGCCGCTGCCGCCGACCACGGCCAGCCGCTGGCCTGACCGGAGCGTCAGGTCGATGCCTTGGAGTGCCGGCACGGCGGAATTTTCATGGAAGGCGGATACATCCTTCAGCGAAAAAGCATATCCCGGCAGCGCCGCCGCCAAGGGTTCGGATGCCCGCGCGACGGCAAGCCGCGGCGCGACCCGCTTTGCCGCAAGCAGCGTCCGCCCCAGTTCCAGTGCGCCGCGGCGCAGTGCCGCGAAGGGTTCGGTCGCCGCGAAGGCGACCAGCAGGCCGAGGGCTGCGACGGGAGCGGTAATCGCCTTCGTCTCCGCAAGAGCGGCGACGGCAAGCAGCGATGCCGTCAACAGCAGGGTGGAGACCAGGCCGAAGCCGAAGGTCAGGCCGGTCTCGACGCGGTTCAACCGATCGTCGGCGCCGCCGGTGTAATGGTCTGCCACAGCGATGGCCTGCCTTTGCGCCGCAAGCCGGCCGGCCATCAGCAGGTCGGTCTGGCCGGCGACGAGATCGATCGTCCGCGACCGCAGCGCCTCGATGCCATGGGCGCGCCGGCGGGCATATTTGCGCGCCGCCCGGGCGGCGATCAAGGGCAGGCCGAGACCGGCACCAATGAGAAAGAGACCGGAGAACAGGCCGAACAGGGGATGGATGAGCCCCAGCACGAGGCTTGCCGCAAAGGTGGCGCCGATCGCTACCGCGGCCGGCACGAGGATCCGGAGATAGAGGGAGTCGAGCGCATCGATGTCGGCCGTCAGCCGGAAGAGCAGCCGTGCCGGACGATGCAGGAGCATGCGCGCCGCGCCCGGTTCGGCGAAGCCGCGAAACAGTCTTTCGCGAAGAGCCGCGAGAACGCCGAGCGTCGCATCATGGGTCGCAAGCCTTTCCCCGTAGCGTGCCACTGTCCGGACGATGGCAAGCAGACGGATGCCCGCCGAAGGCGCAAAGACGTCGAAGGTGATGGCAACGGAGGCCGATAGGCCGGCAAGCGCGGTGGCGGTGATGAACCAGCCGGACAGGCCGAGCAGGGCGATGCCCGCCGTAACTGTGGCCGCCGAAAGTGCGGCGCCGAGCAGCAGCGCGCGCCGGCGCTCCGCAAAAAACAGACGCAGGATCGGCTTGAGGTCTGCAGCGAACGTGCTCATTCGGCGGCCTCCCGGATCATGATATCGGCGTCGATGCGGATGCTGCGATGCATGCGCGCGGCCAGAAGCGGATCGTGGGTGGCAACGATCAACGTGCGCGCCCTCGCAAGCGAAAGCAGGCTCTCGGTCACTTCGGCGGCAGTGGCGGCATCGAGATGCGCGGTCGGCTCGTCGGCGAGGATGATCCTCAGACGCGGATTGCAGGCCGCCCGCGCGATTGCCAGCCGCAACGCCTCGCCGCCGGAAAGCCCGATACCGCCTTCGCCGAGGGACCGGCCGCCATAGGCCTCAGCCACCTTTCCCAGTCTCGCGGCATCCAGAGCGTCGGCCACATCGCCGCGCAGCACGCCGGGTCTGCCGAGCGCGGTATTCCCCGTTATGGTGCCGACAAAAATATGCGGCTTCTGACCGATCCACGCCATGCCGTCCCGCAGGCTGACGGCAGTCTCATCCGCGAGCTCGACGCCGCCAATGACGATACGGCCGCCGGTAGAGGGCGCCAGCCCCGCCATCAGCGACAGAAGCGTCGATTTGCCGGAACCGCTGACGCCAAGAAGCGCCAGATGTTCCCCGGCAGCGATATCGAGGTTGAAACCGTCGTGGATCAACGGTTCGTCGGCGCCGTAGCGGAAGGCGAGATTTTCAAGGCGGATGGCCGGCGCTTCGGCGGCGGCAAGGACCGCTGGCGCGATTTCGGCCGTTCCTCGAATGGACAGGCCGCCGCCTCCAGCCAGAGCATCCAGCGCTTTCATCGCCGCTTCGCCGGCCGCGCGATCGTGCCAGACGGCCGATAGCTCGCGCAATGGCTCGAAGAAGGCCGGCGCCAGCAGCAGGATGAACAGCCCCTCGGTCAGGTCGAGCCGGCCTGCCCAGGTGCCGAAGCGGATCTCGCCGAGCAGGCTGAAACCGACATAGACGGCGATCATCGCCACGCCGAGCGCGGCGAAAAGTTCGAGCACGGCCGAGGAGAGAAAGGCGATCTTCAGCACCGCCATGGTGCGCGCACGCAGCGATTCGGCCTCGCGTCGAAGCCTGAGCGCGGTGGCCTCCACCGCGTCGAGCGCGCGGATCGTCGCCAGTCCGCGCAGCCGATCGAGCAGGAAGCCGTTGAGGCCGCCGGTGGCAACAAGCTGTTTTTCGCTGGCCGCCTGGGCGCGCCAGCCGATCAACGCCATGAAGATCGGGATCAGCGGCGCGGCAAACAGCAGCACCAGCGCGGCGACCCACGAAACCGGAAGGATGACGGCAAGAATGATCAGCGGCACAAGGCTCGCCTTCACCCGCGCCGGCTGGAAGCGGGCGAGATAGGGCACGATGAGTTCGGCCTGCTCGCCGATGACGCTCGCGGCTTTGCCGGAGGCCGGCCGGCCACGATCGATCGGCGACGACAGGGAAAGGGCGGCCGCCGCGACCTGCCGCCTGCGGCTGAGTTCGGCGCGCGCGGCACGAAAGGCGAGGCGGCCGCCGGCCGCGTCGAGACCGCTTCTTGCCAATCCGAGGGCGAGGATACCGAGAGCTGGCCAAAGAACGTCGTGCAATCCACCGCCATCGGCAATGCGGCCGACTGAGAGGGCGAGCAAACCGGCCTGCGGGATCCAGATGGCGGCGGCCAGCGACTGCAGCATCGCCGCCCTGCGCAGCCCGGCATTCGCCGCGTCACCGCGGGGCAAAACGGCATCGCCATCCGGCGGTCGCGTCTCTGGTCTGTCTGTCGCGTCGAAGAAAGCAGTGCCCATGGCGCTAACTCTTGTTCGCTGGATTCGGCCGGCGGCTGCGGCCGAGCGAAACGACCCGGTCCTTGGCCTCCAGAAGCTTTGTCACTTTCGCGCCCAGCGAGAGTAGCGTTGCGAGCCTTTCGGTTTCAAGTTGTTTTACGTCTTCATACCAATGTGTCAGTTGCTCGATCAGCGTGTGCATTTCGCTCATGCGCTGCTGCGCATGGCGTTCGGCCTCGCTGGCGGGACGCTGCATCAGGATTTCGCGCAGAACCGACAGCGTCGGATCGACTTCGCGCTTCTTCCGTTCCTCGGCAAGCGTCCTCAAGATCAGCCAGACATCATCAGGGGTGGTGAAGAAATCGCGGCGATCGTCCGGCTTGTGTTTGAGAAGGACGAGATTCCAGGCCTGCAATTCCCGCAGGCTCATCGAAACATTGGAGCGCGAGATGTTGAGGGACTCGGCGATCTCCTCGGCGCAAAGCGGCGACGGCGAGACGAATAGCAGGGCATAGATCTGGCCGACCGTGCGGTTTATTCCCCAGCGGGAGCCCATTTCGCCGAAGTGGAGAACGAAGGACTGGACGAGAGGCGGAAGGTTCATCGTTGTTTCCCTTGCGTCTGTGATTTCAGAAATTTCTGAAATTACTATACTCACTGCTACACCTCGCCGACAATCGGCAAGGCGGCCCTGCGTCAATTTGGATGTCCGTTCGTCGATCGTGCTTCAGATATAACCCGACGCAACATCGCTGGATTTGATCTGGATCAATTCCAGCGCATTTTGCGGCAGTGACGCGAAAACGCCCGGCAATGCGTTACCGGGCGTTCCAATTGAACTGCGATGATGGATGCGACCGCCGCCGCTGGCGGGGCGGCGCCGGAAGGCGGTTAGATCACGCCGGCCAGGATGCCGACACCTGCTATGGCGGCAACACTGCCGGCCGCGCGCGTCACGAAAGCGCCCTGACGTTCGCCGGCACGGCCGATGATATAGCCGAGACCGAGGCCGGCTGCATGGAGAAACGCGGTCGCGATCATGAAACCGGCAGCATAAGCGGCACCGCCGGCATCCTCCGGCATCTCCGCCCCGTGGGCATGCCCGTGAAAGATCGCGAAAAGGCCGACGACACCCATCGCAAGGGCGGTCGGGGCTTTGACGTTGAGCGCAACGATCGCGCCGAGGACGACGACGGAAAGCGCAATGCCGGTTTCAACGAAAGGAACATTGACGCCGGCAACACCGAGAGCACCGCCGAGCGCCATCACCAGAACGAAGGTCGTCGGCACCAGCCAGGTGGCGCGGCCGCCGAGCTGAAATGCGAAAACGCCGACCATCACCATGGCGAGGATATGATCGAGGCCGGAAACGGGATGACTGAAGCCGTGCACAAAGCCGGAGGTCTGGCCAACACCGGTATGCGCATAGGCGACGGCTGGAAGCGCGGCGGCAGCCAAGGCAAGCAGTCCGCTCTTGAGTGCTGATTTCATGGTTCATTTCCTCGTGAGTTTTTGAAATCCGGTCGCCGAACACAGGCCCGGGTCCAAGTCGCGCGCATCACGCTAGTTCAAAGATTTCGCGCCGTCAACGAAAATGCCGTGAAATATCAAGCCGATTCAATTGCTTATCTGATAGGCAGATGCCGCTTTCGATAGCGCCACCCAACCCTCGCCGAGCACCTTCGCGCTTGAAACAGTTTCTTCCGCGCGCTGGAAAGAGCCAGGCACAGCGGCTATCAATCCAACCGAGGCGGCGCATCGCCGCGATGGAGGAGATGCCCATGATGAAGACCGAACGGCCGCTGGCGATCAGCGCGCCCGAGCCGCGCACGCTCGATCTGATCTTCAGCGATCCGGCGCGCGCCGAACTGCATGCGAAATACGAAATCGTCGAGGCCGATCCCGACAATATCGCCGGCCTCGGCGACGAGGTTCTCGGCAGGACGCATTATATCATCGGCCAGCCGCCGCTTTCGGCGGAAACGCTGGCCAGGATGCCGGCCCTGCGCTCGATCCTCAACGTCGAAAGCAATCTGATGAACAATATGCCCTATGACGTGCTCTTTGAGCGCGGCATTCATGTCGTGACGACGGGCCACGTCTTCGCCGAACCGGTCGCCGAAATCGGTCTCGGTTTCGCGCTGGCCCTGGCGCGTGGCATCGTCGATGCGGACGTTGCCTTTCGCCAAGGCACCGAACTCTGGGGCGGGGAGGGCAATGCGAGTGCCCGGCTGATCGCCGGTTCCGAGATCGGCATCGTCGGCTTCGGCGATCTGGGCAAGGCGCTGCGCCGGCTGCTGTCCGGCTTCAGGGCGCGCATCAGAGTGTTCGATCCCTGGCTGCCCCGCTCGATCCTCGAGGAAAACGGCGTCGAGCCGGCGAGCCTGGAGGATGTGCTGACGAAGAGCGATTTCGTCTTCGTCGTCGCTGCCGTCACCAGTGAAAACAAGGGATTTCTGGGCACGGAGGCCTTCGCCGGCATGCGCCGCGGCGCGGCCTTCATCCTGCTCAGCCGCGCCGACGTCGTCGATTTCGAAGCGCTGATGGCTGCCGTCGCGTCTGGTCATATCGTCGCAGCAAGCGACGTCTATCCTGAGGAGCCGCTGCCGGCCGACCACCCGGTGCGGAGCCTGAAAGGCTTCATCCGCTCGGCGCATCGGGCCGGCGCGCTCGACAGCGCCTTCAAGAAAATGGGCGACATGGTGCTTGAGGATATGGACCTGATGGATCGCGGCCTGCCGCCGATGCGCTGCAAGCGGGCGGAACGTGAAACGGTTTCGCGCATGCGCTCCAAACCGGTGGCGGTGAATTAAGCCGGCAGACGCGTGGCACCTCAGGCGGCGCGCTGCTCGCTTCCCTGGATTGCCGCCAGCTTCCAGTCGGCGCCGGGCTTGCGCACGAAGGTCCAGACCTCGGTGCTTTCGCTCGGGCGGCGGTCGTCGCCGGAAACGACGCGACCGCTGTCGCGTTCGACCATGGCATCGATCGAGGAGTAGCGCATGGCGAGCGTCGCATATTCCTGGCCGTCTTCGCGCCAGGCCTCGGCAATGTCGCCCTGCAGCAGCTTGACGTCGGAGACCCGGTTGCGCACGCCGTTGCTGGCGTTTTCGCCGAGTTCCTCGGCAAGATAAGACATCGCCTCGGGCGTCGTCAGCCGGCGCAACGCGGCGTAATCCTCGGCACCGTAAGCGGTCTGAACGTCGGTCAGCAATTCCTCGAACTGATCGAGATCGGCCTGCGCCAGCCCGATCTCGTCGCTCGGCCGGTTGCCGCGCGAGGAGGAAGCTGAACCGGAACCGATTGTCGGGATCTGGAAGGAGGAATTGTTGGCGGGCGACATGCTATAGGACCGGCTGAAGGAGCCGCCTTGGCCACCGGCGCCGTAGGAGGGCTGACGGCGGTTGGCGAAATAGCGCATGGCCAGCATGACGGCACCACCGATCAGCGCGATCTGCAGCAGCATGCCGAGGAAGCCGAAGCCGCCGCCGAAACCGTGACCGAGCAGCATGCCGAGCAGGCCGCCGGCAATCAGGCCGCCGATCATCGAACGGCCGAAGCCGCCGAAAAGACCGGGGCGCTGGGCGCCGAAGGGCTGCTGCGCGGTCGCTGGCGCGGTGGTCTGCGGACGCGGCGTCATCGACCGTTCGATCGGCGCGGCGGGGGCCGGCGCGGTTTGGGTGACAGGCGGCGCCTGGAAGGTGCGGGTACCGCGGCTTCCGAAACCGCTGCTGCCGGCCCGGCGCGCTTCTGCATCGCCAAGGGAAGCAAAAACTGTAGCGCTCGTCAGAGCGGCAATGGCCGCGAACTTGGCAAAACGCGAAATGGCACTCGGCATTCCTGATCTCCTGTCATGCGCAGTCACGGCATGTCGGGATAGGATATAGGTACTCTTTCGCAGGTTTGAAGTTCTTTCGCCGCTTACTGGCAGACATCGACCCAGCTGGCGCCGGTCAGCTCGGCCAGCCGACCGGTTTCGATGCGCACCGCCGAATTCGTCGAGCCGGCGGCCGGCACGACTTCATCGAAGCGTTTCAGCGAAATATCGCAATAGATGGGCAGCGGCGACGGCAGACCGAAGGGGCAGACGCCACCGACCGGATGGCTGGTGACCGCCACCACCTCTTCGGCGTCGAGCATCCGCCCCTTGGCGCCGAACGTATCCTTGAATTTGCGATTGTCGAGCCTTGCCGTGCCGCCGGCAACGACCAGCATCATCTGCTCGCCGACGCGCAGGCAGATCGTCTTGGCGATCTGGGCAGGCTCGACGCCATGGGCCTCGGCGGCAAGGGCCACCGTCGAGGAGCTCTCGGCGGTTTCGATGATGTCGATATCGGGTGCATGCGCACGGAGGAAGGCGCGGACGGATTCTAGGCTCATATGCCATGCTAGACCAGCAAACGCGCGATTTGAAGCTCAAAATCCACCCGCCGAAAACCGCCGCTTGCAAGTCTGACAGACATCGTCATAATAATTTTGCACACGTGCTCAATTTTGTCATTCGGCCGTTACATCAAACCCCTAGAGCGGACATCGTCACGTTTTCGTGGGGTTTCGGAGCGGCCATCATCAGCAGTGCTGACCCGCCAAGAGGCTTCACACTGCTCTTCTAGGGAGACGAAGAAGATGACCATCTTGCCGACACTGAAATCCCTCACCATTGCTGCCGCCATCCTGGCTTCAAGCTCTGCAATTGCGCTTGCCAAGGACGTTCACATCAGCGTCTGGGCCGGCGGCACCGGCCCGAACGACATCTATCGCCTCGACGCCATCGAGATCGCAGCCCAGCAGTTGCAGCGCGAAGCCGCGCTCAAAGGCGAAGACCTGAAGATCACCGTCGAGAAGAAGCCCTATTCCGCCTGGGAGGACTTCAAGCAGGCGCTGACCCTTGCCGCCGAAGCCAAGACCGCCCCGAACATCGTCGTCAGCGGCCATGAAGACATCGCACCCTGGTCGCAGGCAGGGCTCATCGTCCCGATCGAGGATTATGTCGATCTCGACTCCTGGCCGCTCAGCGACATCTATGAAAACCTGCTGCAGATCGCCTCTTACAACGGTACCGTCTACGGCATTCCGCAGGATGCCGAATCCCGCCCGATGTTCTTCTGGAAGCCTTATATGAAGGCGATCGGCTACAGCGACGCCGATCTCGATGCGCTGCCGCAGAGTGTCCAAGACGGCAAGTACACCATGAAGAACCTGCTCGAAGACGCCAAGAAGATGCAGGACAAGGGCCTGGTCCAGCCCGGCTACGGCTTCTATCCGCGCACCAGCAACGGCCCCGACTACTGGCAGTTCTACACCTCGTTCGGCGGCACGATGGAAGAAGACGGCAAGCTCGTTTTCGACAAGGCGGCGATGACCCGCACCTATCAGTTCTTCGCCGATGCCGTGAAATCAGGCGTCACCAAGAAGAACCACATCGGCATGCCTGGTGATCAGTGGTGGAAGGAAGTCGCCACCGGCAAGGCCGGCATCTGGGACGGCGGCACCTGGCACTATGCCCGTCTCGTCAACCAGGAAGGCCTCAAGGATTTCTTCGGCAACGTGATCTTCACGCTGATCCCCGCCGGCGAAGGCGGCAAGGCCAACACGCTGACCCATCCGCTCGTCTACCTCCTGACCGCAGGTCACGATCAGGAAGACACCGAGATCGCCGCCCAACTGGTCAAGATCGCCTCCGAGCCGCGCACCAACGCGCTGCATGCGGTCAAATCCGCCCATCTCGGCATCTCCAAGTCGGAATCCACCGTCGATTTCTACTCGGCCGACCGCTGGACCCGCGAAGCCACCGAGCGCCTGCTGCCGCATGCCAATGCGATGCCGAACAATTCCGATTTCGGCAAATATTGGAACATCATGTGGAAGAACCTCGAAGCGTCCTGGACCGGCGCCAAGACCGTCGACGCCGCCGTCGGCGATGCCGAGAGCGAGCTGAAAAGCACGCTCGGCGACAAGATCGTCATTCGCTGAAACACGCCTCCGGGTGGCGGCAAACCCCGCCGCCCGGTCGGTTCCGCGAGGAGGCCTTCCATGAAATCGTCCAGAACGCTCGGACTGGTGATGATCGCCCCTGCGGCGGTCATGATCGTGCTGTTCTTCCTGATGCCGGTGGTTCTGACGGCGGTCTTTTCGATGACCAACATGACGACGGCGACCGGCATTTCTGGCGGCGTCTACCAGATTGCGCCTAACTCCCTGATCGCACTGAAATCGGCGATGCCGGAGATCGCCACCGAGATGGCCGAGCCACGCTACACCATCGACGAGGCAGGCCTGAAGGCCGTCGAGGGACTCGGGCTGGCGCCGGGAATTGCCGCCGAATTGCGCGCCAAACATACTGGCGAGGTCTTCCCGGCACGCCGCGATGTCGAGCGAATGATCAAGGATCTGGCCGAGCGGCCGTCGACACGTGAGGTCAAGCAGATCTCCGAACAGTTCAACCGCTCCGTCCTCAACACCCGCTTCGACAGCAAGGGGCAGCTGTTTTCGGCGCTGGACGGTCTGGGTTTCCAGCTGACGCCGGAGCAGAAGGAAATTGTCGCCAAGACCACCTATACCGGCTGGACATGGACATCAGACAATTTCTCACGCATGGCCAGGTCTCCCGACATGGCGCGTGTGCTTTTCAACACCGTGCTCTATGTCGCGCTGGTGCTGACCCTCTTCAACGTCGGTTATGCCCTGCTGCTCGCCATCTTGACGCATTATATGCCGCCGACGCCTGCCTCGATTTTTCGCGGCATCTGGCTCCTGCCGCGCATCACGCCCGTGGTCATTTACGTCCTGCTGTGGAAGTGGCTTGCCTGGGATAGCGGCTTCATCTCTATCCTGATGGGCAAATTCGGCTACCCCCCGAAGAACTACCTGCTCGATACCGCCTATAATGCCTGGTTCTTCGTCGTGCTGATCAACGGCTTCATCGGCGCCTCGATGGGCATGCTGGTGTTTTCCTCGGCGATGAAGGCCATTCCGAAGAGCCAGTTCTATGCAAGCGAGGTCGACGGCGCCTCGCGCTGGCAGCAGATCCGCTACATCATCCTGCCGCAGATGCGCTGGCCGATCCTCTTCGTCACCTGCTACCAGACGCTGTCGCTGCTTGCCTCCTTCAATGAAATCCTGCTCGCCACCAATGGCGGACCGGGCAACGCGACCGAGGTCTGGGCGCTTTCCGCCTATCACACCGCGCTCAGGAATTATGCCGGCAACCTCGAATACGGGTTGGGCGCGGCCATGGCGCTGGTGCTCGTCGTCATCGGCGTGGTGCTGTCGCTCCTTTATCTGCGCGTCTTCAACTATGGCACGCTTGTCGCCCAGCCCCTGATCGAGGACTGACCATGGCCGAACAATCGCAGCCCTCGGCAAATTATCGCAGCTGGCCCGTCATCACGGCGCTGACCATTGTAAGCCTGCCGCTGCTCCTGATGTATCTTTACCTCTTCCTCGACACCGTGACGGTGAAACAGCCGGATGCGCTGCTGCCCTCCGGCTTGACGCTCAATCACTGGCGCTTCCTGTGGCAGACGACGCCTGGTAAGGCGAATATCTGGCATGTGACGCTGAATACGCTGCTGTTTTCGGCCTGCACCACCAGCCTGGTGCTCATCGTCTCGTCGATGGCCGGCTACGTGCTGTCACGGCTCAACGTGCCGGCGCGCGGTTTCTTCCTTGCCGGCGTCATGGTGCTGCATGCCTTCCCGTCGGTGACGCTGATCATCGCCATCTTCATCGTGCTGCAGATGATCGGCCTCTACAATTCGCTGATCGGCGTCATTCTGGTGAAGGCGGCGATCGACCTGCCGCTCGGCATCTGGCTGATGAAGGGTTTCTACGACACCGTGCCCTGGGAAATCGAAATGGCCGGCGTCGTCGACGGCGCCTCGCGTTTCCGCGTCTGGCGCAGCCTCGTGCTGCCGCAGGTCAAGCCAGGCATCATGGCGCTCGCGCTGTTTTCCTTCCTCGCCGGCTGGGGCGAGTTCATCCTGCCGCAGGTGCTGGCGCCGGGCAACGACGTGCAGGTGCTGTCGGTCTATCTCGCGGGTTTCCTGTTTGACGACAACAATTACGATTTCAATATGTTCAAGGCGGTCGGCCTGTTCTATCTCGTTCCAGTGCTGATTGCCTACGCGCTCTTCAACAAATATCTCATGAACATCTACGGCGGCGGGAGCAAAGGCTGATGCGCATTCTCCTCGACAATTTCTCGAAGAGCTTCGGCTCCACCAAGGTCATCGAAAACATGCAGCTCGAAGTCGGCGACGGCGAGATGCTGGCGCTGCTCGGCCCTTCCGGCTGCGGCAAATCGACAACACTTTTTGCGGTCTGCGGCATTCACCGGCCGACCAGCGGGCGCATCCTCTTCGGCGACCGCGACGTCACCGACCTGCCGAGCCAGGCCCGCAATGTCGGCGTCGTCTTCCAGTCCTACGCGCTCTACCCGCATATGACCGTCGCTGAAAACATCGCTTTTCCCCTGAAGGTGAAGGGCGTGCCGGCCTCAGACATCCGCAAGGAGGTCGAGCGCATTGCCGCACTTGTCCATATCGACAATCTCATCGAACGACGGCCGGCGCAGCTTTCCGGCGGCCAGCAGCAGCGCGTGGCGCTGGCGCGCGCGCTGATCCGCAAGCCGGATGTGCTGCTGCTCGACGAACCGCTCGCCAATCTCGATGCCAAGCTGCGTCTCGAAATGCGCTCGGAAATCCGCCGCCTGCAGCGCGAGACAGGCATCACCGCCATTCTCGTCACCCATGACCAGGTTGAGGCGATGAGCATGTGCGACCGCATCGCCATCATGAAGGAAGGCGAGATCGTCCAGATCGCCACGCCGGCCGAAATGTACAATGATCCGAAGACCGCCTTCGTCGCCGGTTTCCTCGGCAATCCGCCGATCACTTTCCTGCGCGGCGTCGTCGACAAGGGCGCCTTTAGAATCCCGGAAAGCGAAATCCGCGTGCCTTTGCCTGATACCGTCGGTGCCGCCGAGGGTACGAAGCTGATGCTCGGCGTCCGGCCGGAGCATTTCACCCCGGCAGGCGACGTCACCGTGTCCGGCAAGGTCACCTTCGCCGAAACGCAAGGGCGCGAGAACCTCTACGACGTGGCTCTGGCCGGCGGGCCGCTGCTGCGCTCGATCCAGCCGGTGCGCAACGATATCCATGTCGGCGATGATGTCCGTTGGGCGATCGACAGCCGTGGCGTCTTCGTCTTCGACGAAAATGGCAGGAGGCTCTGATGGCTCGCGATTTCCAGGCATTTTTCGAGCGTTACGGCTGGCCGACGGCCAAGGGCCGGCTTCCCTTCTGCATCGGCCATCGCGGCGCCAGCGGCCACGAGCGCGAAAACACGATCGCCGCTTTCCGGCGCGCAGCCGATCTTGGCGCGGAAATGTGGGAACTCGACACGCAACTGACCAAAGACGGCGTCGTCGTGGTTTCGCATGATGACCATCTCGAGCGCGTCTTCGGCATCGACCGCCGCATTTCCGAGATGACGGCCGCCGAACTTGCCGCCCTTGACGGTGTCGACGTGCCGCCTTTTTCGGAGGTCGCCGCTCTCGGCCGCGAGACCGGCACCGGTCTCTATGTCGAGCTCAAGGCACCCGGAACCGGCTTGCTCTGCTGGCGCCATCTTGCCGAAATGAACCAGCGTTTCGCCTGCCTCGGCTCCTTCGACACAGTGCAGGTGCGTGAACTCCGCGACGCCGGCTGCGACTTCCCGCTTTCGGTGCTGATCCGTGTCGGCCACGATCCGCATGCGCTGGGTGACGAGGCCGGCGCCGATATATTGCATCTCTGCTGGGAAAGGGCAGGCGAGCGGCCGCAGGATCTGGTAACCGAGGGCTTGATGCGGCGCGCCTTCGAGGCGGGCCGCGAGGTCGTGCTCTGGCACGAGGAACGGCGGAGCATTCTCGACGACATCATGAAGCTTCCGGTCCTCGGCATCTGCACGGATCTTCCGGATCTGATGCGACCGTCGACAGAGAGGGAAAAGGTAGTTGGCAGACAGGGATAAGGGACCGCGCAAGGTAACCTCCTTCGACGTGGCGCGTGTGGCCGGCGTGTCGCGCGCCGCCGTGTCGCGCGCCTTCACGCCGGATGCCAGCGTCTCGCCGAAGACGCGCGAGAAGGTCTTCCAGGCCGCCAAGGATCTCGGCTACCGGGTGAACTATCTTGCCAGAAGCCTCACCAACAAACGTTCCGATCTCGTCGGCGTGGTTGCCGCCGGCCTCGACAACCCGTTCCGGACGCTACAGATCGAGAACCTGGCGAGAGTGCTGATCGCCCGCAATTTCCGCCCCATCCTGCTGCCGACCTCGCAGGAGGCGGACACCTCGACGGTCATCGGCCAGTTGCTGCACTATGCCGTCTCCGGCGTCATCGTTACGTCGGACGCGCCGCCGACCGAGATCTGCGAGCAATGCGCGGCCGAGGGCGTGCCGATCGTATTGATCAACAAGGGCAACGATATCCCTTTCGTCGACCGCATCATCTCCGACGACCGCATGGCCGGCTATCTCGCCGCCGCCCATCTGATCGACGGCGGCGCGCGAAAGCCCGCCGTGATGGCCGCTCCCGCCATATCCTATACGGCGCGCCGGCGCAGCGAGGCCTTCATCGCGCGCTGCAAGCAGTTGGGCGTCGAGGCGCAGCTGCTGCAGATCAGGATCAACGACTACAAGAGCGGCTACGATGCGGCCGGCGAGTTTGCCGCATCCGGCATCGACGGCTTGTTCTGCGCCAATGATTACATGGCCTGCGGCGTGGTCGACCGGCTCATGCAGGGCCGCAGCCGCGACGATGCGCCGCCGCTCCCCATTATCGGCCATGACGACATTCCCCAGGCAGCCTGGACCGCCTACGACCTCACGACCATCCGCCAACCCTGCGACATCCAGGCCGAACAGACGGTCGACCTGCTGATGAGCCGAATTGCCGAACCGGACCTGACGGCGCGCGTCGAATTCACGCCGGTGACACTGATACGAAGAAGGACTGCCTGATGACTTCCGCATTCGATGCCGCCGCCATCCGCACCCGGGCGGAGGTCGCAATCTCAGTCGCCCTCGAGACCGGACGGGAAGCGGCCCGGTTCCGGCGCAGCTCGAACCCCGGCACGCTGGCCGTCGAGAACAAGGGATTGCAGGATTTCGTCACCATCGCCGACAGGCAGGCCGAACAGGCGATCCGCGACGGGCTGCTTTCACATTTTCCGGGCGATACGTTCATGGGCGAAGAGAGTGGCGGGCGATCGGGCGAGGGCGGCACCTGGGTCGTCGATCCGATCGACGGCACGACCAACTATATCAGGGGCTTCCGGCATTGGGCCGTCTCGATCGCCTTCGTCGCCGGCGGCAGGATCGAGATCGGCGTGGTCTACGATGCCACCGAGGACAAGGTCTTTCACGCCGTCCGCGGCGGCGGCGCCTTCAAGGACGGGCTGCCGATCCATGCGGCCGCAACCACCGACCCGGCCAGTGCGCTGGTCATTCTCGGCCATTCCCGCAAGACCAGCTTCGACGACCATCTGGCGCTCTCCAAGCGGCTCCACGAACGCGGCATGGACTATCGCCGCACAGGCGCGGCGGCGATCGACCTCGTTCGCGTCGCGGAGGGCGCGGCCGATCTCTACTACGAACGCCATCTCAATGCCTGGGACATGCTCGCCGGCGCGCTGATCGCCGAAGAGGCCGGCGCCACGGTGGCGATGCCTGATGTCGACAGACTGCTTGCCAATGGCGGACCGGTCATCGCCCACTCGCCGGGGCTTGCCGCTGAATTCGCCTTCATCCTCGACATCGAGGGACTATAGTGCAAGTTGCACCAAAGCTTGCAGCGCTACGCAGCAACGCGATTGCGACCGGTCTTTTTCGCCGTGTAGAGGTTCTGGTCGGCGATCGCTAAAATCTCGCTCGGAGAATTGGCAGACAGCGTGCCGGCAACGCCGATGCTGATCGTGACGCGCAGCCCGTTGCAGATCTCCGACCAGTCCCATTGCTCGACGGCCGCACGCAGTCTCTCGCAGACATCGGCGGCCCCTCGGGGAGAGCCGGCCAGCAGGACGACGAACTCCTCGCCGCCGAAGCGGATCGCCTGGTCGGTAATCCTGAGCTGGTTGCGCAGAATCGTCCCGATGGCGCTCAGAACCTGGTCGCCGATCATGTGAGAGAAGTTGTCGTTGACCGATTTGAAGTGATCGACGTCAAGCATGGCGATGGAATAGGGACGCTTCTCGGACGTCAATTCCTTGAAGCGGCTGTCGAGATATTTGCGGTTATAGAGCCCGGTCAGCGCGTCCAGATAGACGGCACTGGCAAGGATATCGGTTTCCTCCTGCAGTTTCTGATAGGAGGCCTCCAGCGTATCGGCGCGCTTTGACTCGGTTTCGGCAACTTCCTTGAGCCGCTTGGTTTCATAGTAGATTTCGGCCAGGCGTGCGCGCTGCTGGGTCCTCTCGGCGCTGTTCTGCAAATATGCCTGGTGGTATTTCTTATGCGCCTCCAGCGCCAGATCGAACTGTCCCAGCCCTTCATGCGCCTGCGACAGGTAAAAATAGATCTGAATGTAGGAATCGAAACTGCCACCCTCGCTGATCAATGCCATTGCCTCGAGCAGCAGCGACCGGGCTTCTTCGAATTTTCCGTAACTATTGTAGATCTGGCCCAGGGTGTAGAGATACTGCTGCCTGTCCCTGACATAGCTGTTTTCCTGAAACAGCTGGTAGCGCTCCATGCACTGGAGCGCCTTCTCATGCTCGCCGAGGTGACTGTAATAATCGGCATTGTTGCCGAGGCAGATGCGCGCCGCCCAGCTGTCGCCGATCTCGATTGCCAGATCCAGCGCCTCATCGGTCAGCTCAAGCGCTCTCGTCAGCAGCCGGCGTCCTTCTTCCGTCTGGCCGAGTGCTTGGGCAATATATCCGCCTTCCGAATGGGCGCCGCCGAGATTGACGAGCCACCAGCATTCATAGGTCTTGTCGCCGATCGATCTGGCAAGCTCGACGGAGCGCTCGCTCATCAGGATGGCCCGGTCGGGCTGCTTGTTGTACCAGAAGATAATGCCAATGACGTTGGTGGCGAGGCTTTGCGCTTTCGGATCCGCGGTCCTGTCGGCGAGATCCAGCGCACGAGTGGCCTCTTCGATTGCTTCCTCAGGCAGGCCCAATTCCAGTAGCAACCATCCGAAATAGGCCCGGGCATAGGCTTCCTCATTGGGTTCCCCGGTCGATTTCCAGAAGTCAACCGCCCGGCGGACATGTGTCAGCCCGAGTTCGGCCTTGCCGGTTTGAAAACAGTACCAGGCAATGTCGGTATCGCATTGAGCGGCGAGCCGATCGTCGCCCCGCGCCCTGGCATCGGCAAGAATTTCGCCGGCCAGTGCGAGTGCCTCGATCGAACGGCCCGTGCACCCGAGGTGCCATGCTTCCTGTAAGCTGGGATTTGCTTGTTGAGTAATTGCTACAGTATCAACAACTTGCATATCGAGCACCAACGTTTGACTGTCGGATGGGGATAACATCAGAAGTTTAAAATGATGCAAATTGTGCAAGACATGCGGCAAGCCCTGAAATAATGCAGGTCGCCCGGAAGCGTGGCGCGGTTCCGGGATAACGACGTGCATCAAAACAAAGAACTAAAACGCGTCGAAAGCCGCCTATACCTTTCGGAATCAGGCGCCGACGCCCGCGGTTAACCAGCCATGCGCCGATCCCAGGCACGTTCGGTCGCCGGCGCCTCGTCGGTGGTGACCTGATCCGGCTTCAGGGCCATCAGCGCCTGGAAGTTTCGCCATTCCTCGTCGCTGAAACCGGCCTCGGGATCCTTGAGGGTAAACGTCCAGGCATCGACGCGCTTGCCTTCGTCCTGGCAGAGCGCGATCATGTCGAGACCTCCCTTGGCAGCCTCAAGGATCAGCGGCCAGTGGAGATAGATCGTGTCCGGTTCGGTCGGGCCGCGCAGGTCGGCGCGCAATGCAAGCTCGACGGCCTTCCAGCCGCTCGCCTGCCTGATACCGTAGAGCTTGTCTGTGGGATCGATGCCGCGCAGGAGATGCGGCAGCTTCTCCTTGACGGCGACGATGAGGTCGAGACTGCCGGCGCTGACGATCACAGAGGCGGCGATATCGCGGAAATGCGCGGTAAGGTGCGCGATGCCCTTCGCGCCGATCGCTTCATAATCGTCCTTCATGTCGAATTGCAGCAAGGCGGCAGGATGCGTCGATTGCATCATGGCGGCGAGATCCTCGCTGAGGATCAGCGGCCGGTCGCCCTCCTTCATCCTGATATCGCCGAGGTCGCCGAGGCTCTTTTCGGCGATCGGCCCATGTCCCGTCGTTTCTCCGTCGAGCTCCTCATCGTGCAGCACGACGAAACCGCCATCGGCGCGCACCCGCATATCGAGTTCCATCGAGGCGCCGGCTGCAAAACCCTCCGCCATCACGTCGGCCGAGAACAGCGGATCGGCAAATCGCTTGCGCAGCCGGTGCCATTTCAGGCGGGTGCGATGCCCCTCATGCGAAATCTCCAGGCCCTGCGCGTCCAGCAATCTCGTCATCTTCTTCCGATCTCCGCGATGCTACTCTCCTGCCTTGACGAGCCGTGATTATCAAGGGCCGAAGACGGGCTCTCATCGGAGTTGCGACATTCTCGTCCGGCCGAGTCCGGCTGGCGGCTTGGCCACCGGCCGCGTCTCACGTCGATATCAGTGTCAGTCCCGGAACGCGGGTGATCAGGCTGCGATCCTCTTCCATGACGAATTCCAGATTGTGCCGCGCGAGGCGCGCATGTTCCCGCGTCAGCGCCTCGGCGCGAGTGCCTTCGCGCATCTCGATCGCCGCAACGATGTCGCGGTGCTGACGCTGCGCATGCACCAGCGACAGGCGGAAGGCGAGCACATCCTCCTGCTTCTCCAGAAAGGCGCTCGGCGAGGCGAATGGCAGCTGTGCCGCCCGTTCCACCTCGCGCCGCATGGTCTCGCTGCCGGCAAGACCGGCGAGCATGGAATGGAATTCCGCATTGAGCTCGACATACTGGGCAAACAGCATGTCCTCCGGCCGATCGCGAAAGCATTTGTCGAGCTCGAGCACCAGTCCCTTGATCGCCTTGAGCTTGGCAGGCGTGACGCCGCGTTCGGCGGCGAGACGCGCCGCCGTGCCTTCAAGCACGCCACGCAACTCGATGGCGTCGAAAACATCCGCCGTGGTGAAACCGCGCACGGCATAACCGCCGGAGGGGATCTGCTCGAGCAGGCCTTCCTGTTCGAGACGGGCAAGGGCCGCGCGCAGCGGTGTGCGCGAAATGCCGAGCTTTTCGGCGAGCCAGACCTCCGACAGACGCTCGCCCGGCGAGACACCGCCGCCGAGCACGAGATCCCGCACGCCGAGAAGGCCTTTCAAGGCCTGGCTGTCGCGCTTGCGATCCACGCTTCCCTTTTCCGCGGCCATTTCTCATCCCTATTCCGGCGCTGGGCCGTCACGCGTCGCGGACGAAATCCCGCCCTCCAAATGGAGTACGATATGTATACCGTCTCGTGTCAAGCGCTTATTTCATAAGCGTCTACATATCAATATATAACTAAAAAGTTATCTATATGGTCATCATTAGTGAATTTTCCACGATATATGTTATGCCACTTGCTGACAGCGTAATTTTCGGCCTATCTCTGTATACAGAGTGCGTGCAGGATGAGGAGAGAAGCTTGTGACAATTGCGCCGCAAAGCGAGATCAGGGAGAAGGCACCTCTTGCCGACCTTCTTTCGCATTATTCCATCGAGGTGACGTCGCGCGACCTCTCGTCGCTGCAGAGCATGACCGCGACCCTGCGTCCGGGCTCCGAGGTCTTCATCGCCCATCTTCCAAAGGAGGATATCGGGCTTCTGGTCAGGGCCGCGGCGGGTTTGAGAGACGCCGGCTTCGTGCCGGTTCCCCATATCGTCGCCCGCAATATCCGCAACCGCCTGGAACTTGACACCATGCTCGCCCGGCTGTCCGAGGAGGCCGGCGTCCGCCACGCGCTCGTCCTCGGCGGCGATCGGGACGATGCCGCCGGGGCCTTCGGCTCCGCGCTGGACCTGATCGAAACCGGGCTCTTCCAGACATATGGCGTCGGCCGCATCGCCATCGCCTGCTACCCGGAAGGGCATCCGCGGATCGCCGGCGCCGTGCTCGACACCGCGCTGACCGCAAAGGTCGATGCGGCTGCCCGTGCCGGGCTCGATGTGTTATTGGTGAGCCAGTTCCTGTTCGATCCGCAGCCGCTCCTCAGCTTTGCGCGGCGGCTGCGCGAACGGGGCGTGGCGGCGCCGCTCAGGGTCGGCATCGCCGGACCGGCCAGCCGCACGAAGCTTCTCAAATACGCGCTTCGCTGCGGCGTCGGCGCATCCTTGCGGGCGCTGCGCGAAAGAAGCGAGATCGCCCGCAACGTGCTTTCGGGTGAAACGCCGGAAGAGCTGCTGATCGATATCGCCGCAGCGCAGGCCGCCGAACCGGATCTCGGCATCGGCGGCGCGCATTTCTTCACCTTCGGCGATCCGGCCCAATCCATCCGCTGGGCAGAGCAGCAGGAAGCCTCTGACTGAAACCGGCCGCAAGGCCTCGACCATCATCTTCGTTCAATGGGAGGAATATCATGACGAAACAGAGCCTGGAGCAGAAGCTGAGCGCCGTCGGCAACACGGTGAATATGCTCCGCAATTCGCCGATCGGCGCCTATATCTATCCCGTCGTGCCGCCGGAATTCAGCAACTGGCGCGACGAACAGCGCGCCTGGCGCGAAACCGCCGTGCTCTTCGACCAGTCGCATCATATGGCCGAACTGATGATCGAGGGGCCGGATGCGCTGAAGCTCATCTCCTATCTGGGCATCAACAGTTTCGCCAATTTCCCGGTCAACCGCGCCAAGCAGTTCGTGCCGGTCAGTCATAGCGGCCATGTCATCGGCGATGTCATTCTCTTCCATCTGGCCGAAAACCAGTATCTGATCGTCGGCCGCGCGCCGACGATCAACTGGGTGGAATTCCACGGACGGACCGGCGGCTACGACGTGAGGCTCGACCGCGACGACCGTTCGCCGTCGCGACCGGGCGGCAAACCAGTCGTGCGCCGGCGCTACCGCTACCAAATACAGGGGCCGAACGCCTGGAAGATCCTCGAAAAGGTCAATGGTGGCCCCCTCGCCGACGTCAAGTTCTTCAATATGGACACGATGAACATCGGCGGGCGCCGTGTGCGCACGCTGCGCCACGGCATGTCGGGCGCTCCTGGCCTGGAGATTTTCGGGCCCTATGAAGAAGGGGACGAGATCCGCAACGTCATCCTGGAAGCCGGTGAGGAATTTGGCCTGCGCCAGGTCGGCGCCCGTGCCTATGCGACAAACACGCTGGAATCCGGCTGGATTCCCTCGCCGCTGCCGGCAGTCTATACCGACGAGCGCATGAAACCCTTCCGCGAATGGCTGGGCGCCGATAGCTATGAAGCAACCGGCTCGATCGGCGGCAGCTTCGTCTCCGACAATATCGAGGATTATTACCTGACCCCGTACGAACTCGGCTACGGCCCGTTCGTCAAATTCGATCACGACTTCATCGGCCGCACCGCGCTGGAAAAGATCGCCGACAAGCCGCATCGCAAGAAGGTGACATTCGCCTGGAACCAGGACGATGTCGCCAAAGTCTTCCAATCGCTGTTCGACCCTTCCGGCGATAATTATAAATATATCGACCTGCCGCTGTCGAACTACGCTTCATCGAGCTACGACCAGGTGATGAAGAACGGCAGGACGATCGGCCTGTCGATGTTCTCAGGCTACAGCCACAACGAACGCACCATGCTTTCGCTCGGCACCGTCGAGCCGGACGTACAGGTCGGTGATGTGCTGACCCTCGTTTGGGGCGAACCGGATGGTGGAACCCGGAAGACCACCGTCGAACGTCACAAGCAGATCGAGATCCGGGTCAAGGTCGCGCCGGTCCCTTACGCGCGTGACGCCCGCGAGGCCTATGCCGACAGCTGGCGCACCCGGCAGACGGCGTAATCCAAGGCCGGACCGCCTGGCCATCCACGCCGGGCGGTCCCCTGCCGCCTTGCCGATTCCGACCGCATTCTCTCAGCGGCTGTAAACCACGGATACCGCCTCCGCGGCGGCGGCGATATCTGAGGGATGGCCGGCCTGCCTGAGAGCCGCGCCATAGGCCACGACATTCGAGAGCACCGTATGGAACGAGGCGCGCGGGCCTGTGTGGTTCAGCCGCACGAGGCCGGCCGGCGTGGTTCCGACACCTTCGGTCAACTCCACTCCCAGCCGTCCGGCGGCTGCGATCAGCGCAGCCGGCGCCAAGCCCTCCGGCACCGGCACCGCGGTCACCAGGTTCGAGGCCTTTGCTGCCGAAACCCGAGCCGAAGCGCCGAGCGCGGCTAGTCCCGCCCGTGTCGCCGATGCAGCCAGCGCATGGCGGGTAACGACATTCTCCAGGCCTTCGGCCTCGATGCGGTCGAGTGCGGCCTCCAGCGCGAAGAATTCCAATGGTGCCGGCGTTCCCGGCAGAGCCCGCCGGCCGCCATCGACCCATGTTCTGAGGTCGGCCAGCGACAGGATTGAATCGCGCGGGGCGCCGTCGCTCAGGATCAGATCCCAGGCGCGAGGGCTGAGCGAAAGCGCCGACACGCCGGCCGGTCCGCCGAGCGCCTTCTGCGGGCCGATCACTGCGATGTCGATGCCGAGATGCTCGACGTCGAGCCGATGGCCGCCGACCGAGGCGACCGCATCGACGACAGTGACGATGCCGCGGGTGCGCGCCAGCGCCAGGATCTCCGGCAGCGGGTTCAGAATGCCGCTCGCCGATTCCGCGTGAACCACAGCCAGCACATCGATCTCGGAACCGGCCTCGAGCGCCCGGGCGACTGCTTCGATCTCGATCGGCAGGCCGGGTTCGGCAACGATATCCTGGACCGCTGCACCACCCCGCCGCAGCCATTGCCCGAACCAACCGCCATAGGGACTGGTGACGATGTTGAGGGCGGAAAGGCCGGGGCGCGCAAGGCTGACCGCGACGGCTTCGAGCGCCACTACCGCCTCGGCCTGCACCAGCACGACGTCGCTGCGGCTGCGCAAGATGCTGCCGATCCTGTCGGCGAGGACGACATAGCGCTCCGCAGGATAGGAGGGCACGCCGTGCAGGGGATTCCAACCAAGATCGGACATGGGCTTCTCCTTCAGGACGGATCGGTCACCAGACGAGGGACGGCGGCAACAAGCGCGCGGGCGGCCTCGGATTGCGGCGCTGCAACGACTGTCGCCGCCGGACCGGTCTCGACGATCCGGCCACCATCCATGACGGCGATGCGGTGGGAGACGGCGCGGACCACGGCAAGATCGTGCGAAATGAACAGACAGGCAATGCCCTGTTGCTTCTGCAGATCGACCAGAAGTTCGAGGATCCGGCCGCGCACGGTGACGTCGAGCGCCGAGACCGCCTCGTCGAGCACCAGCAGCGACGGCCTTGTCGCGATCGCCCGGGCAATCGCCACGCGCTGACGCTGGCCGCCGGAAAGCGCGCGGACCGGCCGGGCGGCGTGATCGGCGGTGAGGCCGACACGTTCGAGAAGCATTGCGATCTCGCCGGCACGCCGGTCTTTCGACACGATGCCGTGGATGCGCAAGGGATCGTCGAGCACCGAGCCGACATTCGCCAGCGGGTTGAAGGCGGCCAGCGGATCCTGGAACACCATCTGCAGGCGCGCGCGCCTGCGGCGCAGGGCAGCACCTTTCAGCGTCAGCCAATCCTCTCCCTCGAAACGGATCGCACCGGCATCACAGGAGAGAAGCCGCAGCAGGATGCGCGACAATGTCGATTTTCCGCTGCCGGAGGCGCCGACCAGACCGAGCGTTTCGCCAGCTGCGATCGCCAGCGACACATTGTCGAGGGCGACAACCCGGCGGCCCGACGACGAAAAGCCTTTCGAGATGTTTTCGATGGAAAGCAGCGGGCTCACGGCGCTACCTCTGAAATCAGCGGTGGTGTCGCCAGGTCGCGATGGCTGGCAATGAGGGCCGCGGTATAGCTGCTTTCGGGCGCCGAAACCACCGAACGGACGGGACCGGCCTCGACGAGGCGTGCATCGCGGAAAACGGCGATCCGGTCGACGAAGGCGGAAGCGAGCGCGATATCGTGGGTGATGAACAGCAGCGTCATGCCGTCCTCGCGCACCAGCCCGTCGAGCAGGTGGACGATCTCGGCCTGGACGACGACATCGAGGGCGCTCGTCGCCTCGTCGGCGATCAGCAGCGCAGGCTTGGCAGCGATTGCTGCTGCGATCGCCACCCGCTGGCGCTGGCCGCCGGAAAGCTGATGCGGAAAGGCCCGCATCGCCTTGCCGGGCTGTGGTATGCGCACCCGTTCGAGCAGTTCTTCGGCTCTGAGAGAGGCATGTTTCCAGCTGGCGCCGAGATGACGCCTGGCGCCCTCGGCAATCTGCTCGCCGACCGTCAGGACGGGATTGAGGCTCGTGCCGGGATCCTGGAAGACGAAACCGAAATCGCGCCCCGGGCGGGGCGGGTGGCCGAGGGCGGGCCAGACCATCTCGCCGGCGACTTCCGTTCCCTCGGGCAGCAGGCCGGCGAGCGCGCGGGCAAGCGTGCTCTTGCCGGAGCCGCTTTCGCCGATGACTGCCAACCTTTCGCCGACGGCGATATCGAGATCGATACCGTCGAGCGCGGCAGCAGCATTGTTTTTGCCGCGCCCATAGGTGACCGAAAGCTGCCGGACGCTGCAGAAGATGCCGCTCATGCCGCCCTCCCGCCGTCATTGCCAAGCGCCTTACCAAGACCTTCGCTGAACAGATGGACGCCGAGCACGGTCACGGCAAGTGCTGCGCCCGGGATGACGGAGAGATAGGCAGCCGAGCGCAGCACACTGCGGCCCTCGGCGATCATCGAACCCCAGGTGGCGATATTCGGATTGCCGAGGCCAAGGAAGGACAGCGCGGCCTCGGTCAGGATCGCGCCGGCGACGATGGTGGCGGAAAGCGCCAGCACCGGCGGCAGCGCATTCGGCAGGATTTCCCGGAAGGCGATTTCCGCGGGATGCATGCCGATCACCCTTGCCGAGGCGACGTAATCCTGTTCGCGAATGGAAAGCACCTGCGCCCGTGTCAGCCGCGCCGGATCGGCCCAGGCGCCAAGCGCGATGGCAAGCACCACGACCGATGTCGAGACGCCGATGGTGCTGACGAAGGCGAGGGCAAGCAGGAAGGCCGGCACGATCTGGAAGGCGTCGACCACCCGCATCAGCGCCTCATCGACGATCCCGCCGGCAAAACCGGCGACCATGCCGACACAGACGCCGAGGATCATCGCCGAAAAGGCCGCCGCAAGGCCCACGGCAAGCGAGGTGCGCGCGCCATATAGGAGGCCGGCGAGCACGTCGCGGCCCAGCCGGTCGGTGCCGAGCGGAAAGGCCGGATCGGTGAAGGGCGGCAGCAGCGCCCGGCCGGCGATCCTGAGTGGATCGCCCGGCGAGACGATGGGGGCAAGCAGCCCGAACAGAAGCAGGATGACAAGGATCGCAAGCCCGATCACTCCTTCCGGTGTGCTGAGGATGCGCCGGAGACGGCTCATGCACCACCCTCCGAAGCGCCGATGCGCGGGTCGAGCCCGGCATAGACGAGATCGACGAGGAAATTGACCGCAATGACAAGCACGGCGCTGGTGAGGATGATCCCCATCAACAGCGGCGCGTCGCGGCCGTTGACCGCTTCCTGCGCCAGGCGCCCGAAGCCGGGGACCGCAAAGACACTCTCGATCACCACGCTGCCGCCGAGCATGGCCGCCGATTGCAGCCCGAGCATGGTGACGAGCGGCAGCAGCGCATTGCGCGCGACATGGCGCAGCACGATGCGGCTGCGCGACAGGCCTTTGGCGCGGGCAAAGAGGACGAAATCTAGTCTCCACACCTGCCCCATGCCGGCCCGCATCACCCGCAGGAACAGGGCGAGATAGATCAGGGCGAGCGCACCAACCGGCAGAACCAGATGGTCTGATATGTCGAGCGCGCGGGAAAAACCGGTTTTTCCCGAAGCGATCGTCTCGATACCGGCGATCGGAAACCAGCGCAGCTTCACCGAAAAGGCGATGCTGAGGACGAGGCCGAGCCAGAAACTCGGGATGGCGTAGACGATCAGCGAACCGATCGACAGCATCCGGTCGCGCACGGACCCCGGCCGCGCGCCCGCAAGGATGCCGAGCGCCGAGCCGAAGCCGAAGGACAGCGCCGTAGCGCTGCCCATTAACAGCAGCGTATTGGGCAGGCGCTCGGCGATAAGCGCGCCGACGGGCCGGTCGAAGGCGACCGACCAGCCGAGATCGAGCCGCGCCAGCGAGGAGAGATAAAGCCAGAGGCGCGCCAGCATGGAGTGGTCGAGACCGTAGCTCTCACGCAGCGACTGCCTGAGCGCCGCATCGCCGCCGCCGATCGAGCCGAGATAGGCATCGACGGCATCGCCCGAGGCGGATTCGAGCAGGAAAAAGGTGAAGATCACCACGATCAGCAGCACCGGAAGGCTGCTGATCGCCCTGCGCCGCAGGAGGAGGATTGCAAGTTTCACGCCGGACAGAGCCTCCGGAAGAGAATTGCCGCCGATCCTATCACGATTGCAAGGCGGTATCGCCCCAGTTCGAGACGGCCCAGCGCGGATTGTCCGAGACGTTGAGCACCGTGTCGCGGGCGACGGTGATGAAGCCCCATTCCGCGACGTTGATCAGCGGCAGATCGGCGACGACGAGCTGTTGGAACTTGCGATAAAGATCGGTGCGCGCCGCCGTATCGACGGTCTCGGAGGCCTGCTTGATAATCTTGTCGAGCTCCGGATTGGCGTAACCGCCCTGGTTGGAGAAGGGCACGCCATCCGGTGTGCCGGACTGAACGAGAATGGTGGTGGAGATCGCCGGATCGCCGCGGAAGACCGGCGGGCCGACGGCAAGGTCGAAATCGTGATCCGTATAAACCGCCTTCAGGTGCGCGGCCGCATCGGCATTGACGATCTCCGCATCGATGCCGATCACGGCGAGCGCCTGGCGAAGGTATTCGCCGAACTGCCGGGTCTCGTTGAAATAGGGCGCGGGGCGAAGCTTCAGCTTAAAGCGGTTGCCGTCCGCTCCTTGTTTGTACCCCGCCTTGTCGAGAATATCGTTGGCGGCGGCCGGATTAAAATCATAGGTCGCGACATCGGATGTATAGAATTCCGGCGCATTCTTCGGCACCGGGCCTGTGGCGGCGCCGGCATAGCCGAGGAATATCGTGTCGACCACGAATTTCTTGTCGATCGCCTGCGCAATCGCCTGGCGGACCCTGAGGTCGGCGAGCTCCTTGCGGCGATGATTGATCTCGACGACAAGCTGATAGGTCAAGGCCTCGTAACCTTTCGAAATCACCTTGATGCCGTCGACCTTGGAGATGCGGTCGAGATCGGCCAGCGGCACGGCCGAGAAGGCGGCAAGCTGGATTTCGTCGGCTTCGAGTGCGGCACCCGCCGAGGCGCGGTCGGGCAGCACGCGGAAGACGATCTCGTCGAGCTTCGGCTGGTCCTTGCCCCAATAATTCTCATTGCGCGTCAGCCGGTAATATTCGCCGGGCTTGTATTCGGCGAATTTGAACGGGCCGGTGCCGACGAGTTTGTTGTTGGCCGGATTGGCGGCGATGTCGGAACCGTCGAAGATGTGCTTGGCGACGACGCTGGTGACGACGGGCAGGGCATTGCGGATCAGCTGGAACGGCGTCGGCTTGGAGAAGCGGAAGATGGCGGTGTAATCATCCGGCGTATCGACGGCTTCGAGATTGGCGAAGACCAGGCGGCCGAGATTCTGCAGCGGCTTCCAGATCTTGAGGGCGGAGAAGGCGACATCGACCGAGGTGAACGGCTTGCCGTCGTGCCAGGTGACGCCGTCGCGCAGCTTGAAGGTGACGGAAAGGCCGTCGGCCGAGCCTTCCCAGGAGGTGGCAAGCCGCGGCGCAAGCCCGTCCTTGCCGTCGAACGAGGCTTCGGCCAGCGGTTCGATCACCTTGCTGGCGATGAAAAAGACCCCGTTCGAAGCGACGATGGCAGGATTGAGGTTCTTCGGCTCGGAATCGGCCGCAACGACCAGCCGGCCACCGGCGGGCGCGGCCTGCGCCAGCGCCTGACGGGCCAGCGCCGTCGAAGCCAGCAGCAGGGCAGTGCCCTTCATCAGCGTGCGCCGTGAGATAGATGGTACGGTCATGACCCCTCCTGATCGATCGAATTGCGAGCGCCCCTATTCAGGGCGAAACGCCAATAGTCATAGAAGTTAAATTCGAAATGGCAGAGCTCTGCGAGATATTTTTTGTCACCCAGCCATTATTTGCTCAGCCGTTTGCGGCGAGGCGTTTTGGCTCGCTAAAGAGATCGCGATAGGCGGCACCCGGATGCGGAGCGACGAGCCGCGGTCCTGCTCCCCCGAGCTTTTCCCGCAGCGTGCCCTTGGCATATTCCCGCTTGTAGACGCCGCGCTTCTGCAGTTCAGGCACCAGCAGATCCACAGCATCCTCGAAACTCTCGGGCGTCACGGCATAAGCGAGGTTGAAGCCGTCGACATCGGTATCCTCGATCCATTCCTGCATCAGATCGGCGACGGTCTGCGGCGAGCCGACGAAAACCGGGCCGAAACCGCCGACACCAACCCAGTCGGCCATTTCACGCACCGTCCATTCCTTGGTCGGATCGATGGTGGTGAAGGTTTCGACGGCCGATTGCACCGCATTGGTATGACGGTGACGCAGCACCTCGTCCGGCCCGAACTGGCCGAAATCGATGCCGGTCCAGCCGGAGATCAGCGTCAGCGCGCCCTCGAAGGAGGCGTATTTGCGGTATTCGTTGAACTTGCGCTGCGCCTCGGCATCGGTCTCGCCGAGGATGACGGTCTGCAGGTTGAAGGCGAGGATTTCGCGCGGGTTGCGGCCGACGCGCTCGGCCGCCTCGCGGACATTGGCGACATAGCGTTTCAGCACCGCCTTCGACGGCGACGCCACGAAGATGCATTCGGCATGGGCGCTGGCGAAATCCTTGCCGCGGCTGGAAGCGCCGGCCTGGTAGAGCACCGGCGTGCGTTGCGGCGAAGGTTCGCTCAGGTGGATGCCGGGCACGCTGAAATGCCGGCCGGAATGGCCGATCGGGTGGACCTTGTCGGGATGGGTGAAGATGCCGGCTTCCCGGTCGCGGACGACGGCGCCGTCCTCCCAGCTGCCCTCCCACAGCTTGTAGCAGACCTCGAGATATTCCTCGGCGAGATCGTAACGATCGTCATGCCTGGTCTGGGCGGGCTGACCGATATTGAGCGCGCCGCTGTTGAGATAGGAGGTGACGATATTCCAGCCGACGCGCCCCTTTGTGAGATGGTCGAGCGTCGAGATGCGGCGGGCGAAGGTGTAAGGATGCTCGAAGGAGAGCGAGGCCGTCAGGCCGAAGCCGAGATGCTCGGTGGCGTAGGCCATGGTCGGGATGAGCTGCAGCGGATCGTTGACCGGCACCTGCGCCGAATGGCGAAGGGCCGCATCGACATTGCCGTTCAGCACGTCGTAGACGCCGAGCACGTCGGCGATGAACAGGCCGTCGAACTTGCCGCGCTCCAGCGTCTTTGCCAGATGCACCCAATAACCGAGATCCTTGTAAGTCCAGGACTTGTCGCGCGGATGGCGCCAGAGCCCCGGCGACTGGTGTCCGACGCAATTCATGTCGAAGGCGTTCAGCCTGATTTGGCGGGTCATGTCTTTCTTCCTTGGAATTTACGGATTGCTGCGGCCGAGGCCGTAGGTCAGCGCCAGGGCGCCGACGAGCACGGCGCCCTTGACGAAATCCTGGGTGTAATAGGGAGCGTTCAGCATGGTGAGGCCGTTGAGCAGGACGCCGACGAAGACGGCGCCGGCAATCGTACCGAGCACGTTCGGGCGCCGCAGGTTGAGAACCGCAAAACCGATCAGCGCGGCGGCCACCGAATCCATCAGCAACGAGCCGCCGGAGGAAATGTCGCCGCGGCCGACGCGGGCGGCGATGACGATGCCGCCGAGCGAGGCGAGCGTGCCTGAAATGACATAGGCGAGCGTCTTCAGCCTGACGGTCGAGGCCCCGGCGAGCCGGGTGGCGGCTTCGTTGCCGCCGGTTGCAAACAGCAGCCGGCCGATACGGGTGCGTTCGGTGAGAACGAAGAGCAGAACGGCGACCGTCGCCATCAGCACGACGGCGACGGGCAGGGTGCCGAGGATGCTGTAGCGGCCGATCATCAGGAAGGCCGGATCGTAGGCGCCGGTCGCCTTCGAACCATCCGGCAAGGTCAGGCCTGATGAAATCGACCGGCCGGCCGTGGGGATCAGCTGCAGGCCGGAGAGCAGAAACATCATCGCCAGCGTCGCCAGCAGATCTGGCACCTTCAGGCGGACGATCAGCAGCGCGTTGACGAGGCCGACCAGGGCGCCGAAGGCGAGCACCAGCGGCACCGTCGCATAGGCGTCGAGATCCCAGACGATCATCGCATAACTCGCGGCCATCACGCTCGATGCGGCAACGGCGCCGATCGACAGGTCGAAACCGCCGACGGCGAGCGTAACGGTGACGCCGGCGCCGAGAATGGCGACGACCGATACCGCCTGCAGGATGCTCATCAGATTGGCGATGGTGATGAAGGCGGGCTCGGCGATGGTGAAGCCGACGATCAGCAGCGCCAGCAGGATGAACACCGCGCCCGCCCGCAGGAAAGCGCCAAGGGCCGCAAGCCGATGGCGGTCGGCGCCCGGCAGGATGCCGGTGTGCGGCAGAGTTTCGTCATCGATTGTCGTCATGCGGACATTCCATGGATTTCGGGATGAAGGGCGAGCCCGCCTGCAGCAGGGCTCAGCACGTGGCGGTCGATGACGAGGATGCGGTCGGCCACCTCATAGGCCTCCTCCGGATCGGAGGTGGCGATCAGCGTCGCTCGGTCTGTGCGGGCGCGGATGGCTTGGATGATATCGCGGCGCGCGCCGACATCGACGCCCTGGAAGGGTTCGTCGAGCAGCAGCAACCGGCTCGGCTCCGCCTCCCAGCGGGCGATCACCGCCTTCTGCTGGTTGCCGCCGGAGAGCGACCAGACAGAGGCAAGCGGGCTTGCCGCCTTGATGCCGAGACGGGAGATCGCCTGTTCGGCCTCGCGCCGTTCGCGGCCGCCGGCAAGAAAACCATGCGGATACCATTTGGAAAGATGCGGCAGGCTGATCGTCGCCGCCAGCGAATGGCCAGGCCAGGCCGGCGGCATCAACGAGGACCGGTGACGGTCTTCCGCTGCCATGGCAACACCCGCCGCGATCGCTTCGGCCGGACTTTTCGGCCGGTAGGGCCGGCCGTCGAGATACATCGCGCCACCCTTAAGCGCCGTCACGCCGAAGATCGCCTTGAGCAGCCGGCTCTTGCCGGCGCCGAGCACGCCGGTCACCGCCACCACCTCGCCCTCATGCAGCGACAGATCGAAAGGCGCGCCCGCCGGCAGCAGACTGGCATCGCGCATTTCGAAAATCACAGGGCCGGTCGCGGGCCGAGCATGCGGCCGCGCCGCATCGAGCCTGCGGCCGATCATCGTCTCGATGGCGCTCGAAAAATCGATCGGCCGGGTGAAAGTGCCGACGACGCGGCCGCCGCGCATCACCAGCGCGCGGTCGGCGATCGCTTCAAGATCGGCGGTGCGATGCGAGATATAGAGGATCGCCAGCCCGCGGCTGCGAAGCCTCAAGAGAATATCGAAGAGCCGGCGGCTCTCTTCCCCGGAAAGGCTCGCCGTCGGCTCGTCGAGAATGAGGAGATCGGCGCGGTTGGCAAGGGCGCGAGCGATCGCCACCAATTGCCGGTCGGCGCTGGCGAGTTCGCCGAAATCGCGATCGAGCGGCAGGGTGAAGCCGGCGGCATCGAGCATTGCCTGCGCGACGCGGCGAATGCCGGCGCGCGAAACGAAGAAGGGCGTGCTGCGGTCGGCGAAACGGTTGAGCAACAGAGCATCGGCGACGGTCAGGCCGGCCGCGCCGACCAGATCCGTCGACTGGTGCACTGTGACGACGCCGGCTCTTGCCGCTTCGGCCGGGCTCTGCGGCGCGAAGGGGCGGCCATCGAGACGGATGGTGCCGCCATGGGCCGGCAGCACGCCGGACAGGATCTTCACCAGCGTCGATTTGCCCGCGCCGTTTGCGCCCATCAGCGCCACGATCTCACCGCGCTCGATCACAAGATCGGCGCCGGCAAGCGCCCGCGTCGAGCCGAAACTGCGGCTTATGTTTTCAACGTGAAGAAGCGGCATCGACAAGATCCGGGACTACATTTGTCTCGGAAGTGTGCCTCGTTCGGACGGTCGAATTCCAGGCACGCATTTCCCCGGCAGCCACCGCCCCGGAAACAAAGAATCTCCCGCAACCCGCAAAATCGGATCATTTAATCTACTAAAAACATAGAGATTATATCTAATAACTTGACGCGTCGCGGGGGCCGCCTGTCAGACGACGCCGCTTATTGTTAAAAGGAACGCGACGATGAAATCCCTCGCACGGCTCGCACTGTCCGCCGCCGTCATTCCGTTCATTTTCATTCAGGGTGCACAGGCCGACGGCCTTTCCGGCGCTCCGGCTCCCTTCGACAAGGGTGGGGTCAAGGTGGCGCTGATCAGCTACATCTCGGCCGGTGATTTCTTTCAGGCCTATCAGGCGGGCGCGGAGGCCCAGGCCAAGGCTCTGGATATCGACCTGCGCGTTTTCCCCGGACGTCAGGATGCCGCCGAACAGCGCGAGCAGATCCTGCAGGCAATCAATCTCGGCGTCTCCGGCATCGTCATCGACCACGGCCTGCCGGAATCGCTCGGCGACGTGGTGCAGCAGGCGCTCGACAAGGGCATCAAGGTCGTGGCCTTCGACGTCAACCTGAACAACCCGAAAATCCCGCAGGTGGAGCAGAGCGATCACGAGCTTGCCTCACTGGCGCTCGACCAGGTGGTGAAGGACAACGGCAAGAGTTTTAACGCCGGCTACGTCTATGTCGCGGGCTTTGCGCCGCTCGACCGCCGCAACGAGGTTTGGGACAAGTTCAAATCGGAGAATGTCGGCGTCGTCGAAAAGGCCCGCTTCGGCAATGTCAGCGACACCACCGCGACCTCGACCGCTGACCAGGCGAAGGCCGCGCTGACTGCCAATCCGGATATTTCGGTGGTCTTCGCCCCCTATGACGAATTCGCCCGCGGCGTGAAGCTCGCCGCCAACGACCTCGGCATATCAAGCAAGCTCAAGATCTATTCGGCCGACGTTTCCACGGCCGATATCCAGGAAATCACGGAGGAAGGCAGCCCTTGGGTTGCGACCGTCGCCACCAACCCTGCGGTGGTCGGCGCAGTCTCCATCCGCGCCGCCGCCCTCGAAATCGCCGGCCAGACGGTTCCTCACCAGATCACCGTGAAGCCGACGCTGCTGACCCAGGAGAGCCTGCGCGCGGCTGGCGTCAAAACGATCGAAGATCTGGCTGAGAAAATCCCGGCCTTCAGCACCAGCGATGCGGCGACCGCCAGCTGGATTCCCGACAAGCTGTTCTGAGGCTCTTTTACTCGATCCTTCCGGCGGGAGCGTGCGGCTCGCGCCGGATCATCTTTTAAAGAATGGAGTTCCGCCCATGAGCCAGTCCAATGTCATCTTCGCCGCGAGCCGCAACCCAACGCGGCAAGACCTCTTTGCCCGTGCCGAGACCATCTCGGACGACCTTTCCCAGCGCGCGGCCGAGCTCGACCGCGACGGCCGACCGCCGCTCGCGGAGATCGTCAAGCTGAAGAATGCCGGGCTGCTGAATGCGCTGCATCCCAAAGAGATCGGGGGCGGCGGCCTCGATTGGATCGACGGGCTGCGGCTGGTGCGCATCCTCGCCCGGGGCGAGAGCTCGATCGGCCAGTTGCTCGGCTACCACTTCGTCAACAGCCAGTACATCTACTGGGCGCTCGATCCGGCGCGTGCCCATGTGCTGGGCAGTGAAACGGTGGCGAAGAACCTCTATTGGGGTGCGGCCGTCAATCCCCGCGATCCCGGCCTGGTGCTGACGCGCCGCGGCAACGGCTATGTGCTGAACGGACGCAAATCCTTTTCCACGGCGGCGCGGGTTTCCGACTACATCAATGCCAATGCGGCGCTCGACGACAAGATCGCCGGCTTCGCCGTGCCGACCAATCGCCCGGGCTACGTTGCCAATGACGACTGGGACAATATCGGCCAGCGCCTCTCCGACAGCGGCAGCGTCGAGTTCCACGATTTCCCGGTCTACGAGGAGGATTTCGTCGGCGCGCCCGCAGCAGCCCATGTGCCGTCGCCGGTGCTGTCGACCTTCAACACGCCGTTCATCCAGCTGGTCTTCGTCAATTTTTATCTCGGCACCGCCGAAGGCGCGCTGCACGCGGCCGTCGATTATGTCCGCACCACGACCCGGCCGTGGATTACGTCAGGTGTCGAGCGGGCAGCCGACGATCCCTATATCCTCGAACGCGTCGGCGAATTCACCGCGGCGCTAAAGGCCTCGGCGGCCCTTGCCGACAGCGCGGCAGCCGCCGTGCAAGCCGGTCTCGACCGCGGCCGCGACGTGACGGCGCGCGAGCGCGGCGAGGCGGCGGCGGAAGCCTATGCCGCCAAGGTCCATGCCACCCATGTCTCGCTCGACATCACCTCGCGCGTCTTCGAACTGACGGGCGCCCGCTCGACGGCGGACAAACACCGCTTCGACCGCTTCTGGCGCAATGTCCGCACCCACACGCTGCACGATCCGGTCTTCTACAAGGCGAGGGAAGTCGGTGAATTCGTGCTGAACGACCGGATACCGGAGGTCAGCCTCTACAGCTGAGGCGCGCGCCGACGGCCGAAAAGCAAAATCCCACCGCCGGCGCCGGCGGTGGGATTTTCATTTGTAACGAGGCGAAAACTCAGAGCGCGCCGTTCTTCGGCGGCGTCACGCCGTTCAGATGGTAATTGCCGACGACGTGATATTTCCAGCGCACCGGATCGTGCAGCGTATGGGTGCGGGCATTGCGCCAGTGACGGTCGAGATTGAGACCGACCTGCACGGACGAGGTTCCGGCCAGCTCGAAGAGCGTGTTCGAAGCCTCGAGCGCCACTTCTGTGGTCAGCACCTTGGCGGCGGCGACCGCAAGCGTTGCCTCGATCACCTTCTGCTCCGTCGTCTCGACCTGCGCGGCATCGACTTTGTGGCCGGCACGCTCGACAAGGGCGGTCGCGGCTTCGAGCCGGATGGCGATCTGGCCGACCTTGGCGATCGTCAGCGGGTCGTCGGAGGCGCGGTCGAGACCGCTATCCATCCACGGGCGCGATTTCGTCCTGACGAAATCCAGCGTTTCGGCGAAAGCCGCGCGAGCAATGCCGAGATCGATGCCGGCATGGATGATCTGGCCGACGGAGCCGATCGTTGTCGGCCGTTCGAAACCCTTGTGATGGAAGACGACGGAATCGGCGCTGACATAGACATTGTCGAGAACAGTCGTGCCGCTGCCGGTGGTGCGCTGGCCGAAACCGTCCCAGTCATCGACGATCTCGACACCTTCGGTGCCCTTCGGCACGAAGGCCATGGTCAGCCGCTCCTCCAGATCGAGGGCGAAGACAGTGATCCAGTCGGCGAAGAGCACGCCTGTGGAATAGAACTTGCGCCCGTTGATCCGGTAGCCCGGGCCGTCGCGGGTGATGCGCGTGTTGTAATGGCCTACCGTCTTGGTGCCGCGCTCGGAAAGCGCATTGCCGAAACGGTCGCCGGCAAGCACTCGACTGAAGAAGTAGCGTTGCTGCTCGTCGCTACCGTCGGTGCGGAGCGCCTCGAGAATATAGAAATGGTTCTGCGGGATCTGGCCGATCGAACCGTCCGCCTGCGACAGGATCGCGGTGATTTCGGCAAGCACCGCGTTCGAAACGTCGAGCCCGCCATATTGCGCCGGCACGGTGATCGCCAGCAGGCCCGACTGAGCGAGCAGGTCGAGCTCGGCAAAAGGCAGGATCCGATCGGCGTCGCGCTCGGGAGCGCGCGCGGCAAATTGCGCCGCCAGCCTGCGGGCGGTTTCAACCGCCTCCTCATCGCTGCCGATACGGTCGGCCACCGGCCGGATCTGATCTGCTTGCCTCAGCACGGTATTCATCGATGTCTCCAATTCTGACGGTCCTATCGGTGAAAGAAATCGAGCGCCGAGATAAGAGTACAAATTCTATAGATGTGATAGAAAATAAAAAGTGTTTGCTTATCGGCCTCCGACCGCCGCGGTTAGGGTTTCGGCCAACCTTCGCGCGGCGACGCGCCCCGGGTGACGATGAAATTCCCGCCTTCGAATATTCTGCAAATGGAGAAGATTGAGGTGTTTGAGAAGCATCCGATGCTCCCGCGTCGCGCGCCAGCTTAATCGAGCGATGCGAGATCACGCCTGCCATGAAGGACGCGCACGATATTGACGGTTTGGACCGGTCCTTCGTCCGTGTCCGGAACGGTCTCATAGAGCATAACAAACGGTGCTTCGACCAACATGCGCGCGCCCGGCCGGATTTCCGGTCGGCGCCTGCCAATACGCGGCTGTTCGATCAACAGCTTCGCCTTCCGCTCGAAGCTATCGAAAAGCCGCTCGGCTGCCTGCGGCTGTTCCAGACCGACCTGAACATAAATGTCACGAATGTCGGCCAGGGCCTGGGGCAACCAAACGAGATCAACGGGCATTGTTCAGGGCAGCACTTAGTTCCTGACGAGCCTCCTCGCGAAGCCTGTCGAAATCGACCCGCACAGGGTCGCCGCTAGCCTTGCCTTCGTCCCAAAGTTCCCGCAAGCGTTTAGCATCAGCCTGGCGGGCTTCCCATTTGGCCTCCCAGTCGCGAACTGCTTCGCGCACGATTTCGCTTGTGGTGGCATAGGCGCCAGTCTTGACCGCGTCGCGAAGCAGGGCCGCCTGATGCGTGGTAACGGCCACGCTTACTTTCTCGACATTCGGCATTTCTCACATCCTCGATCTGATAGTGGTAAAGTTTACTACCGTCTAAACACTTTGCCAAGCACCACTTCGATTAATCGCCGAAGTTGCCGTTCCAGTGGTCGCCGGTCGAGGAGGGGAGGGGATGGTTCCCTGGAGGCAAGCCGGCAGCGCTCAAACCATGGCCCCAACGTGAAAGGCGTCGCTTTCCCCCGGTATCAACTCAAGCGGCCAGATGATGTTTCGTGCGCCATCAGGATAGAACGCGCGATAGGCCGGCACATGAGCGAGAAGCATTTGTCCGAGCGCGACGCCGAGATCATAGAGCGACATACGGAAGCAACTGAGCGAAGGGTTTAGGAACCGTGCGCGCGGGGCATCGCGGAAGCCGATCACGGCAAGGTCGCGCCCAGGCATGACGCCCGATTCCATCAGGCGGCGGTAGAGGCCGATCGCCATCAGCTCGTAGATCAGGATCACCGCCGTCGGCCGCTCCTCGAGCAGAAGCAGCTCATGCGCCGCCTGATAGCCGCCCTGTTCGCTCGATTTGACGCGGATGACGAGTGACGGATCGAAGGCGATACCGTGCCGCGCGAGCGCGCGGCGATAGCTCTCGAGAAAGACATAGCCGAGGTTGACCTCGCTCGACGGCGCCGTGATCGCGATCCGGCGGTGGCCGCGGGCGACCAGCCGTTCAACGGCACGCTCGGCCACGCCTTCGAAATCGAGATCGATCCAGGGGAAATTGCCTGGGGAAAGGCTGCGGCCGACCGCAACGAAGGGGATCTTTGCCCGCGACAGAAGATCGATGCGCCGGTCGATGCGCTGCATATTCGAGATGATCATCGCATCGACGATCCGGCGCGCCACGATCCGCTTCAGATATTCGTGCGGATCCTCGTCGCTCGGGCAGGGCAGCATGATCAGGTCGAGCTTGTGCCGGGCAAAGACGCTCTGCAACCCGCTGGTGACGCCGAGAAAGAAGTTGTCGGCATTTTCGACCGCCTCCGCGCTGGATTCGATCATTAACCCGATGACCTTCGTCTCTCCCTGCCTCAGGCTCCGGCCCGACTGGTTGGCGACGTAGCCCAGTTCCTCGGCCGCCTCCAGCACGCGCCGCCGCGTTTGCTCGTTGACATCGGGCTTGCCGTTCAGCGCCCGGGAAACCGTGCCGATCGAAATATCCAGGTGTTCGGCAAGCTGGCGAATCCCTTTCATCGGCTGCGTTTCCTTCCCATGCATAATTTCGCATTTGGTGTCCCTTGACATCGCAAAATGTTTCCGCCAACATTCGTAAACGTTTACGGAGTGCGTGTCACGAGGAGAGTTGGCGCCATTCCCTGGAGGAAATCGTGAAATTCAGTGCCATTCTGTGCGGGTGCGGAGCTATGTCCAAAGGTTGGTTGCGGGCCATCGCGTCCAACCCTGATCTCGCCGACTCCATCACCATTGTCGGCCTCGTCGACCTCAATCGCGAGACGGCGGAACAGCTCGCCGGGGAGTTCGGCCTTAACGACGCCGTCATCGGCTCGGATCTCTCCGAGGTCATCGCCGCCACCAAGGCCGATCTGGTCTTCGACATCGTCATTCCGGCCGCTCGTCACGATGTCGTTTCGACGGCGCTGAAGGCCGGCTGCCATGTGCTCAGCGAAAAACCGATGGCCGCCTCGCTTGCCGAGGGCGCCGCGCTGATCGATCTCGCCGCTGAAACCGGCCGCATCCACGCCGTCATCCAGAACCGTCGCTTCATCTCGGGCATCCGGCGCCTGCGCCGTTTCGTCGATAGCGGCGCGATCGGCGAACTCACCGGCATTCATTGCGACTTTTTCCTCGCGCCGCATTTCGGCGGCTTCCGTGAAGAAATGGACAATGTCCTACTGCTCGACATGGCGATCCATACCTTCGATGCCGCCCGTTACGTCGCCGACCGGAAGCCGCTCACCGTCTATTGCGTCGAGCGCAATCCGAAGGGGTCGTGGTACCGGCACGGCGCTTCCGCGAACGCCATCTTCGAATTCTCCGACGACATCGTCTTCACCTATCGCGGCTCCTGGTGCGCCGAGGGCGAGCGCACCAGCTGGGAAAGCCAGTGGCGTCTCGTCGGCTCGAAGGGCATGCTCACCTGGGACGGCGAGGAGAGTTTCAAGGCGACCGTTGCCGGCGAGGAGCCCGGGCTTCTGCGCGGCTCTGCCGCCGTAAACGTTCCCGGTCCGGAGCACGACGCGGAAACCCACGGCCATGCCAGCGTCATCGCCGATTTCATCGCGGCGATCCGCACCGGCAAGCAGCCCGAAACGGTTAATTCCGACAATATCAGAAGCCTCGCCATGGTCTTCGGCGCCATTGAAAGCGCCAAGACCGGCAAGCGCATCGAAATTTCAGCATAGGAAGACGTGACGTGAGCAACCCTGCAAAATCCATTCGCATCGGCACCATGGTCAGCGGCAACAAGGGCGATGCCGCCACCCGCATCGGCCAGATTGCCGACATGGGCTTCGAAAGCTTCGAACCCTTCTTCTGGCAGACCACCAAGGGGCAGAACCTCGCCGAACTCGGCAAGCGCTGCCTCGAGGCGATCGGCGACCGCGACATCACCATCTCGACGCTCGGCATGTTCGGCAATCCGCTGGAAGAGAGCGCCATCGACCTGGAAACGCTGCAGGGCTGGAAGGACTGCATCGACAATGCCCATCATTTCGGGGCAACCTGCGTCGCTGGCTTCACCGGCCGCATCCGCGGCAAACCGCTGACCGACAGCCTAGGCCGCTACAAGCAGGTCTGGAGCGAGCTTGCCAAGCGTGCCGCCGATAAGGGCATCAGGATCGCCTTCGAGAATTGCGCCATGGACGGCAACTGGGAAAGCGGCGACTGGAACATCGCCCATAATCCGGACGCCTGGGAGCTGATCTTCAACGAGACGCCGGATGATCATATCGGGCTGGAATGGGAACCGTGCCATCAGATGGTTTATCTGATCGACCCCATGCCGCAGATCCGCAAATGGGCGCACAAATTCTTCCACGTCCACGGCAAGGACGCGACCATCCGCTGGGAGGTCATCAAGGAACACGGCATCTTCGGCAAGGAGAAATTCGTCTTCATGCGCACGCCGGGCTTCGGCGACAGCAACTGGACCGACATCATTTCCGAGCTGCGCCTTGCCGGCTGGTCCGGCTCGATCGACATCGAAGGCTGGCACGATCCGGTCTATCGCGACGAACTCGAAATGACCGGCCAGGTCTATGCGCTGAACCACCTCAAGCATGCCCGGGGCGGCGCATTCGTCGTCGATCCGGTCTGATGATATCGTTTCCGGCAAGGAGGAATTGCCGGACACGGGGATAACCACAAAGGAGGAGAACCATGGCTATCCGCAAATATGCAATTCTCGGCGCTCTGGCGCTTGCAGGCGTTTCACTCTTCGGCCTTTCGGCCAAGGCCGAGGACGTCACGCTGACGCTCTGGTCGCTGGATAAGGACACCCAGCCGGCGCCGAACCTCGTTAAGGAGTTCAACGCCCAGAACAACGGTATCAAGATCGAATATCGGCTGATCCAGTTCGACGACGTCGTCACCGAGGCCATGCGCGCCTACGCCACCGGCCAGGCGCCCGATATCATCGCCGTCGACAATCCGGAGCATGCGATGTTCTCGTCGCGTGGCGCCTTCCTTGACCTCACCGACATGATCGCCAAGTCGACCGTGATCAAGCCGGATAATTATTTCCCCGGCCCGCTGAAATCGGTCGAATGGGACGGCAAATATTATGGCGTGCCGAAAGCGACGAACACGATCGCGCTCTACTACAACAAGGACATGTTCAAGGCTAAGGGCCTCGATCCGGCGAAGCCGCCGCAGACCTGGGACGAGCTGGTCGAGGACGCGCGCAAGCTGACCGACCCCGCCAAGAACGTCTACGGCCTCGCTTTCTCGGCCAAGGCCAACGAGGAGGGCACCTTCCAGTTCCTTCCCTGGGCGCAGATGGGCGGCGGCAGCTATGAGCACATCAATGCCGACGGCGCGGTGAAGGCGCTCGGGATCTGGAAGACGATCATGGACGAGAAGCTCGCGTCTCCCGATACGCTGACGCGCGGCCAGTGGGATTCCACCGGCACCTTCAACTCCGGCAATGCGGCCATGGCGATCTCCGGTCCCTGGGAGCTCGACCGCATGACCCAGGAAGCGAAATTCGACTGGGGCGTTACCCTGCTTCCGGTTCCCAAGGAAGGGGCCGAACGGTCCTCGGCCATGGGCGACTTCAACTGGGCGATCTTCGCCAGCAGCAAACATCCGGCCGAAGCCTTCAAGGCGCTCGAATATTTCGCCTCGCAGGACGACAAGATGTTCAAGAACTTCGGCCAGCTTCCGGCCCGTTCCGACATCTCCATTCCCGAGAGCGGCCAGCCGCTGAAGGACGCCGCGCTCAAGGTCTTCCTCGAACAGCTGAAATACGCCAAGCCGCGCGGCCCGCATCCGCAATGGCCGAAGATCTCCAAGGCGATCCAGGACGCCATCCAGGCGGCGCTGACCGGCCAGATGAGCCCGAAGGACGCGCTCGACCAGGCCGCGGATAAGATCAAGGCTGTACTAGGCTGAGGCTTGCTCCCCCTTCTCCCCAGCGGGGAGAAGATGCCCAACGGGCAGATGAGGGGGTGAGGAACGAAGCGACGAGCGTTCTGAACGCAAGGGAAGAACAGCAGACGCCGAGCCTGTCGCCCCCCATCCGACCCTTCGGGCCACCTTCTCCCCACTGGGGAGAAGGGGACTACCCACCGATGGCGAAGGCCATCAACCATTTCCTCCCGGCAGGGGCCGTCTTCCGCATCATGCGCCAGGCGGCCCCGATCGGAGCATCGGAGGACGCATGAAAAGGATCCTGATGAGCGTCAGGGACGGCCGCGGTTTCGATATCGTGCTCGTCGCTTTCCCGCTCGGCTTTCTGTTCCTGATGGCGGGTCTGCCGCTCATCTACAATGTGGTGATGAGTTTCCAGGAGGTCGACATGTTCAGCCTCGGGACGTTTTCGCGTCCTTTCGTCGGCTTCAAGAATTATACCGACCTCTTCGCGCAGCCGGAAACGCTGCCGATCCTCTACAATACCGTCATCTTCGTCACCGGCTCGATCGCCGGCCAGTTCCTGATCGGCTTCGGGCTGGCGCTGTTCTTCTGGGTCAATTTTCCCGGCGCCTCATGGATGCGCGGCCTGTTCCTGGTCTCCTGGGTGATGCCCGGCCTTGTCGTCGGCGCCATCTGGAACTGGATTCTCTCTGGTGATTTCGGCGTGCTGAACTTCATCCTCAGGGAAAGCGGCATCATCTCCGGTAATATCTTCTGGCGCTCCGATCCGCATTATTCGCTCTATGCCGTGATCATCGCCAATATCTGGCTCGGCACCTCGTTCAACATGATCCTGCTGTCCGTTGGCCTCGCCGGCATTCCCTCCGATCTCTACGAAGCGGCCGAACTCGACGGCGCCAATGTCTGGCAGCGCTTCTGGACGATCACGCTGCCGATGATGCGCTCGACGATCGGCGCTATCATCGCGCTCGGCCTGATCTTTACGCTGCAGCAGTTCGATCTCTTCGCCGCCATCACCTCGGGCGGGCCGAACAATTCATCGAACGTCACCCAATATTGGGCCTGGGACCTTTCCTTCCGCCAATATGATTTCGCCAAGGGCGCGACGATCTCCGTCATCATGATCGTCTTCGTGATGTTCGCCTCCGTCGTCTATGTCAGGTCCACACGGCACGAGGTGCGCGGATGACGACGACCAATCGCGACCGGCTGATGCTGGCAATATCGATCGTCATGGCGGCGATCTATCTCTTCCCGCTCTATTGGATGTACATCACCGCACTGAAAAGCGGCTCGGAGATGTTCGCCACGCCGCCGAGCTTCTGGCCGGCAGCACCCCAATGGGGCACCTACACCTATGTCTGGGAAAGCCGCGACATGGGCCGCTACCTCTGGAATTCGCTGGTCATCGCTCTCGGCTCCATGGCGCTGATCACCGTGCTCGGCGTCGGCTGCGCCTATGTGCTGGCCCGATACCGCAATGTCTGGGTGGATATCGGCCTGTTCCTGATCCTGATGCTGCAGGTCCTGCCGGCATCGCTGATGATCACGCCGATCTTCGTCGGCTTCTCGCAGATCGGCATGCTGTCCACGCCGCGGCTCGCCGTCATCATCGCGGTCGCGGCCAAGAGCATGCCCTTCTTCGTCATCCTGGTGCGCGCCACCTTCATGAGCGTTCCCCAGGAACTGGAGGAGGCGGCCCTCGTCGACGGCAATTCGCGCGTCGGCGCCTTCTTCAACATCGTGCTGCCGCTTGCCCGCAACGGTATCCTCGTCAGCGCCATCCTGATCTTCATGCAGGCCTTCGGCGAATTCGTCTATTCGAAGTCGATGATCCAGGCAGTCGACCTTCAGCCGGCGAGCGTCGGTCTCAATTCCTTCATGGGGCCGAACACCAACGAGTGGAACAACATCATGGCCTACGCCACGATGTATGTGACGCCGATCCTCGCCATCTTCGTTCTCTTGCAGCGCCGCATCGTATCCGGCCTCACCTCTGGAGCCCTCAAATGACCACACAGATCGAGCTCAGAGGCGTCAATAAATATTACGGCGCCTTCCACGCCCTGAAGAACATCGACCTGTCGATCGCCAAGGGTACTTTCGTCGCGCTCGTCGGCCCTTCGGGCTGCGGCAAGTCCACGCTGCTGCGCTCGCTTGCCGGCCTCGAAAGCATCTCGACCGGCGATCTCAGGATCGCCGGCGAGCTGATGAATGGCGTGCCGCCGCGCAAGCGCGACGTCGCCATGGTCTTCCAGTCCTATGCGCTCTATCCGCACATGACGGTCGAGGAGAACCTGACCTACAGCCTGCGCATCCGCGGCATCGCCAAGGCGGAAGCCAAGAAGGCGGCCGAGGAGGTGGCGGCGACCACAGGTCTTTCGCATCTGCTGAAGCGCTACCCGCGCGAACTGTCCGGTGGCCAGCGCCAGCGCGTCGCCATGAGCCGCGCCATCATCCGCCATCCCAAGGCCTTCCTGTTCGACGAGCCGCTCTCCAACCTCGATGCGGCGCTGCGCGTCCATATGCGCAAGGAAATCCGGTCGCTGCACGACCGGCTGAACGCGACTTTCGTCTACGTCACGCACGATCAGGTCGAAGCGATGACGATGGCCGACCATGTGGTGGTGATGCGCGACGGCATCATCGAGCAGCAGGGCGCGCCGCTCGATCTCTACGACCGGCCGGCGAACCGGTTCGTGGCGGGCTTCATCGGCTCGCCTGCGATGAATTTTATTCCGGCGATCGTCCCGGAAGACGGCAAGAGCCTGATCCTGGACTTCGGCGCCGTGAAGCAGACACTTGCCATCAACCGCGCCATCGAGCCTGGGCGGAAGCTCATCGCGGGTGTCCGGCCTGAACACATCGAGGTTGTCGCTCCCGGGCATGGCAGCTTCGACGTCCCGATCGCCTTCGTCGAATCCACCGGCTCGTCGACCTTCATCGTCGCCGAGACGCAGCCGGAACTGACGATCGTCGAGACCCGCCGCGACAGGGTCAAGGCAGGAGACAGGATCGGACTATCGGTCGACCCGGCACAGGTCCATCTCTTCGATGCGTCGACGGACCGCCTGATATGACAACCGGTGGACAGCGACGGCAGGCGGCTTCATAAAACCAACATCGGTCTCTGCGAAGGGAATGGTTTCGCACGAGTCACTCCGTCACATCTGCAGCATCCGGATCTTCTCATGACATCCTCCCCGATTTCAGTGCGTCTTTCGCCGACCGCATCGCCTCGCCTCGTCGTGCTTGCCGAAACGGTCGTTAAGGCCGGCGAAACCGCCCGGGCTTCGCTGCGGCGGCGAACCTCTCAGGAAATGCTGGCCAAGGCGCCGCGCGATTATCAAACCGAGATCGATGTCGCGGTCGAACGGATCATCGTCGACGAGATGATCAAGGCCTTCCCGGATTACGCCATCCAGGGCGAGGAAGCCGTCGGCAACCGCACGGCCGGACCGGAAACGCCGATCATCTACATCGACCCGATCGACGGCACCACCAACTACGCCTGGGGCCTCCCGCATTTCGGCATGACGATCGCGATCGCCGAAGGCGGCAGGCTGGTCGCCGGCGTCGTCTATGACGCCATGCAGGACGAGCTGTTCAGCGCCGAGCGTGGCGGCGGCGCCTATCTCGACGGCGAGCGCATCCGCTGCACCGATGTCGGCGACATCGAGAACGTGCTCATCGGCGCCGGCCTGCCGATCCCCGGCCAGCTCAAGGCGGTGGCGGAAGAGACCTATTTCGACGCCATCAAGCGGCTGATGGCCAACACCGCGGGCGTGCGCCGCCTCGGCTCGGCAGCGCTGTCTATCGCCTATGTCGCCTGCGGCCGGCTGGATGGATTCTTCGAGGACGGGCTTTCGATCCATGATTTCGGCGCCTCGGCGCTGATGGTCGAGGAGGCGGGCGGCATCGTCACCCGTTTTTCCGGCGCCGCCGTCGACGGGAAGGGCGATATCCTTGCCGCGAGCAAGGTGCTGCACCCCTGGCTCAAGGAAGGCTTCCGTATCAAAGCCTGATTGAAGTGGATAGCGCGGATTGGTCTGAATCGTTCGAGGGGGCGGTCAATTTCGTTCCAGAGGTAGTCGCCGATGAGCGCGATATAAACCAATGGCAGCGGTGCGACCTGGGACACAAGCCCGCCGCCCTGCCTCCTCTGCGTTCCGGCCGCAAGCGGCGCGGGGTCGATCGCGCGACGGCCAACGCCGAACCATCGAGAAGGGGCGTCTCCCCCTGTCAATCCCTGTCAGCTTGCCGGATTGCGCGCCGTGACGATCCACGCCGCGCCGTCGATCATCACCGACCGCTCACCGGGGCAGCCCGCGAAGGCGGCACGAACCGCGGCCGAGACGCGGGCGCGGATGTCGTCGGGCTGATCAGCGAGCGCGCGCGACAGCGGGCCGACCTCGAGTGTCATCTCCACCGCGTCGTCGATCGCCGCGTCCCGCGTCCCACCCTCGCCGAACGGGATGGAGGCATCAAATGGCGCGATAGCGATATCGGTGAAGCCAGCCGCCGTCAGGATACGCGCCACCCGCCCTTGGTCGCCGAACGAGAACGGGCCGGGCGCTTCGGGATCGGGCGGCGCGGTCGGCGGGAGGATGCCCCTGATCGCGCCCATCGGCAAGCGCACCCAATCGTTCTCGGCTATGCCGCGCCAGCAGACGAAAGCGACCCGCGCGCCCGGCTTGAGCGCACGGCGCATATGAGCGAACGCCCCTGTCGGATCGTCAAAGAACATCACCCCGAAGCGCGAGAACAGGATGTCGAACGCGCCCTCGGGCAGCTCGGCGCTGCTGGCGTCAGCCACCTGGAACAGGGCCGGCGTGTCCTGCGGCGCTAACGCACGCGCTCGGTCGATCAGCGGTTCAGATATGTCCACGCCCAGCACTTGGCCCCCCGCGCCGACGCGGGCGGCCAGATCCAGACTAGACGCCCCCGCGCCGCAGCCGACGTCTAGCACGCGCTCGCCTGTCGCAGGCGCGGCGGCTTCGATCGCGGTCTGGCCGAACACCGCCATCATGGCATCGAGCCGGGCCTGGTAAGCGACCCAGCGCTCCCCGCTTTGGCCATTCCAGTCGGCTACCTGATAAACATTTTCCTCTGCCATGATGCCATATCCTTGTTCTGATCCGTTCTTAGCTCGGCTATCCGCCCGCGTGGTCGCTGCCACCGTGCGCGGCGATGAACATGGCGACGGCCGACCGGCAATAGGATTCGATTTCGTTGTCGTCCTCTGCTCTCGCCTGATCGAAGCGTGCGATAATCAGGAGATCGGATCCTTTGAAAAGCGCGGCAAACAAGCGGGCGGACTGGAGAGGATCGGGCACGTTCAGAACCGCCTTCGCGTGCAACTGACACAACAGGGCCTCGATTTGGGCGATGACATGGGCGGGGCCCGCTTCGTAATGGAGCTTGCTTAGCGATTTTTGGTTCGTCTTGTCGGCCATGACCATGGCTTCGACACTGCGGACGTCCGGGCTCAACAGCGTGCGAAGGAGGGATGATCCCACCGCCATGAGTTGATCTTCGGCCGAACCGTCGATGCCTTCAAAAAGGGCTTGTGGTGCAAACTGATGGCAGCGGGCGGAGACGGCCGCGCTGAATAGCGCCTCCTTGTTCTCGAAGTGCCGATAGATGCTGAGCTTGGATATCTTCGCTCGCTGGGTGACCTTGTCCAAGGTCGTCGCTTGAAAACCCAATTCCACAAAGAGTTCGTATGCTGCGTCGACTATCGTTTGGCCAAGCGCCTCGTTGGCCGGCCGGCCGCGCCGACCTCGACTATTTTCGGTCACGACCATTAGGATCCTTGACAGTATCGTTATTCATGCTTTATGATACCACACAGTATCAAAAACATGCAAGTCAAAGAGTGGATTTTATCCTGTCCTCCAAATCAAGTTTCCCCTGGCCGCCCGGCGATATCGAATGCGGCATTGTGCCGACGGCCAAAACAGTGATGGGCGACTTTCTCGCCGATGCCGAAGCCCTGCGCGCTGCCCGTCTCGATTGCGTATCGCTGGACGATATTGCGCGCCAACCCCAGCTCAACCCCCTCCATCCGCAACACGGAGCTTATCACCATGGATGACGTCATCATCATCGGCGGCAGCTTTGCCGGTCTCGCCGCTGCCCTGCAGCTCGGCCGTGCCCGCCGCAAGGCCACCATTCTCGATACCGGCCTGCCGCGCAATCGTTTCGCCGGCCACTCGCATGGTCTGCTCGGCCACGATCACAAGCCGCCGCTGGACATCCTGGCCGAGGCGCGGCAGCAGTTGGCGCGTTATCCCACGGTCAAGCTGGTCAATGCCCGAGCCGACAGCATCTCCGGCGCCATCGATAATTTCTCCGTCCTCACCGGCGATGGCGAAAGCTTTGGCGCGCGTCGTCTGATCCTGAGCTATGGCGTCGCCGACCAGATGCCTGATGTTCCGGGCTTTGCCGAAAGCTGGGGCACCTCCATCGTGCCCTGCCCCTATTGCGATGGCTTTGAAGTCGCCGACCAGCATTGGGGCCTCGTCTGGTCCGGCCCGCCGTCGCACAATTATGTCAGGCTGTACCAGCACTGGACCGACACGTTGACGGTCTTCGCCGATGGTCACGACATTGCACCCGATATCCGCGCCGATCTAGCGCGCCGCGACATACCTGTCGTTGATGGCCGGATCGCCGAAATCGCCCATCACCGGGGCCATATCACTACCGTTAATCTCGAGAGCGGCCGCAATGCCGGGGTCGATATCCTGTTCGCGCATCCGCGCAACAAGCCGTCCGCAAGCCTGCATGAATCACTGGGCCTCGCCACGGTCAATACGCCCTTCGGCATCGCCCTCAAGGTCGACGAGCGCCGCGAAACCAGCATGCCCGGAATCTACGCCGCCGGCGATCTCGCAAACCCAGCCATGAACTCGGTCACCACGGCAATATCGCAGGGCGCGACGGCAGGTATCTCCGCCCAGCAGTCGATGTTGGCTTGAGAGCGCAGATTCCCTTCTCCGGTTGCCGCGGGCAATCATGTTCAGAATCTGGTCGACGCGCAGCAGGCCCATCCTTTCGCCGCCGTCTGGGCGGCGAAGCCAGCCTCGAATACGATGCGAAATACGGCGAACGGCGTCCGAGGCCAGGGTATCGTTATTCCGGACGAGTTGCTTTCTCAGGTCGCACCGCTTCCATGGGCCTATATCGCGCCCATCGGCGACTATCTCAGGCCGATCCGCGCGAACCGCTTCAATCCAAACAACTTCAATTCCCTTAGCGGGTATTATTGTAGAAATGCCCACGGAGCCCCGACCTCATCTTCCCTTGGGGACGATAGCAAGGCCGCGTCTCATTGCGCCGTATGGAAATCGGCGGTGCGAGACACTATCTCTGGGCAAACAAGGAGACATCCAATGACCGAAGAACGTGCAGTGCTCGCCGGCGGCTGCTTCTGGGGCATGCAGGACCTGGTCCGCCGATTGAACGGTGTGATTTCGACCCGCGTCGGCTATACCGGCGGCGACGTGCCGAATGCGACCTACCGCAACCACGGGACCCATGCCGAAGGCATCGAGATCATCTTCGATCCGGCCAAGACCAGCTATCGCGACATCCTCGAATTCTTCTTCCAGATCCACGATCCGAGCACGCGCAACCGGCAGGGCAACGACGTCGGCACGAGCTATCGCTCGGCGATCTTCTATACCAGCCCCGAGCAGGAGCGTGTCGCCAAGGATACGATCGCCGATGTCGACGCATCGGGCCTGTGGCCCGGCAAGGTCGTCACCGAAGTCGTGCCGGTGAGCGATTTCTGGGAGGCCGAGCCCGAACACCAGGACTATCTGGAGCGCATCCCGAACGGCTACACCTGCCACTTCGTCCGGCCCGGCTGGAAGCTGCCGGTTCGTCAGAAGATCGCCTGAGCCATCAGGCCTCCATCGCCGCGCGGCTGGTTTGCAGAAGTGCGGCGATGAGGTTTGCCCGCGGCGACGAACGCGTCGCGACGATGCCGACCGTGCGCATGGCCGACGCACGCGATAGGGGCAGCTTGACGATATCGAGCCCAGCCGGCCACGGCGGCGCCCAATCCGGCACGATCGAGATCCCGAGACCGCGATTGACCATCACCGCGATCGACTCGAGCGCGTCGAGTTCGTAACGCTCGATGGGGCGAATGCCGATCTCGCGCAGATATTCGTCGGCGATATGGCCGCCCCATTGGTTGCGATCGTAGCGGATGAAGGGTTCGGTCCTCAGCAGCTCGAGCGGATCGGCCCCCTGGAAGCCTCGCGGCGCGATCAGCACGAGGGGTTCCTGGCGCAGCGTATTGAAGGTCAGCGTCTTCTGCATCGGAAATCGCGGTTCGATGATGAAGGCCGCATCCAGCGCGCCGTTCAGAACCTCGGTATAGAGATCCATCGAAGCGCCCGGCCGGATGAAGATCTCGATCAGCGGAAAATCCTGGGCAAGGCGGTGGAGAATGTCGGGAACAAGGCCCGTCAGAGCCGTGTTGATCGCGCCGAGCCGCATCTCGCCCGAGATCGTCGCGGTACCGGCCATCGCCTTCAGGTCGCGTGTATCGCGCACCAGGTCCCTGCAGCGTTCGAGAATGGCAAAACCCGCCTCGGTCGGCCGCATGACGCGGCCGGAGCGCACCAGCAGCCGTACCCCCAATTCGGCCTCCAACGCACGGATGCGCTGGGCGACGGCGGCCGGCGTCAGGTTCAGCCGCTGGGCGGCCTGCGCCAGCGAGTGCCGCTCGGCAACGACAATGAAGGTTTCGAGAAAGCGCGTGTCCATCGATAGTTTTTCTATCTCTTGAACGAAGCAAAAGCGATATTTTATTTACAGTCCGATGCTCCGAAAGATGGCTCGACCATATGCGGAGACGAGCGAAATGGATTTGGGCCTCACGGACAAGACGGCTCTGGTGCTTGGCGCCGGCGGCGGACTGGGCAGTGCGATCGCCGCCAGGCTTGCGCGCGAAGGTGCCAGAATTGCCGCTGCGGATATCGATCTCGCCGCCGCGCAAATGACCGCAGCCGCGATCGAATCCGAAGGCGGCAAGGCGCTGGCGTTGCAATGGGACCTTGCGGATCTCGCCTCGATCGATGCGCATGTCACAGCAATCGAACGTGGCTTCGGACCGGTCGATATCCTCATCAACAATACCGGCGGCCCGCCGCCGACCACGGCCTCCGGCCAGGACGCTGATATCTGGAATCGGTATTTCCAGAGCATGGTGCTCTCCGTCATCTCGATAGCCGATCGTGTCCTGCCTGGGATGCGGGCGCGCAAATGGGGGCGCATTGTCACCTCGACCTCGTCGGGCGTGGTCGCGCCGATCCCCAATCTCGGCATCTCGAACGCACTGCGCCTGTCGCTGGTGGGATGGTCGAAAACCTTGGCGCGCGAGATTGGCCGCGACGGCATCACCGTCAACATCGTCCTGCCGGGCCGCATTGCCACCGGCCGCATCACCTTCCTCGATGAGCAGAAGGCCAAGCGCGAAAACCGATCCATCGATGACGTCATCGCTGAAAGTACCGGCGGCATTCCGCTCGGCCGTTATGGCCGGCCGGAAGAGTACGGCAATGTCGTCGCCTTCCTGGCGAGCGAACCCGCCTCCTATCTCACCGGATCGGTGATCCGCGTCGACGGCGGCATGATCCAGAGCATCTGAACGAAACCCGATTGGAAACGATACAATGGCTCTCGACGCTCAAGCGATAGCAATCCTCAACACCGTCTCGACGGCGACCCTGACGACCGTTCTTCTGAAGAAGGGACTGCGGAACGTCTGGATTCGCGGCGCCGTTCCGTTGAAGCCCGGCCAGCCGCGCATCGTCGGCCCGGCCTTCACCCTGCGCTTCGTCCCGGCCCGTGAAGATCTGGCGACACCCGCCTCCTGGGCCTCGCCGATCTCGACACGTGCCGCAATCGAGGCGATGCCTGAAGGTTGCGTTGCGGTCGTCGATGCGATGGGTGTAACCGATGCCGGCATTTTCGGCGATATCCTCTGCGCCCGCATGCAGAAGCGCGGTGTCGCGGCCCTCGTCACCGACGGCGTCGTGCGCGACCTCGCCGGTGTGCTCGACAGCCACCTGCCGGTCTGGTGCCGCGGCGTCGCAGCCCCGCCTTCGGTCGCCGGCCTTACATTCGTCGCCTGGCAGCAGCCGATCGGCTGTGGCGGCGTCGCGGTCTTCCCCGATGACATCATCGTCGTCGACCAGGACGGCGCGGTGCTGATCCCGGCCGATCTGCTCGGCACCGTGCTCGATGAAGCGCCGGAACAGGAGCGCATGGAAGCCTGGATCATGACCAGGATCGATGAAGGCGTGCCGCTGCCCGGCCTCTATCCGATGAACGCCGACGCCAGGGCGCTCTATGAGGCTTCGAAGAAATAGGCCTCTGAATAAGACGGATTGAAGGGGGCTGCGGCTTCGCGACCCCTCAGTTTGTTGAAAGCCTCGTTCTTCACTCGGCGTCATCCTCGGCCTTATGCCGAGGACCTGCTGAGCCGGCTGTAGATACTCGGGACAAGCCCGAGCAGGACGAAAGAGGAGTTGGCCGGCCTTTGTCAGCAGTCTGGCGGGTCGCAGCTTTGCTGCCCCATATTGCTGACTCCGATCCAAAGCCGCTCCCGTAGGCCGGCAAGCCTCCGCCGCCTCTCAATAATGAGGCACGTAATCCCGACCGCCGTCGATCCGCGTCGGGCGCCCGTCCAGGAAAAGCTCGCCGATGCGCGGCGCCGAGCGGGCGATGACCTTGCCGCGGCGGATTACCGCCAGCCGGTTCGGCTTCAGCCGCAACGCCTCCAGCGCGTCGCTTGCCTGGAGGATGACGAGGTCGGCATTGCATCCCTTCTCCAAGCCATAGGCGGCAATCCCCATCGTCCTCGCCGAATTGACGGTCAGCGCGTCGAAGATCCTCTTCTTGTCGTCGATACCGGCCATCTGGGCGACATGGATCGCCATGTGGCCGACCTCCAGCATGTCGCCCGATCCCATCGAATACCAGGGGTCCATGACGCAATCGTGCCCGAAGGAGACATTCAGCCCGGCATCCATCAGCTCGCGGACCCGGGTCATGCCGCGGCGTTTCGGATAGGTATCGTGCCGGCCCTGCAGCATGATGTTGATCAGCGGATTGGGAATCACGTTGATCTCCGCCTCCGCCATCAGCGGGATGAGCTTGGAAACATAGTAATTGTCCATCGAATGCATCGAGGTCAGATGCGAGCCGGCGACACGTCCCTGCAGGCCGAAGCGGATGGTTTGCGCGGCCAGCATCTCGATGTGGCGCGAGAGCGGATCGTCGGTTTCATCGCAATGCATGTCCACCGGCAGACCGCGATCGGCGGCGATGCGGCAGAGCGCCTCGACTGACGCCGTGCCTTCGCCCATCGTCCGCTCGAAATGGGGGATGCCGCCGACGATATCGACGCCCATGTCGAGGGCGCGGTTGAGCGCATCGATCGCGCCCGGCGAGCGGTAATAACCATCCTGCGGGAAGGCGACCAGTTGCAGATCGATATAGGGCGCGACCTTTTCGCGGACTTCGATCATCGCCTCGACGGTCACCAGTCTGGGATCACTCGTATCGACATGGCTGCGGATGAAAAGCAGGCCCTGCGTGACCGCGAGATCGCAGTAGCGCAGCGCGCGGTCGACCAGTTCCTCCTTCGTCACAATGGGGCGCAGCTCCCCCCAGAGCGCGATGCCTTCCAGCAGTGTACCCGACACGTTCATCCGCGGCAGGCCGAGCGATAGCGTGGCGTCCATGTGAAAATGCGGATCGACGAAAGGCGGGCTGGCCAGCCTGCCGGTTGCGTCGATTTCCTCCGGCGCCTGCGCCTGCAGATTGCGCTCGACGGCAGTGATCCTGTCGCCCTCGATGCCGATGTCGATGCCGGTTCGGCCATCGGGGAGATTTGCGTTTCTGACGATGAGATCGAACATCGGAACCTCGTTGGAAAAGGCGGCATCACCGCTCGCCGCGACGATAGGGCTGCATCAGCGCCTGCGGGACGCGGGCGCGGCGGGCCATGATGGCAAGAGCGGCAACGGAAAGGATATAGGGCGTCATCAGGAAAAGCTGATAGGGCACGAGCCCGCTCAGCGCCGTTTGCAGCCGAAGCTGAAAGGCATCGAAGAAGGCGAAGAGCAGCGCCCCGAACAGCGCGCGGCCCGGCCGCCAGGAGGCGAACACAACAAGCGCGATGCAGATCCAGCCGCGCCCCTGCACCATGGTCGGGAAAAAGCTGTTGAACGCCGACAATGTCAGGAAAGCGCCGCCCATTCCCATCAGCGCGCTGCCGATGATGACCGCGCCGTATCGCACCTTCATCGGATTGACGCCCTGGGCGTCGGCTGCATGCGGATTTTCACCGGTCATGCGGATTGCGAGCCCCACGGGAGTGCGGAAGATGATGTAGGCCATCAGCAGGGCGATAAGGATCGCAAGATAGGTCGGCGCCGTCTGCGTAAAGAAGGCCGGGCCGATGAACGGCAGCGTCGAGAGACCGGGGATGGCGATCGGCTGAAACGGCACGATGGTGGGCGGCGTATTGGCGAGCGGCACGATCAACCGGAAGACATAGTAGCTGAAACTGGAAGCAAAGAGCGTGACGCCGAGGCCGGAGACATGTTGGGACAGGCCGAGCGTCACCGTCAGCGACGCATGCAGCAGGCCGAAGATGCCGCCGGCGACCGCGGCGATCAACAGGCCAGTCCACAGATCGGCGCCGTGGTAGACGGAAAGCCAGCCGATCATCGCGCCGAAGGTCATGATGCCTTCGATGCCGAGATTGAGCACGCCGGCCCGTTCGCAGAGCAAAGCGCCGAGCGTGCCGAAAATCAGCGGCGTGGCGATCCGCAGGACTGCCGCCCAGAGCCCGGCGGAGGCGATGATATCGAACAGCTGCGTCATCGCCTTATCCTGTATTGGGTGAAGAACAATGCGATCAGCATCGTCAGCAGCGACAGCGCCACCGTGACGTCGGCAATATAGGTCGGGATGCCGAGGCCCCGGCTCATGCCGTCGGCGCCGACGAACATCGTGGCCGTGAAAATGGCGGCGAAGACGACACCGAGCGGATTGAGATTGGCAAGCATCGCCACCACGATGCCGGCGTAGCCGAAACCGGGCGACAGGTCGGTCGTCACGTACCCCTTGACGCCCATCACCTCGATCGCTCCCGCAAGCCCTGCAAGCCCACCGGAGAGACAGGCAACCTTCACCAATGTTCTTCCGAGCGGCACACCAGCAAAAACCGCACCGGCAGGATTGAGGCCGGCGGCGCGCGACTGCATGCCAAACACGGTGCGGGACTGGATGAAGTGAACGACGATCGCCAGGGCGATCGCGATCGCAAAACCGATATGCAGGCGCGAACGGGCGATCAGCTTCGGCAGCATGGCATGATCGCTGACGGATTGCGACTGGGGCCAGCCGAAGGCGAGCGGATCCTTGAGGACGCCGTCGATCAGCATCGAGACGAAAAGCACGGCGATGAAATTCATCAGGAGGCTGGTGACGACCTCATCGACGGAAAAGCGCAGTCTCAGCCACAGCGGAAGCAAAATCAGCACCATGCCGGCGATCGCACCGACCAGCAGCAGCAGCGGAATGAGAATGGGTGCCGGAAGATTGCCGAGCAGCTTCGAGCTTGCCGCCGCAACGGCGATGGCGCCGAGATAGAACTGGCCCTCGGCGCCGATATTCCAGAGCCGCGCCCGGAAGGCGACGGCGGCGGCAAGTCCGGTCAGCATCAGCGGCGTTGCCCGCGTCAATGTTTCGGTCGCCGAAAGCCGCGAGCCGAAGGCGCCCGTCAGGATGCGCCAATAGGCGTCCAGAACAGGCGCGCCGGCGATCGAGATCAGGATGCCGGCCAGCGCGAGTGCCGCGATGATGGCGATGACGGGTGTGGCGATCAGCAGGTAAAACGGGCGGTGCTCGCGGCGCTCAAATCGCATGATCGGCCCCGCGCGTCTCTTGCCATTCCCCGGCCATCATCAGCCCCAGCCTGCGGGCGTCGGCGCCATCGGCATCAATGGGCGGCGACAGCCGGCCGCCGACGATTGCCTGTATGCGGTCTGCGAGCGCGATCACCTCGTCGAGATCCTCCGAGATCAGCAGCACCGCAGTTCCCTGCCGGCGGGCTTCGAGCAGGCGCGCATGCACGGCGGCAACCGCCCCTTCGTCGAGGCCGCGGGCAGGCTGGGCCGCAATCAGAATGCGCGGCCGGCGATAGAGGCTGCGCCCGAGAATGAGCTTTTGCATATTGCCGCCAGACAGCAGCCGTGTGCGGATCGTCGGACCGCCGCCGCGAACGTCGAAGCCGTCGATAATCTCGCGCGCGAAGGTTATGCCGGCCTTGCGGTTGACGAGGCCGTGGCGCGAGAAGGCCGGCGAGGCGATGCGCTCCAGCACGGCGTTTTCCCAGATCGCCATTTCGCCGATCACGCCCTCGTGGTTGCGGTCCTCGGGAATGCGGCCGATGCCGGCGTCGACAACATCGGCGACGCCAAGATTGCCGACCACTTCGCCGAACAGCCTGAGATCGCCGCTGCTGCGCGCCAGCGTGCCGGAAAGAAGATGCGCCAACGCCGCCTGGCCGTTGCCGGAAACGCCGATAATGCCGAGGATCTCTCCCTGGTGCAGCCGGAAGCTGATCGATTTCAGACGCTCGATACCGCCGGTTCGCACGGTCACGCCTGAAGCCTCGAGTGCAACGGCGCCGGGGGGCGACGGTTGGCGAACGGGCCGCGTTACGCGATGCCCGACCATCAGCTCGGCGAGTTCCGCCTTGCTGGTTTCCCATGCCCTGCGCTCGGCGACCATCCTGCCAGCACGCAACACGACGATGCGGTCTGCCGCCGCCATCACCTCGTCGAGCTTGTGCGAGATGAAGATCAGCGACAGGCCCTGGCGGGCCATTTCCTTCAGCGTCGTGAACAGCCGCTCGGCTTCGATGTTGGTCAGCACCGCCGTCGGCTCATCGAGGATCAGGATGCGGGCATCGTTGTAAAGCGCCTTGAGGATTTCCACTCTCTGCTGCTCGCCGACCGAAAGGTCGCCAAGACGGGCATCCGGATCGACCTGCAGGCCGAAGCGCTCCGAAATCGCCAGGAGTTTCTTGCGCGCCTGGGATGTTGCCGAGCGCCAGGACCAAAGGCCTTCCGTGCCGGTCATGACGTTTTCGAGAACGGTCAGATTGGGCGCGAGCGAGAAATGCTGATGCACCATGCCGACGCCGGCGCGGATCGCCGCGCGCGGCTTGCCCTGCGGCAGCTCGGCGCCGTCGATCAGAATTCGGCCGGCATCCGGCACATAGTGGCCGAAAAGCATGCTCATCAGCGTGGTCTTGCCCGCGCCGTTCTCACCGAGCAGGGCGACGACCTCGCCCCTGACCAGCGTCATGGAAATATCGTCATTGGCGAGATTGGCGCCGAAACGTTTGCTGACGCCGACAATCTCGAGAACAGGCCCGGTCATGACAGCAACCCCGCCACCGGAAAACGGTGCTGCCATCGCCCCTCCGCCTCCAGGCGTGCCGCCAGCGACAGAAGCCCCGGCTCGTGACCCATCGGCATCATGAGCTGCACCGGCAGCGGCATGGCATGCTCATCCTCTCCGAAAGGCAGCGTCAAAGCAGGAAAACCCGAAACATTGGCAAGGCAGGCAAGCGGCGCAAACGCGGTCATTCGCTCCAGATGCAGATCGGTGTCGGCATGATCGGACGGAAACGAGCCGATCGCAAGCGGCGCGGAGGCGAGCATCGGCATCAGGATGCAATCGACCGTATCGAACAGCCCCCAGACCGCATGGCTCACCAGAACTGCATCGTTCAGCGTATGCCAGAGCCTGGCGGCTGAAAGCGCCCGTCCGCGCATCGCAAAAGCCTGTGTGAGAGGCTCGGCCTTGCTTTCTTCAAGCGCTGCCGTCTCGATGAGGGCTGCGAGGTTGACGGAGACGATATCGGCAAAGGCACGGCTGCTGGCGGCGACGCTCCATTCGAAGTCGGCCCAGGCCAATGGAACGATGACGTGCCCGTCCTTCTCGAGCGCACGTGCCGCGTCCGCGACGGCCGCAAGGCGATCACCCTCGGTCGGGTGGGCCGGTCCGGTGTCGGTCAACAGGCCGATCCGCAAACGGCCGGTGTCGAAATCGATGGGAGAGGAATTCGGGACGGGTCCACGTGCATTGCCGCTCAGCCGGTCAAAAATCAGCGCCGTATCCCGCACCGAGCGGCAGACCGCCAGTTCGCTCGCGATGCCGGCAAGATGATTGCCGAAAGATGGTCCGCCGGGGATAGCGCCGCGGGTCGGCTTCATTCCGACAAGGCCGCAGCAGGCGGCGGGCACGCGGATCGAGCCGCCGGCATCGGTGGCATGGGCAATCGCCACGATTCCGGCGGCAACCGCTGCCGCCGCACCGCCGGACGAGCCGCCGGCGGTGCGGGCCGGATCGAGCGGGTTGCGGCAGACAGGCCCGATTGCCGGTTCGCTGGCGAGCGAAAGGCCGAATTCCGGGCTCGTCGTCAGGCCGAACAGACAGAAGCCGGCGTCGCGGAACCGCGAAGCGAGATCGGAGTCGGCTCCGCCGCCCTTTCTCTCGAAGAGGCGGGAACCGGCCGTTACCGGCAGTCCGCGGAAGGGACCGCCAAGATCCTTCGCCAAGGTGGGCACGCCGGCAAAGGGTCGCGCCGAGAAATGCTCGGGCGCGCTCTGCCGCTCCCGGTCGCAGGCCTGCGCCGCGGCGAGACCCATGGCGCCGTCGAGATAGGCGATCGCGCCGAGCGGCTCATGCCGCGCGGCAGCCTCGAGGGAGATCTGCATCGCTTCTGCAGCGCTCAGACTGCCATGCCTGATCGCTGCCGCCAGTTCCGTCGCATCGCCCTGCATCAGCCGAGCTACTTCGGCTCTTCCATCATCTTCGGAACTTCGAAGGTGCCGGCCTTGATCTCCGCCCGCTTGGCCTCCATCGCGGCCTCAGCCTCGGCAGGCGCCACGCCCTTGACGAAGACGATATCGCTGCCGCCTTCCTTCATCAGGCCGTAGGACGTGTAGTTCCTGCCGACCGGTTTGCCGGCGGCGACATCGGCGATCGCGGCATTGAGGATCGGGCGGAAATACCACATGGCGTTGGCAAACACCGTATCGGGATAGCGCGGCGTATAATCGACCAGCGAACCGACCGACTTGATGCCGCGTTCCTTGGCGGCATCGGCCGTGCCGATGCGCTCGCCGAACAGGATATCGGCGCCGGCGTCGATCTGGGCGAGGCCGGCCTCGCGGGCCTTCGGCGGGTCGAAGAAGGTACCGATGAACGAGACGAGGTGCTTTGCGTCGGGATTGACAGCCTTGACGCCCGCGGCAAAGGCATTGATCAGCATGTTGACCTCGGGGATCGGAATGGCGCCGACCGAACCGACGACGTTCGACTTGGTCATCTTGCCCGCAAGCATGCCGGCCAGATAGGCGCCGTCATGATTCCATGTGCCGAAGACGCCGAAATTGTCGCCGGCCTGCTCGCCGCTCGAACCCAGCACGAAGGCGGTCTCGGGATAGTCGGCCGCGACCTGCCGGGCCTCCTTCTCCACCGCATAGGCTTCGCCGATGATCAGCTTGTTACCCTGTTCGGCATATTCGCGCATGGCGCGCGGATAGTCGGTGCCGGAGACACCTTCGGAAAAGACATATTCGATGACGCCTTCCTTGGCAGCGTCCTGAAGGGCCTTGTGAAGACAGGAATTCCAGGCGTTTTCAACCGGCGAGGCATGAATGCCGGCAACTTTCAGCGGGGCGGCGGCCCTTGCGAGCGGGGCGAAGCTGCTCACTCCGAGCGCAATGCCCGATGCGATCATTGCCCGTCGTGAAATCAGGATGTCTTTGGTCATCGATTGCTCCCCTTTTTTTACCATCCGGTTCAAAAATCATAGTAGCGCCTAAAAATGTGTCAAGGAGAGAGCGGGCTTAAAAATCAGGCTGATCAGCCCCTTGTGCTCGTTCATTGTACGCCGTTTTTCCGGCGTCGCGACTTGGCGCAAGGAACACGGCATGGCAGGCTGCATCCCCGATGCCACCGTGCTTTTCGGTTCAGATTTCCTCGCTTCAAGAAACGCGCTCTTGGCTTCGTGGCGAACGGGCTCCAGACCGGATCTGCAGGGCTTGGCGCGGCGGCATTGGCAGAGTATGCAGAAGGCTATCGGGCTGGGGTAACAAGAAAATGGGTGAAGAAGAGGACGCCTCGCGGCGGCCGATCGCGAGCCGGTCGTCGTCCTGGGCGATCGGCATGAGCGCATGGCTGGCGCGCACCGGTGTGACGCCGAACGGCATTTCGCTTTTTTCGATCCTGTTTGCCGGCATCGGCGCGGCGCTGATCCTGCTCACGACCCATCCGATCGCCATGATCGGCGCAGCGTTCTCGGTGCAGCTGCGGCTCGTCTGCAATCTGCTTGACGGCATGGTCGCGATCGAAGGCGGAAAGAAAACCAGAAGCGGGCCGATCTACAACGAGTTCCCCGACCGGATTGCCGACAGTCTGCTGCTCGTCGCGGCCGGTTATGCCTGCGGCTTTCCCTCGCTCGGCTGGCTGTCCGCGCTGCTTGCCGCACTCACCGCCTATATCAGGGTCTTCGGCGGATCGGTCGGCCTCGCCCAGGACTTCAGCGGCATCATGGCCAAGCAGCGCCGCATGGCGGTGCTGACGGCCGGCCTCGTTGCCCAGAGCATCGAGACGCTGGTGTCCGCCAGCCATTGGTCGCTGATCCTGAGCTCAGCCATCATCGCCGCCGGCAGCCTCGTCACCTGCATCACCCGTACGATAACGCTTTCCCATTCGCTGGAGAGACTATGACCGCGCTTGTCCGTCGCCTCCTTGTATTGTTCGTCCGTATCATGGTCGGCGCCCGAAGCGAGTGGCGGGGCTGCACGCCCGACACGCGCCGCCGCATCTATTTCGCCAATCACAACAGCCATGTCGATACGGTGGCCGTCATGGCCGCCCTGCCGTATCAGGTGCGGCGGCTGACCCATCCGGTTGCGGCGCGAGACTATTGGGGTACGAGCGCCTTTCGCCGTTTCATCGCGGAGAAGGGCCTTCGCGCCGTCCTGATCGACCGCAAGCCTCTGCCGGACAGCAACCCGCTGGAGCCGCTCGAGCGCCTGCTCGAGGAAGGGCGTTCGATCCTGATTTTTCCCGAGGGAACGAGAAGCTCTACCGATGAGATCGCCCCGTTCCGCAGCGGCATCTATCGCCTTGCCTGCCGCTTCCCCGATGTCGATCTTGTGCCGATCCATCTCGACAATCTGCAGCGCATCCTGCCCAAGGGAAGCATGCTGATCGTACCGATCACCTGCACGGCGCGCTTCGGCAAGCCGCTGCGCGTCGAACCGGGCGAAGGCAAGGACGCCTTCCTGGCCCGCGCCCGCGCCGCGATCATCGAGCTGGCAGACGGAGGGCGCACCGCATGACCAGCCTTTTTTCGATCGTCCTTGCCGCGATCCTCGGCCTGCTCGCCGTCGCCTCCACCATCGGTTTCATCCTGCAGCGGCGCGCGACCGAACCCGGTTCTGTCGCCACCGTCCAGAACCTCAATGCGCGCATCCGCTCCTGGTGGATCATGGTCGCGGTCTTCGGCGGCGCGATCCTGCTCGGCGATACCGCGGTGGTCATCCTGTTCGCATTCCTGTCCTTCATGGCGCTGCGCGAATTCTGGACGCTGACGCCATCACGGCGCGGCGATCACCTGGCACTGTTCCTGTCCTTCTTCGTCGTCCTGCCGCTGCACTATGTGCTGCTCGGAACGCTATGGTACGGCCTCTTTTCCATCTTCATCCCGGTCTATGCCTTCCTGATACTGCCGGCGGTGGCGACGCTGACCGGCGACGTCAACGAGTTCCTGGCGCGGACCGCGAGGGTGCAATGGGGACTGATGCTGACGGTTTATTCGATCAGCCATGCGCCCGCACTGCTGATGCTTGAGACCGGAACGCCGCCGGCGCTTCTTCTCGTCTACCTCGTCATCGTCGTGCAGCTCAGCGACGTCTTCCAGTACGTGTGGGGCAAGCTTCTCGGAAAACATCGTTTCTCGCCGAATATCAGCCCATCGAAGACCCTCGAAGGCCTGATCGGCGGCGGCGCCTCGGCCATCCTCGTCGGAACGCTGCTCTATCGCCTGACGCCGTTCTCACCCCTGCAGGCGGCTGCCGTCAGCACGGTTATCGTCGTCGCCGGCTTCTTCGGCGGCTTCGTGCTCTCGGCCATCAAGCGCGATCTCAACGCCAAGGACTGGGGTTATGTGATCGAGGGCCATGGCGGCGTGCTCGATCGTCTCGACTCCATCACCTTCGCCGCGCCGCTGTTCTTCCATATCGTCCGCTACTGGTTCACCGCCTGAGGTCAAGGCATGCGGCCGGCCGTTCCAAACCGGTCGATATCCTCGAGGCTCTCGAACAGCCGGCGCTGGACATCCCGCTCCTGCCTGCCGATGGCGGTCATCAGCCTCTCCATCGTTGCCCGCAGGCCGTGTAACTGGTCGACCAAGTCCATGACGACATCGACGCCGGCTTCGTTGACGCCCATATCGCCCATCAGGTCCAGGATGAGCCGCGCGCGCGCGACGTCGGCGTCGTGAAACTGCCGCCCTTCGTTCGACATCTCCGGGATCAGCCAGCCCTGTTCGATCCAGAGATCGAGCTGGACGACATCGATTTTCAAGCAAAGACGGAATTCGAGATCATCCATGATCAAGCCTCCATGTTCTTCCTCGGATCGTGTGGATGTGCCGTCGCCCATTCCTTCATCAGGGCTGTCAGCCGTTCGTCGGGATTGTCGGGCAGCACGATCTTCAGGGTGACATAGACGTCGCCGTGCCCGCCGCCGCGTGTGGCGACACCCTTGCCCTTGAGACGCAGGATCTTACCCGTATTCGAGTGCGGGGGCAGCGTCAGGTTGACCGGTCCCGACGGAGTCGGCACGCGGACCTTGCCGCCAAGCACCGCCTCGCCGAGCGAGATCGGCAGCTCCAGGCGGATGTCGTCGCCGTCGCGTGTGAAGAAGCGGTGGGGAGCCACGCGGATTTCGATGAGGGCATCACCCGGCGGCCCGCCGCCAATGCCCGGCTCGCCCTTGCCGCGCAGCCGCAAGGTCTGGCCGTCGCGGGTTCCGGGCGGGATCTGCACATCGAGCTGCGGCCCGTCCGGCAGCTTGATCTCGGTCCGGGTGCCGTTGACGGCCTCGAGAAAATCGACCTCCATGGAGAAACGCCGGTCCTGGCCCTGACTGCGCATCCTGCCGCCGCCGGCGCGGCGCGAAAAGAAATTGGCAAAGGAATTGTCGGCATCGGCGAAATCGGCAAAGCCGGAACTGTTGCGGTAGGGATCGCCGGGACCGCTCGCCGAGGCGTAGTCGCGGTAATAACTGCGCTGCGCCCGCTCGGCGCCCGTCATATCGATCTCGCCGCGGTCGAAGCGTCCGCGTTTTTCCGCATCGCTCAAGATCTCGTAGGCGGTCGAAATTTCCTTGAACCGTTCCTCAGCCTTTCTGTCGCCCGGGTTAAGGTCGGGGTGAAGTTTCTTGGCGAGCTTGCGGAATGCGCTTTGAATATCCTTCTGCGTCGCATCCCGTTTCACGCCCAGAAGCTCATAGGGATCCTGGCTCATGCATATCTCCGGTCAAGGCAGTCAATACTGCCGGTTGGCTTACCAGAGATATAGTCTCTCAAGCCGCCGGCGGGGAGGGGAGGCCGCATGCCGGTCTTCGAAGCCAATTAGAGGAGTGCTGTGTCTTCAGCTTGCGATTCCGAGCCGGAGTGCCTGCGATCGAAACGCCGATCGATGAGAACAGAGCATCCGGCGTGGCGCACGACCTTGTCGACGATCGAGGAGAAGATGTAGTCGGTGATATCGCGCGCATGCGATGACAGCAGAATAAGGTCGGCCGACGTCTCCCTGGCGACCGCGACGAGCAGGGAGGCGGCCGTGCCGACGCGAACCTCGATCGTCGCCGGAATCCCGAGCTCCTTGCAGAGTGCTGCCAGTTTCCTTTCCGCGTCGGCGATGGCAGTCGTTTCGAATTCCTCGGGAAGCTCCATCAGGTGACGGTGCGGGATATTTTCGATGACGTGCACGACGACGATGTTTCCGCCTTCCTCCACCAGCGCCGCCGCCCGGCGCAACAGGCGGTTTGCCGTTTGCCTGGAACCCATGCCGATGCCGCAGATGATCGTCCGATACATTGAGATCCATGTCCCCAGAATACAGATAGCCGCCCCCACGATACTCGTATCGACGGTGTCTGCTTTGACCAAAATCAAACAAAAATGCGCAACGACCCATCGGCGCGGCGGAAACGCCCCCTCAAGACCAGAGGTCGCCGACTGTCGCAGTTGACGGCAGCCCGATCGGCCATAGCTCTCACGCATTGCCGTCATACCATTGAGGTTCACATGCCGGATTTTGCGATTATCGGAGCGGGCGCCATGGGAAGCGCTGTCGCCAAACGACTTATCGACCATGGCGCCACGGTGCTGACCTGTCTCGAAGGCCGTAGCGAGCGGACGATTGCACGGGCTAAGGCCGCCGGCATGGTGCCGGTCAGCAGGCAGGATCTGGCGAAAGCCGACCTCGTCCTGTCGATCGTTCCGCCGGCGGAAGCGATAGGTGTTGCCGAGCTCGTCGCAAACATATCGTCGGGATTGCAGCCGCCGCCCTTTATCGACCTCAACGCGATTGCGCCGAAAACGATGCAGGCGCTGGCGGCAAGGTTCGAAGGCAGCCGGGTGGACGTGCTTGACGGCGCCATCATCGGCGGGCCGCCGGCTGCCGGCAAACCAGGTCCGACCCTCTATGTCAGTGGCGATAGCGCTGGGCGGAGCAGGCTGCTCGAAGATTACGGCTTGCGGGTCCGCGGGCTCGATGGACCGCTCGGCGCGGCTTCGGCGCTGAAGATGTGTTACGCCGGCATCAACAAGGGATTTACCGGCCTCGGCGCGGCTATGCTGCTTGCCGCATCGCGCTCCGGCGCTGCCGAAAGCCTGAAGGCCGAACTCGCCGAAAGCCTCCCCGACGTCGACCGCAAGCTGTCGAAATCCATTCCCGACATGTATCCGAAAGCCTATCGCTGGGTCGCCGAAATGCAGGAGATCGCCGATTTCCTGGGAGAGGATGATCCGGCTGCGACGGTTTTTCGGGGCATGGCTGAGGTTTTCTCCAGGCTGGCCGACGACGTTGAGGGCGACCGCATGCTGGTCAGGCAGCTGGACGAGATCCTCGGCTCCCCGGAAACCGCCGGTGCAATGGTCATGCCATAGTCTCTGTACTCTGCCGGCGCCCCACATCGGAGGCGCCGGCAACTGGTGTACGGCCGGTCCGAGCCGCGCCTAAATCTTTGCAAAATCCTCGACCTGCGCCCGGATCGCGACTTCGGTCGGCAACCGCTCCATCGAGCTTGCACCGTAAAAGCCGTTGCACCCCTTGCAGCGGGCGAGCACATAGGCGGCGTCCGCCGGCATGGCGATCGGGCCGCCATGGCAGAGCACGATGACGTCGTCGCGCACGGATCTGGCGGCATCCGTCCATGCGTTGATCTTCTCCACGCATCCGTCGAGCGTCAGCGCCGTTTCGGCGCCGATCGCGCCCCCCGTGGTCAAGCCGAGATGGCAGACGACGATATCGGCGCCGGCCCGGGTCATGGCAATGGCGTCCTCGGCACTGAAGACATAGGGCGTCGTCAGCATGTCCTTGGCGTTGGCGCGGGCGATGATATCGATCTCGAGATCGAAGCCCATGCCGGTTTCTTCGAGATTGGCGCGGAAGGTGCCGTCGATCAGCCCGACGGTGGGAAAGTTCTGGATGCCGGCAAAACCCATCGCCTTCAACTCGTCGAGGAAGAAATCGGGCAGCATGAAGGGATCGGTGCCGTTGACGCCGGCCAGCACCGGCGTGTGGCGCACGACCGGCAGAACCTCGCGGCCCATCTCTTTGACGATTTCATTGGCATTGCCATAGGCGAGCAGGCCTGCCAGCGAGCCGCGCCCGGCCATGCGGTAACGACCGGAATTGTAGATCACGATCAGATCGATGCCGCCGGCCTCCTCGCTCTTGGCCGAAAGGCCGGTGCCGGCACCGCCGCCGATGATCGGCCGGCCCTCGGAGATCTTGCGGCGAAGCTTGTTCAAAATGGCGTTCCTGTCGATACGGGTCAAAACTCTCTCCTGGAGGCATGGATGTCGTGGAAGTTGGCAACGAGTGCGGCGGCGAATTCCGGGCTGTTGATATGGGCGTCGATCTCGATGAGGCGTCTGTTTTCCGCATCGCGCCAGCCGCTGCGGATGGCTGAAAACAGTGCGGCATCGGCGTCCGGATCGTGGAAGGGCTGGCCGGCGGCATCGATGGCCGAAACGCCTTGAAGCGGCAGCAGGAAGCGGACCGGGCCTTGCATCCGGTTCAGTCGTTCGACGATGAAAGCGCCGATCCGGCTATTATCATCCGGCGTGGTGCGCATCAGCGTCACCTGCGCATTGTGGACGTGAAGCCTGCGGTCGCGGAAAGGCGCCGGCACGGTTTCGCGTGCGCCGAAATTCACCATGTCGACGGCGCCGACCGAGCCGACATAGGGCAGGCCGGTGCGGATGACGGCGCCGAAGCGATCCTCGGTCGCCGGAAATACGCCGCCGATCAGAAGATCGGCAACCTCCGTCGTCGTCACGTCGATCACGCCCTGCAGCAGACCGGAATCGACCAGTTTCTCCATCGACTGGCCGCCGACGCCGGTCGCATGAAAGACGTAGATTTCATGCGTTTCGCCGAGCAGCTGGCGCATCTCGGTGACGCAAGGCGTGGTGACACCGAACATGGTCATGCCGATGCCCGTCCGATCATCACGCGAAGCGGCGATCGGATTGCGGGCCATGCCGGCCGCCGCGTTCGCCGCATTGCCGATCACCCTGCGCGAGATCGCATTGAGGCCGGCGACATCGACGACCGAATACATCATTGTCAGATCGTTCGGTCCGACATAGGGCGCGACATTGCCCGAGGCGACCGTCGAGACCATCAGTTTCGGCAGGCCGATCGGAAGCGCGCGCATCGCCTCGGTCACGAGCGCGGTGTTGCCGGTTCCGCCAAGGCCGAGGACGGCTCCGATGTCGCCGCGTGATCTCAGGAAGGCCGTCAGCGCCTTGGCCATGGCCGAGACCGCCGTTCCCCGATCGGTTTGCCCAAGCACGGCCGCCGCACCCTCGGGATGAAATTCAGCGACGTCGCGCGCCCGGATATCGGCGTCGGCATCCTCCCCAAGCGTGCCGACATCGACCAGCACGGCACCGGTGCCGGCCCGATGTACCACCTCCTTGGCGTAATTCAGCTCGGCGCCCTTGGTGTCGCAGGTGCCGACGATATAGACCTTTCCCATTGTTTCTCCTCCTCTTTCTGGTCTTCCCCTGTGCATTCCCGATAAAATTCCAAGTTTTTGTATTTTCCATATTGTATATTCTTTCGCATATTGCATACTTAAATCACGAAGACCAGACGGAAATGGAGACCATGAACGCACCGCGCCACCTCACCCTTCGCGAGCGCATCTACGAGGAAATCGTTCGGCTGATCGTCTCCGGCGAGCTGCCGAGCGGCGTCTCGATCGATGAAAAGGAATTGACCGAACGACTGCAGGTCAGTCGCACACCGTTCCGCGAGGCAATCGGCACGCTCGCCAAGGAAGGGCTGATCGAGATCAAGCCTTATCGCGGCTTCTTCGTGCGCAGCTTCACGCCGAAGGAGATCGATGATCTCTATAATCTGCGCAAGACGCTCGAATGTTTCGCGGTCGAACTCGCCGTTCCGCAGATGAGCGACCGGCACATCGCCGGCTTCGAGCGCATCCTGGACGAGGCGGTGGCGGCACTCCGCCGCGGCGACATGGAAACCTACGGCATTCGCGACAAGGAATTTCACGAGACCATCGCCGAGCTTTCCGGAAGTCTGCCGCTGATCGAAACACTGGCGCGGCTGGCGCTGCAGATCCAAATCTGCCGCTCGATCGCCAATGAGAGCCGCGATCTGGCCGAAAGGGCAGCCGAAGAGCGAGACCAGATCCTGCAGGCTTTCCGGGCGCGCGACATTGCCCGCGCCAAGGCGCTGATGCACGCGCATATCAGTGACGTCCAGCAGGCCGTGATGACGCGATTCCAGAAGAGCTAGCCAAAGGACATGAAGGAGAGGGAGGTCTCCTTCAACAATCGAAAAACATGGGCCGAAAAACATGGGCCGAGGAGCGGCCCGGAGGAGGGACAATGCTGAAATTTCTTGCCCGCGGCACGGCACTGGCGGCGATGATCGCCGTAAGCTCACCGGCAGATGCCGAAACCCTGAAGATATGGGGGCCGGAACAGATCACCGAACCGCTGGTCGCTCAGCTCTGGAACGGTATCAAGGCCGATTTCGAAAAGGCCAATCCCGGTGTGACCGTCGAATTCATGCCGCCGACCGGCACGATCAGCAACGGCGCGGTGCAGGCGGCGATCCAGTCGGATGCCGGTCCCGACGTGGTCCTCACCAACTCGGGCATCGGCCGCATCAGCGTCGTCAAGAACGCCAAGCAGGTCATGCCGCTCACCGAGCAATATGAAAAGCGCGGCTGGAAAGACCAGATCTACCGCTGGCTCTACGCCGAGCTGAAGGGCCAGTTCGGCGGCGAGATCTATGAGGTTCCCGATGGTCTCGACGCGCTTGGAATCTGGTACCACAAGGATCTTTTCGCGCAGGCCGGCTGGAAGATCCCGGCGAGCTGGAGCGAATTCGAAGCGCTGATGAAATCGATCGAGGAGACCGGCCTGCAGCCTATCGCCATCGGTCCGCGCACAACAGGCAGCGCCGGTCACCTCTTC
>NZ_CP013630.1:4497500-4640005 GCF_001664485.1 Rhizobium sp. N324 | reverse complement strand
ATGAGACAGGCTGGGCGTTATCTCCCGGAATATCGGCAGACCCGGGCAAAGGCCGGGAGTTTCCTCGATCTCTGTTACTCGCCCGAACACGCCGTTGAAGTGACATTGCAGCCGATCCGCCGTTATGGCTTTGACGCGGCCATCCTGTTTTCGGATATCCTGGTCATTCCCGACGCGATGAAACGAAATGTCCGCTTTACCGAGGGCCATGGACCGGAGATGGATCCGATCGATGAAGCCGGTATCGGGCGATTGAACGGGGAAGAGGTTGTCGATTATCTCCAGCCGGTTCTGGAGGCGGTGCGGCGGTTGCGTGAGGAGCTGCCTGATGAAACGACGCTGCTCGGTTTCTGCGGCGCGCCGTGGACGGTTGCGACCTATATGATCGCGGGGCACGGCACGCCGGATCAGGCCCCTGCCCGTCTCTTTGCCTATCGCCATGCCCGCGCCTTCGAACATCTGCTCATGCTGCTTGCCGACGTCTCGGCCGATTATCTCGTCGCCCAAATCGATGCCGGCGCCGATGCCGTGCAGATCTTCGATTCCTGGGCCGGTGTTCTCGGCGAAAGGGAGTTCGAGGCGTTCGCGGTCAGGCCGGTTGCGCGGATGATCGCTTCGGTGAAATCGCGGCGGCCGCAGGCGCGGATCATCGCCTTTGCAAAAGGTGCTGGCTACCAGCTGAAAACATATCGTCAGAAGACCGGCGCCGATGCGATCGGCCTCGATTGGTCGGTGCCTTTGGCCTTTGCCGCCGAACTGCAAAAAGATGGACCGGTTCAGGGTAATCTCGATCCGATGCGCGTCGTTGCCGGCGGCCGGGCGTTGGAAGAGGGAGTTGACGATATTCTGAAGCATCTCGGCCATGGACCGCTGATCTTCAATCTCGGCCACGGCATCACGCCGCAGGCTGACCCCGAGCATGTGCGCCTGCTGGTCGATCGTGTGCGAGGGTCGACGTGAGGATGGAAAAGCAGACCGATCGCGGGCTCGGCGCCTACGCCCGCCGGCGCGCGCATTTTGCGCTGGCTTTCTTCGCGCTGCTGGCGGTCGGGCTTTTCGCGTGGAACCCGGATAATCTCTATCTCTGGATCAAGGCGCTCCACATCATCGCAGTGATTTCCTGGATGGCCGGGTTGCTTTATATGCCGCGGCTGTTCATCTACCACACCGATGCCGAACCGGGTTCCGTGCAATCGGAGACCTTCAAGGTGATGGAGCGTCGGCTGCTTCGGATCATCATGACGCCGGCGATGATGCTGACATGGATCTTCGGCCTCTATCTCGCCTGGTCGGTCTATGGATTCCAGGGCGGCTGGCTGCATGCCAAGATCGGCCTCGTCGCGCTGCTGACCGGGGTTCATATGTTCTTCAGCCGCGCTGTTAGAGCCTTCGAGCGGGATGAAAATCGCCGCTCGGCACGCTATTGGCGCTTCATGAACGAGGCGCCGACCTTGCTGATGATCCTGATCGTCATCCTCGTCGTGGTGAAGCCGTTTTGAGGACGAATTCGCCTTCAGGTTAAATTTGCTTCATTTTAAGCAGCCCTCTTGCGGCGGCGATTGCGAGTCGCTATTTTCCGCGCAACTCATCTACGTGGCATGTGTGTAGAGTTCAGTCGTCTGCGAGCCCTTTCGCAGTACCGAATACGACCCAACATCGCCTTTCCCCTGCAAAATTGAAAAGAGTATTGGTCACTTCATGGCTGAAATGAAGCTTCAGGAACTTAAAAGCAAATCCCCGACGGATCTTCTGGCTTTCGCCGAATCGCTCGAGGTCGAGAATGCCAGCACGATGCGTAAGCAGGAGCTGATGTTTGCCATCCTCAAGATGCTTGCCAGCCAGGATGTCGAAATTATCGGCGAAGGGGTCGTCGAGGTGCTGCAGGATGGTTTCGGTTTCCTGCGTTCGGCCAATGCAAACTACTTGCCGGGTCCGGACGATATCTATATCTCACCGTCGCAGATCCGCCGGTTCTCGCTCAAAACTGGCGATACCGTCGAGGGCCCGATCCGCGGGCCGAAGGAAGGCGAGCGCTATTTCGCGCTGCTGAAAGTCAACACCATCAATTTCGACGATCCGGAAAAGATCCGTCACAAAGTCCATTTCGACAATCTGACGCCGCTCTATCCGAACGAGCGCTTCAAGATGGAACTCGATATTCCGACATCCAAGGATCTGTCGCCGCGGGTCATCGACTTGGTGGCGCCGCTCGGCAAGGGCCAGCGCGGATTGATCGTCGCACCGCCGCGCACCGGTAAGACCGTGCTGCTGCAGAACATTGCCCATTCGATCACGGCAAATCATCCGGAATGCTATCTCATCGTTCTGCTGATCGATGAACGCCCCGAAGAAGTGACCGACATGCAGCGCTCGGTCCGCGGCGAGGTCATCTCCTCGACCTTCGACGAACCGGCCGTGCGTCACGTCCAGGTGGCCGAGATGGTCATCGAAAAGGCCAAGCGTCTTGTCGAACATGGCCGCGACGTCGTCATCCTGCTCGATTCGATCACCCGTCTTGGCCGTGCCTACAACACGGTTGTTCCGTCTTCCGGCAAGGTGCTGACCGGCGGTGTCGACGCCAACGCGCTGCAGCGGCCGAAGCGCTTCTTCGGCGCGGCGCGTAACATCGAGGAAGGCGGCTCGCTGACGATCATCGCGACGGCACTGATCGACACCGGCAGCCGCATGGACGAAGTGATCTTCGAAGAATTCAAGGGCACCGGCAACTCGGAAATCGTCCTCGACCGCAAGGTCGCCGACAAGCGCATCTTCCCGGCGATGGACATCCTGAAGTCCGGCACGCGTAAGGAAGACCTGCTCGTTCCGCGCCAGGATCTTCAGAAGATCTTCGTGCTGCGCCGCATTCTGGCGCCGATGGGCACGACCGATGCGATCGAATTCCTGATCGACAAGCTCAAGCAGACGAAGAACAATTCGGACTTCTTCGACTCGATGAATACATAATCCTTAGCCGGATTCATCCTTTGGAAGCTGGGGACATCCGAACGATGTCGCCAGCTTTTCTATTTGTCGGGATCGATTCGGGTTCGAACCGGAACAGGCGAGATGGCCATGTTGCATGATACGATCTTTGCGCTATCGAGCGGTGCCACACCCTCCGGTGTATCGGTCGTTCGAATCAGCGGTCCGTTGACCAAGGAGATCTTGGTTGGTTTGGTCGGATCGGTTCCGACAGCCCGTTATGCGTCCCGCCGAACGATTCGGGCTCGTAACAACCAGCCGATCGATAGCGGCCTCGTGTTGTTTTTTCCTGCACCGCACTCGTTTACCGGCGAAGACGTGGCCGAGCTGCAGCTGCACGGCAGCAAAGCGGTGCTGGCGGCGCTGTTCCAAACGCTTGGCGATGTTCCAGGCGTTCGCATGGCGGTCGAAGGCGAATTCTCCCGCCGGGCGTTTGAGAACGGCAAGCTTGATCTCGTTGAGGTCGAAGGGCTCGCCGATCTAATCGGCGCTGAAACCGAGATGCAGCGACGGCTAGCGGTCGAACACAGCGCCGGTGGACTTTCCCTCATTTACGATTCGTGGGCGGAACGATTGACGCGCGCCCGCGCGCTGATCGAGGCGGAACTTGATTTTGCCGACGAGGACGACGTTCCCGGTTCGGTGTCCGAGATGGTCTGGGCCGATATGGATAGGCTGCGCGGTCATATCGAGCACCATCTCGCGGCAGCGTCGGCCGGAGAGATTATCAGGGACGGCTTCAAGGTGGTCATCGCCGGCGCGCCGAACGCTGGGAAATCCAGCCTGCTGAACGCTCTGGCACAGCGCGATGTCGCCATTGTCACCGAGATCGCGGGAACCACTCGCGATATCCTGCAGGTCGATCTTGATATTGATGGCTATCTGATAAAGCTCTATGACACGGCAGGTCTTCGCCAGGCGGATGACCGTGTGGAAATGGAAGGCGTGCGGCGCGCCCGTGTCGCGCTCCGGGATGCCGATCTGGTGCTGCTGCTGGTCGACATGACGAGCCCGCTGCTTCCCGACGACTTGGACCCCGCTTTGCCGCATGTTACTGTCGGGACGAAGAAGGATCTGGTGGACGGCGTCTCAGGCCCCTACGATCTGCAGATTTCGGCGGCAAACGGTGACGGCTTGCTGGAATTGCGGCAGCTGATCGGCAGGAGCGTCGCCACGCGTTTCACCGGCTTGTCCATGGCGGTTCCCAGCCGGCAACGGCATAAGGATTCGTTGGCGAAATGTTTGGCGGCGCTTGATCTGGCGATTTCGGCGACGGACGTCAATCTCGAGCTGCGGACGGAACAGCTGCGCATCGCTGCGGACTATTTGGGGAGAATTACCGGCAGGGTCGATGTCGAACAGCTGCTTGGGGTGATCTTCTCGGAGTTTTGTATCGGCAAGTGATTCACGTGAAACACCAGGGAATGCTGGTGTCTCGTGTGAAGGACTGCCGGATTTGGAGTCTCGGATGACCGATAATGTCTATGATGTCATTGTGATAGGGGGTGGCCATGCGGGCTCGGAAGCTGCCAGCGCCGCCGCCCGCCTTGGCGCCAAAACCGGCTTGGTGACCCATAGGCGCGACACGATCGGTGTGATGTCGTGTAATCCGGCGATCGGCGGGCTGGGCAAAGGCCATCTGGTCCGCGAGATCGACGCGATGGACGGCCTCATGGGCCGCGTCGCCGATGTTGCCGGCATTCAGTTCAGGATACTGAACAAGAAAAAGGGTGCGGCCGTGCGCGGACCGCGCACCCAGGCCGATCGAAAACTCTATCGCCTGGCGATGCTGGCGGCGATCGAGGCAACAGCCGGTTTGCATATCATTGAAGGCGATGCGTTTGATCTGCAGGTCGTCGATGGCCGCGTGGCCGGCGTGATCATGAAAGACGGCCGGGTGTTGACAGCGGCCTCAGTCGTTTTGACGACCGGCACTTTTCTGCGCGGCCTTATTCATATCGGTTCGGAAAAGACCCCGGCCGGTCGGGTTGGCGAAGCACCGTCGGTCGGTCTGTCGGCCACCCTGGCCAGGCTTGGATTGCGCCTGGGCCGGTTGAAGACCGGGACACCGGCGCGGCTGGACGGAAAGACCATCGACTGGCAGTCCGTCGGCCGACAGGGCGCCGACGACGAGCTTATCCCCTTCTCGCTGATGACCGATGCAATAACCACGCCGCAGATCGAATGCGGGGTTACCCGGACGACCGAGGCGACACATCGCATCATTGTCGATAACATCATGCGGTCGGCCATGTATTCCGGCCAGATCGAAGGTGTCGGCCCGCGTTATTGCCCGTCTATCGAAGACAAGCTTGTCAAGTTCGGGGAGCGGGACGGACATCAGGTCTTTCTTGAGCCTGAAGGTCTGGACGATGATACCGTTTACCCGAACGGCATCTCGACGTCGCTGCCGGCGGAGGTCCAGGCGGAATTCATCAAGACGATTCCTGGTCTCGAGATGGCGAGAATCATCCAGCCGGGTTATGCGATCGAATATGATCATGTCGATCCGCGGGAGTTGACGCCGTCGCTCGAGGTCAAACGGCTGAGAGGGCTGTTTCTGGCGGGCCAGATCAATGGCACTACGGGTTACGAAGAAGCGGCCGCCCAGGGCTTGGCGGCAGGGCTGAATGCTGCACTGCGAAGCAGCGATTCGGATCCGTTTCATTTCAGCCGCACCAATTCCTATATTGGCGTGATGATCGACGACTTAACGTCCCGCGGCATTACGGAACCGTATCGAATGTTCACATCGCGAGCGGAGTACCGACTGACGCTACGGGCCGACAACGCCGATATGCGCCTAACGCCGCTGGCCATTCAGCTTGGATGCGTGAGCGGCGAGCGGGAGCAACGATTCACACGCTACAAAGCAGAAATTGAAGCGGGGCGGATTCTGTTGCAGTCACTAACGGTGACGCCGAATGAGGCGCGGCGCGTCGGTTTGAACATCAATCTCGACGGTCAGCGCCGAACGGCCTATGAGCTGCTTTCTTATCCGAATTACGATTTCAACGCCCTTCGAGCTGTTTGGTCCGAGGAGCTGGGTGGCATTGCGCCGAAGGCAGCGGAGGCATTGGAGATCGAGGCGGGTTATTCGGTCTATCTGGATCGGCAGGCTGCGGCGATTGCCGATCAGCAGCGCGACGAAGAACGGCATATCCCCGCTGATTTCGACTATGGTTCGCTGTCCGGGCTATCGAATGAGTTGAAGGCCAAGCTCGGGGCGGTGCGCCCATTCAACATCGCCCAGGCTGCCATCGTTGAGGGAATGACTCCCGCCGCCGTCGCGCTGCTGCTCGTGCATCTGCGTCGACGCCCCTTGTCCGAGAGACATATCGCCTAGCAATTTGAGAGTCAGAATGGAATTGAACGGTTTGCGTGTTTCACGTGAAACACAGGAACGGCTGCAACACTTCGCAACCCTCTTTCAGAAGTGGGCCAAGGCCATCAATTTGGTGGCGCCGTCGACGATTGACGATCTCTGGCAGAGGCACATCGCCGATAGCAGCCAGATTTTTCAGATCCATCCCAAGCCGGTTACCTGGGTCGACCTCGGAAGCGGCGGTGGTTTCCCCGGGGTCATTACGGCGATCTATCTCGCCGAGTTGCAGGACGGCTGGGTGCATCTGGTCGAGAGCAATCATAAGAAGGCTGCTTTTCTGAGGACGGCGCTGCGGGAGACGAACGCGCGCGGGAGCGTGCACAGCACCCGGATCGAGGACGCCCATACCGAGATTGGCGAATGCGAGGCGATTTCGGCTCGGGCGCTCGCCGACCTTGAGGGGCTTCTCGACTATTCCGCTGCCTGGATGCTGCACAAGGAAAATTGCCGCGGCTTTTTTCATAAAGGCCGGGATTACCTGAGGGAAATCGACAAAGCACGTGGTCGGTGGGAATTCGATCTGTTAGAACATAGAAGCGCTGTCGAGCAGGAATCTGTTATTTTGGAAATATCGAATCTCCGGCGCTTGGTTTAACAGATCGGATATTGCGGCAATGGCTGGCGAACGACATCGGATTATTACCATCGCAAATCAAAAGGGCGGCGTTGGCAAAACGACCACCGCAATCAATCTGGCAACGGCGCTCGCGGCTATTGGCGAGCGCGTCCTGATCGTCGATCTCGATCCGCAGGGCAATGCCAGCACCGGGCTCGGTATCGACCGCCGGGATCGCAAACTCTCCTCTTATGACTTGATGGTCGGCGAGCGTGGCGTCGCGGAGGTCACACTCGAAACCGCGGTGCCCAATCTCTTTATTGTTCCGTCGACGATGGATCTGCTCGGCGTCGAGATGGAGATCTCGCAGCAGAGTGATCGGGTGTTCAAATTACGCAAAGCCCTGTCGTCGCCCGAAGCCATGGCGTTTTCGTATATTCTTCTAGATTGTCCGCCCTCGTTCAACCTGCTGACGATGAACGCGATGGCGGCAGCCCATTCGGTATTGGTGCCGCTGCAGTGCGAATTCTTCGCTCTCGAAGGGCTGAGCCAGTTGCTGGAGACCGTCAGCCAGGTTCGTCGGACGGTCAATCCACGCCTGGATATTCAGGGGATCGTCCTGACAATGTTCGATGCGAGAAACAATCTCGCCCAGCAGGTGGTCAATGATGTGCGCACCCATCTCGGCGAAAAGGTTTACCACACGTTAATTCCGCGCAACGTACGGGTCTCCGAGGCCCCCTCCTACGGCAAGCCGGCTATTCTCTACGATCTGAAATGCGCGGGCAGCCAGGCCTATTTGCAGCTTGCTTCGGAGGTCATCCAACGCGAGCGTCAAAGACTGGCCGCGTAATTATCATTGCAGGGGTGAGTTGATCATGAATGACGATGTATCGAAAAGGCGATTGGGCCGTGGCCTTGCGGCGCTGATCGGTGAAATGGATCAGCCCGTTCCGGTGGAAGCTGAACGGACGATCAGTGCCGACCGAATGATTCCGATCGAGTTCGTCAGCCGTAACCCTCGCAATCCCCGTCGGTTCTTCGATGACACCGAGCTGCATGATCTTGCCAGTTCCATTCGCCAGCACGGGATCGTGCAGCCGATCGTCGTGCGGACGATGGACAGGGATCAATATGAGATTATCGCCGGCGAGCGACGTTGGCGCGCCGCCCAGCTGGCCGGCTTGATCGAGATCCCCGTCATTGTCCGCGACGTGGATGACAAGACGGCCCTGGAAATCGCCATTGTCGAAAACGTACAGCGGGCGGATCTCAATCCACTGGAAGAGGCTCTGGGTTACGAGCAGCTGATTGCCGAATACGGTTATACGCAGAATGACCTCGGCGAAATTATCGGCAAAAGCCGCAGTCATGTGGCCAACTCCTTGCGCCTGCTGAAGCTGCCCGATCCGGTCCGCGATTTGCTGGCCGCCGGCAGCCTGTCGGCCGGGCATGCGCGCGCGCTGGTATCGACGCCCGACCCGGCAAGTCTTGCCCGCACCATCGTTGCCAAGGGCATGTCGGTGCGCGACGCAGAAAAACTGGCGCAAAACAATATCAAAGCACAATCCGAGCCGCAGCTGGCCGCCGCGCGGCGAGATCAGAAAGATTCGGACACGCTGGCTTTGGAGCGGACGCTTTCCGATGCACTCGGCCTTGATGTTGCGATCAATCACAAGACGAGTGGCGGTCAGATCAAAATTTTCTATAAGTCGCTGGAGCAGCTCGAAGAAATCTGCCGGCTGCTTGAAAGGCGCTGAAGCGCATGACGATATTTCTGAGTCGCTCAGCGCGCTTTGGCTCCGCGTTTTCCGCCGTAACCGTTGCACACTTCCGCGCGAAATGCCTTGATTCATGTCGCCCGGAACTCTGAAGCGGTTCCGGAATGGCGGCATGACATAACGAGGGTTTTGGTCAGGCGGATTTACGGCCGGATTGAAGGGTGGTGGACAGAAGCGTTTGCATCGCGATGCTGTCTTCCAGCACCTGTCGCCGGCGGCTCTGCAGAATGGCCGCCTGCAGCCGATTGGATTCACGCGCGATGCTTTCCGCGGTCCATTGGCGCAGCGCCTGCTCGATGATCGGCTTGCGGCGGAAATGCAGATGACGACCCATCGTCTGCATGATCTGAGGCGCCTGCAGGCGTTTCTCCTCCATTTCAGCCCGCATCGCATCGAGCAGCTGAAACTGCTTCAGGCAGGCCTGCAGGACAAGAAAGATTGCGGTTTTCGAGCTGCTGATCTTCTGCATGGCGTGCAAAAATCCATTGAGATCGCCGCTCAGAATCGCATCGACGGCATCATCAACGGAGATCGCACTGGCGTCGCCGATTATTTCGGTAACGTGATGTTCTTCCACCGTCTGGACGCCGCGGCAATAGAGAGCAAGTTTGCGCACCTCGTTGCGTGAAGCTACGCGGTCGCCGCCGATCAGGGCGATCAGCGCCTGGCGGGCAGCCGGCGTAATGCCGAGTTTCTCGGCGCTCAATTCGGTATCGATCAGGGCATTCAGGGCGCGGCTGTCATCGGCATAGGACGGGATCGTCATGATCGATCGTGCGGCTTCGGCCGTCTTGCGAAGCAGGGAGCCCTTCTTCAAGTCACCAGCTTCGACGATCAGATGGGCGGCTTCGAGCGGTTTTTCAGCCAGCAGCGCCAAGGGATCGACAAGATATTTTTCATTGGCGGCGCCGCGGATCCAGATCAGCTTCTCGCCGCCGAACAGTCCGATAGACTGAGCCTCGTCGACCAGGCGCCCGGGATCCTTCTGCAGGTCGCCGATATCGAGCTTGGTCAGCGAGAAAGGATCATCGAGGGCAACACCGGTCTTGCCGGCCAGCAGAGCGGCGCGTTCGGAAACAAGACCCCGGTCGGGCCCGTAAATGACGAAGATCCGGTAATTTCGCGCCGATTTCTGCAGGAAGGTTTCGAATTCGTGGGATTTTATCTCCGCCACATCTCCGCCCTCAGCGGCTGAGCGCAGCGGCGATATCGGCCCCGACGAATTCCGCCACCTGATCGGCCGCGCGGTTTTCGGCGTCGCGGATCGCCCGCTGCTTGGCGAATTCCTGGTCAGGGAAGTCCACCAGGGCCGTGGTGGCGCGGTTGCCGGCCTTGATGACGTGGTTATCGGTCGAAGCGCGCAGCGTGTAGGTGACGCTGACGGTGACACGGCCGGCGCGCGAGGTATCGGCCGAATCCGTCAGCAGCGTGTCGGCCACAGAGGAGGTGGCGTGCAAGTCGACCTGGTAGTCCGGCTTTTCAGGTTCGCCGGAACCACGCGACGCCAGGAAGATCAAGTGATTGCGGACCTGCTGCTCGACCCGGCTGCCTGCAGGGGAAAAGCCGACCGAGGCAAGCTTTTCGGTGAGACCCGAATTTTCCGAATAAAGCGGCCGGACCTGACAGGCAGAGAGAAAAGCCGCGGAGGCAAGGATCATGGCGATGCCGGCGTTGCGAACCAGCTTGCAAGCGATATCAGACGACAATGTTCACAATCCTTTGGGGAACCACGATGATCTTCTTCGGTGCCTGCCCGTTCAGCGCGTTCTTCACTGCCTCCAGATCCAGCACGGCGTTGGTGACGGCATTCTGATCTGCGTCGCGAGAAATTGTCAATTCAGCGCGTTTCTTGCCGTTGATCTGGACTGGCAGGACGACATCGTTTTCGATGACGAGCGTTTCGTCGTATCGCGGCCAATCGGTCCGGGCAAGCAGCCCCTTGTTGCCAAGCGCCGTCCAGCATTCCTCGGCCAGATGCGGCGTCATCGGCGCGACCAGCTGAACGAGGATCTCGGCGGCATCGCGCACCGCTGCGCGATAGGCGGCATCGCCCTCGCCCGCCGCAACCCTGGTCATCGGCGCGGCCAACGCGTTCACCAGTTCATAGATTCGGGCGACGGCCTTGTTGAACCAGAGCTTGTCGTAATCGTTCTCGACGGCTTTGAGGGTCCTATGGGCGGCCTGCGAGATCGACAGTGCTTCCCCCCCGGTTGCCGGTGCAGGCGCGACCGCGGAAAGCGCAGCCGCGGCTTCGGAAATCAACCGCCACAGACGCTGGGTGAAACGATGGGCGCCTTCGACGCCGGCTTCGGACCAGATGACGTCGCGCTCCGGCGGGGAGTCCGACAGGACGAAGAAACGGGCGGTATCGGCGCCATAAGAGGCGATGATATCGTCGGGATCGACGACGTTCTTCTTCGATTTCGACATCTTTTCGATCGAGCCGATCGTAATTTCCTCGCCCGTCGTCAGCAGGGAGGCACGGCGTTTGCCGTCGATCTCCTCGATGCGGATGTCGGCCGGCGCCACCCATTCCCGGCTGCCGCCGGCCCCGCGGCTATAGGTCTCGTGAACCACCATGCCCTGGGTGAAGAGACCCTTGAACGGCTCGGTCGCGGCGACATGGCCGGTCTCGCGCATGGCGCGGGTGAAGAAGCGGGAATAGAGCAGATGCAGGATCGCATGCTCGATGCCGCCGATATACTGGTCGACCGGGAGCCAACGGTTAGCCGCCTCAGGATCGGTCGGCTTGCCTTCCCAAGGGGCGGTGAAGCGGGTGAAATACCAGCTCGAATCGACGAAGGTGTCCATCGTATCCGTCTCGCGGCGAGCGTCCTTGCCGCAGGTCGGGCAGGAGACGTGCCGCCAGGTCGGATGACGGTCGAGCGGATTCCCCGGCTGGTCGAAGGTGACGTCGTCGGGCAGCTTGACCGGCAGGTCCTTCTTCGGCACGGGCACCACGCCGCAATCGTCGCAATGGATGACCGGGATCGGGCAGCCCCAATAACGCTGCCGGGAAATACCCCAGTCGCGCAGACGGAAGTTGACCTTGCGTTCGCCCTGCGGCGCATTGCCGAGCGAAGCGGCCGACAGCCGGTCGGCAACGATATTGAAGGCTTCCTCCGTCGTCTTGCCGTCGAGGAAGCGCGAATTGATCATCACGCCTTCGCCGTCATAGGCCGTGTCGCCGACGGAAAAGCTCGCTGCATCGCCATCCCTTGGCATGACGACGGCCACGACCGGCAAGCCGTATTTGCGGGCAAAATCAAGGTCGCGCTGGTCGCCCGAGGGGCAGCCGAAGATCGCGCCGGTGCCGTAATCCATCAGCACGAAATTGGCGATATAGACAGGCAGTTCCCAGGAGGGATCGAGCGGATGGCGGACGCGGATACCGGTATCCATGCCCTTCTTCTCGGCGGTCTCGAGGGCGGCGAGCGAGGTGCCGGCCCGGCGGCACTCCTCGCAGAAGGCCTCGATATCGGCATTCCTTGCGGCGGCGTCCTTCGCCAGCGGATGGTCGGCAGCGATCGCCAGGAAGGAGGCGCCGAACAGCGTGTCCGGCCGGGTGGTATAGACCGTGACTTCGCTCTCGCCGGCGGGCGCCGTTTCCGGCACGATCTCCCAGCGTACCGTCAGACCCTCCGAACGGCCGATCCAGTTCTTCTGCATCAGACGCACTTTTTCCGGCCACTGGTCGAGCGTATCCAGCGCGTCGAGCAGATCCTGGCTGAAATCGGTGATCTTGAAGAACCATTGCGTCAGTTCGCGCTGTTCGACCAGCGCGCCGGACCGCCAGCCGCGGCCGTCGATCACCTGCTCGTTGGCGAGCACGGTGTTGTCGACCGGGTCCCAGTTGACCTTCGACTGCTTGCGGTAGACCAGGCCTTTCTCGAGGAAATCCAGGAAGAGATGCTGCTGGTGCTGGTAATATTCGACGTCGCAGGTGGCGAATTCGCGGCTCCAGTCCAGCGACAGCCCCATGGCCTTCAGCTGCGCCTTCATCGAGCCGATATTCTGGTAGGTCCAGGAGGCCGGATGCACGCCACGCTCCATGGCGGCGTTCTCCGCCGGCATGCCGAAGGCGTCCCAGCCCATCGGGTGCAGCACGTTGTAGCCGCGGGCGCGTTTGTAGCGGGCAACGACATCGCCCATGGCGTAATTGCGGACATGGCCCATGTGGATGCGCCCCGACGGATAGGGGAACATTTCGAGGACGTAATATTTTTCGCGCGGATCTGAGTTGTCGGTCTCGAAGACCTTGTCTTCGTTCCATTTCTGCTGCCAGCGGGGCTCGGCGTCGCGCGGATTATAACGTTCGGTGGCCATGTTATTCGAAATTCCGGAAAATCAGGGGAGGTTGGTCGAGACCTTCACCATGAAACCACCGTAGCGTCAAGTTTTGCAGGCGCTGCAAGCGGCCGATCTTCGTTGCGGTCAGGCGATTTCGCCGGAGCGGGTCTTGGCAAGCACAGATTGGCTGGTTAGTTCATTGCCAATCCTTTCATGCAGGTATGTCGAGGCAGAACGATGGAACTTCAAGAGCGGTTGAACGACGTGCGGTCGCGGATGGCCGCTGGTGAACGCCAGGCAGCGCGGCCTGCGGGGTCCGTTCAGCTCGTCGCCGTGTCGAAGACCTTCGAGGCGGAGGCGATCCGCCCGGCCATCGACGCTGGACAGCGCGTCTTCGGTGAGAACCGGGTGCAGGAGAGCCAGGGCAAGTGGCCGGCGCTGAAAGCCGAACAGCCGGATATCGTGCTGCATCTGATCGGACCGCTGCAATCGAACAAGGCGGCGGATGCGGTGGCGCTTTTCGACGTCATCGAGACGGTGGACCGGGAAAAGATCGCCCGCGCGCTGGCCGAGGAGATGAAGCGGCAGGACAAGTGGCCGCGGCTCTACGTGCAAGTCAATACCGGGCTCGAGCCGCAGAAGGCCGGCATCGCCCCTGACGACACGCTGGCTTTCGTTACGCTCTGCCGCGATGAACTCGGTCTTTCCATCGAAGGTCTGATGTGCATTCCGCCGGCCGAGGAAAATCCCGGCCCGCATTTCGCCCTGCTGGCAAAGCTTGCGCTCACATGCGGCGTCGAAAAATTGTCCATGGGTATGTCGGGCGATTATGAAACGGCGATCGCCTTCGGCGCCACCAGCGTGCGTGTAGGATCGGCAATTTTCGGCACGCGCTGAAACCCTGCTTTGGTCGGGCTTCCCGTCCCGCTTCCCTCCGCCTAGATTATGATCGAGGCTTTCCTGGGGAGGAGCAGATGCAGAACGGCTATCGTCAGGCCTATTCGGCCTGGAAAGGCGATCCCGAAGCCTTCTGGGGCGATGCTGCCGCCGATATCGACTGGTTCAAACCGCCGGAGCGGGTATTTTCGCCCGACGAAGGCGTCTATGGCCGCTGGTTCGCAGGGGCCGAAACCAATACCTGCCACAATTGCCTGGACCGGCATGTGGCCGCCGGGCGCGGCGGCGACACGGCTGTTATCTTCGACAGTGCGATGACTGGCGAAAAGCGTCGCTTCACTTACGACGAAGTGCTTCACGAGGTGAAGGCTATCGCCGCGACGCTGGTCGACCTCGGGATCGCCAGAGGTGATCGTGTGATCCTCTATATGCCGATGGTCCCGCAGGCGGTGTTTTCGATGCTTGCCTGCGCCCGCATCGGTGCGGTGCACTCCGTCGTCTTCGGTGGCTTTGCCGCCAGCGAGCTTGCTGCCCGCATCGACGATTGCGGTGCGAAGCTGGTGATCACCGCGAGCTGCGGGCTCGAACCCGGCCGCCTCGTTGCCTACAAGCCTCTGGTCGACCAGGCAATCGAGATGGCGCGTTCGAAGCCGGAGTGCTGTCTGGTGCTGCAACGGCCGGAGGATCGGGCCGATCTGGCCAGCGGCCGCGACCAGGATTTCGAAGCGGCGGTGGCGCGGCATCGCGGCGCCGAGATCGCCTGTGTTCGAGTCAAGGCGACCGACCCGCTTTACATCCTCTACACCTCCGGCACCACCGGCCAGCCGAAGGGCGTCGTGCGCGACAATGGCGGCCATATGGTCGCGCTCCACTGGTCGATGCGGAATATCTACGGCCTGAAACCGGGCGAGGTGTTCTGGACGGCTTCGGATATCGGCTGGGTCGTCGGACATTCCTATATCGTCTATGCGCCGCTGATCTCAGGCGTCACCACCCTGATCTTCGAGGGTAAACCCATCGGCACGCCGGATGCCGGCGCATTCTGGCGTGTTGTTTCGGAATATCAGGTGCGAGTGCTGTTCACGGCGCCGACGGCATTCCGCGCCATTCGCCGGGAGGACGGCGACGGGGAACTGATGCGGCGGTATCCGATGCCGGATCTGCGGGCGCTGTTTCTGGCCGGCGAGAGGGCGGATCCGGAGACGCTGAAATGGGCGGAGCGCATGCTCGCCATCCCCGTCATCGATCACTGGTGGCAGACGGAGACCGGCTGGCCGATCGCCGCCAATCCGCTTGGCCTTGGTGCCCTTCCCGTCAAGCACGGTTCGCCGGCGCTGCCGATGCCCGGTTATGATATCGCCGTGCTCGACGATGCCGGCCATCCGATCGAGGCGGGGACGCTCGGCAATATCGTCATCAAGCTTCCCTTGCCGCCCGGTTGCTTGCCGACCCTCTGGAACGCGGACGACCGTTTCCGGTCGGCCTATCTCGACGAGTTTCCCGGCACCTACAAGACCGCCGATGCCGGCTATGTCGACGAGGACGGGTATCTGTTCATCATGTCGCGCACCGACGACATCATCAATTGCGCCGGTCATCGGCTCTCCACCGGGGCGATGGAGGAAGTCTGTGCTCGTCATCCCGATGTCGCCGAATGCGCGGTGATCGGCGTGACCGACAGCTTGAAGGGGCAGGTGCCGTGCGGCTTCCTGGTGCTGAAACGGAATGTTTCCCGCGAGGTGACAGCGATCGAATCAGAGGTGGTGGCGATGATTCGCGATCAGATCGGGCCTGTCGCCGCCTTCAAAATGGCTATCGCCGTTAACCGACTGCCGAAGACCCGCTCCGGCAAGATCCTGCGCGGCACGATGCAGAAAATTGCCGACGGCATACCCTGGAAAATGCCCGCAACCATTGACGATCCAACGGTTTTGGAGGAAATCGCCGAGGCGTTGCGCGGGCGCGGTTTGGGCTCCCTGCCCATGTGAAATTAAGCATTTCATAAGCCTGATTGAGGAATTGTTAACCATGTGATGCAAGGGTTCGTTAACGGCAATGGCTTGCATAGCAGGCTTTGCATGACGCGGTCGCCGTTACCCGGCCTGCTGCATAGGTCCTCAAATCGATCGCGATTTCAGGGCAAATTGTGCAGCAGTTGAAGTGCTACAGAGTCCTTTGCGCATCTGAAGAGACGCGCGGCGCTGTAGTCCGGATGCCCCTTTCTCAATGATTGTGGAACGGATCATGACAAGCATCCTTACCAACAACGCTGCCATGGCAGCGCTGCAGACTTTGCGCGGCGTAAACGACGGCCTCAAGGACACCCAGGGCCGAGTCTCGTCGGGTTATCGTGTCGAAAAGGCGTCCGACAATGCTGCCTACTGGTCGATCGCGACGACCATGCGTTCCGACAACAAGGCGCTTTCGGCCGTCTCCGACGCGCTCGGGCTTGGCGCGGCCAAGGTCGATACCGCCTATTCGGCGATGGACAGTGCGCTCGACGTCGTCAGCGACATCAAGGCGAAGATCGTCGCCGCCACGGAAAAAGGCGTCGACAAGACCAAGATCCAGCAGGAACTCGACCAGCTGCAGGAGCAACTGCTCAGCATCGCCCAGTCGGCGTCCTTCTCCGGTGAAAACTGGGTCGCCGGCGCCTCCGGAACGAAGAGCGTGGTTTCCTCCTTCGTCCGCGACGGCAGCAACGCCGTTTCGGTGAAGATGACGGATTACGTGCTCGATTCAGGCTCGCTTGGAAACGTGCTCTTCGGCATGACCAGCACCGGCGCGATCGAGACCAGCAGCGGGATTATCGGCACCGCCTTCAATGGAACCTATGGCGGCACCGTCATCGTCATGGCATCGATCTATGATCTCGACATTACCGGTTTCACCCAGGGTCAGCTCGACGCGGCCTTGACCGGTGTCGAACTGGTTCTCGGCGCCATGACCGCGGCCGGCTCGGCGCTCGGCTCGATCTCGATGCGTATCCAGCTGCAGGAAAATTTCGTCAGCGGTCTTCACGATTCGATCGACTCCGGCGTCGGCCGCCTGGTCGATGCCGATATGGAAGAAGAATCGAGCAAGCTCTCGGCGTTGCAGACGCAGCAGCAGCTCGCCGTCCAGTCGCTGTCGATCGCCAACAGCTCGGCGCAGAACATCCTCACCCTGTTCCGCAGCTAAGCCGACAGGCGATCCGCAACAAAAAACCCCGCCGATCAGCTCATATCGGCGGGGTTTTTCATGAGATCGTCGATCTCTCAGTACTGATCGTCGTCGTCCTCGTCCTTCGGCGCGGAGCGCAGCGAGCTCAGCTTGCGGAAGACGGCGTCGGCGTCGATTTCCTTTTCCTTTTCTTCCTCGCGCTCGTAGCCCGGGGTCAGGCGCTCGGTTTCCTGGGCCGATTGCAGCGTCGCGCCAAGCTCGGCGGCGGTCGGCAGCGGCCGGCCCTTGGAAGCCTTTTCCACTTCCATGTCGAGATCGATCTGGCTGCAGAGGCCAAGCGTTACCGGATCCATCGGCGCCAGGTTGGCGGAGTTCCAGTGGGTGCGCTCGCGGATCTGCTCGATGGTGGATTTCGTGGTGCCGACGAGGCGGGAAATCTGCGCGTCCTTCAGCTCCGGATGGTTGCGAACCAGCCAGAGAATGGCGTTCGGACGGTCCTGACGCTTGGAAACCGGCGTATAACGCGGGCCGCGGCGCTTGGATTCCGGCACGCGCACCTTGGGTTCGGAAAGCTTCAGCTTGTGGTTCGGGTTGGCTTCGGCGCGGGCGATCTCATCGCGGGAGAGCTGTCCGGTTGAGATCGGATCGAGGCCCTTGATGCCCTGCGCCGCTTCGCCGTCGGCGATCGCCTTGACCTCGAGCGGATGCAGTTTGCAGAACTGCGCGATCTGATCGAAAGACAGTGCCGTGTTGTCGACAAGCCAGATGGCGGTCGCCTTCGGCATGAGCAGTGTTTGAGCCATGGATATAGTCCTTCTATCGTCCGCGCCGGTCGCGGTCCGTGGATTGTCACCACAATGTCCGGGAAATATGCCGCTATATAACCGCACTGTCGCAGAATTGCAATTCTTCCGAAATGAAATGACCTTTGTCTAATTGCCGCCACGATGCGAGCTGCTATGAATTGCCGTGATTTGAAATCCGGGCCCTAAACCCACGCGGCCCGTCGCATGTTCCATGAGGAGGAGTTGCATGTCGGAGAAGATCTATCCGGTGACGAAGCCGGTGAAGGCGCGCGCCCTGATCGATAAGGAAAAGTACCTGAAATGGTACGAGGAAAGCGTCGAGAACCCGGACAAGTTCTGGGGCAAACACGGCAAGCGGATCGACTGGTTCAAGCCCTATACCAAGGTCAAGAACACCTCCTTTACCGGCAAGGTCTCGATCAAGTGGTTCGAGGACGGCCAGACCAACGTCTCCTACAATTGCATCGACCGCCATCTGAAGACCAATGGCGACCAGGTGGCGATCATCTGGGAAGGCGACAATCCCTATATCGATAAGAAGGTCACCTATAACGAGCTCTACGAACATGTCTGCCGGATGGCGAATGTGTTGAAGAAGCACGGCGTCAAGAAGGGCGACCGTGTCACCATCTATATGCCGATGATCCCCGAAGCGGCTTACGCGATGCTCGCCTGCGCCCGCATCGGCGCGGTGCATTCGGTGGTCTTCGGCGGCTTTTCGCCGGAGGCCCTGGCTGGGCGCATCGTCGATTGCGAATCCACCTTCGTCATCACCTGCGACGAAGGGCTGCGCGGCGGCAAGCCGGTACCGCTGAAGGACAATACCGATACGGCGATCCATATCGCCGCCCGCCAGCATGTGCATGTCAGCAAGGTACTGGTGGTGCGCCGCACCGGCGGCAAGACCGGCTGGGCGCCGGGCCGCGATCTCTGGCATCACCAGGAAGTCGCCACGGTGAAGCCGGAATGCCCGCCGGTGAAGATGAAGGCGGAAGATCCGCTGTTCATTCTCTATACGTCAGGCTCCACAGGCAAGCCGAAGGGCGTGCTGCACACGACCGGCGGTTATCTCGTCTATGCGGCGATGACGCATGAATATGTCTTCGACTATCATCACGGCGATATCTACTGGTGCACCGCCGATGTCGGCTGGGTCACCGGCCACTCCTATATCGTCTACGGGCCGCTCGCCAACTGCGCGACGACGCTGATGTTCGAGGGCGTGCCGAATTTCCCCGACCAGGGGCGTTTCTGGGAAGTCATCGACAAACACAAGGTCAATATCTTCTATACGGCGCCGACGGCGATCCGTTCGCTGATGGGGGCCGGCGACGAATTCGTCACGCGCTCGTCGCGCTCGTCGCTCCGCCTGCTCGGCACTGTGGGCGAACCGATCAACCCGGAAGCCTGGGAGTGGTATTACAATGTCGTCGGCGACAAGCGCTGCCCGGTCATCGATACCTGGTGGCAGACGGAAACCGGCGGCCACATGATCACGCCGCTGCCCGGCGCCACCGACCTGAAACCCGGCTCGGCGACGGTGCCGTTCTTCGGCATCAAACCGCAGCTTGTCGACAATGAGGGCAAGGTGCTGGAAGGGGCGGCCGACGGCAATCTCTGCATCACCGACAGCTGGCCGGGCCAGATGCGCACCGTCTATGGCGATCACGAGCGTTTCATCCAGACCTATTTCTCCACCTACAAGGGGAAATATTTTACCGGCGACGGCTGCCGGCGCGATGCGGACGGCTATTACTGGATCACCGGCCGTGTCGACGACGTGCTCAACGTCTCCGGCCACCGGCTCGGCACAGCGGAGGTCGAATCCGCGCTCGTCTCGCACAATCTGGTGTCGGAAGCCGCCGTCGTCGGTTATCCCCACCCGATCAAGGGCCAGGGCATCTATTGCTATGTGACGCTGATGGCCGGCCACGAAGGAACGGACACGCTTCGCCAGGACCTGGTGAAACATGTGCGTGCCGAAATCGGTCCGATCGCCGCGCCCGACAAGATCCAGTTTGCGCCCGGCCTGCCGAAGACTCGCTCGGGCAAGATCATGCGCCGCATCCTGCGCAAGATCGCCGAAGACGATTTCGGTGCACTCGGCGATACCTCGACGCTCGCCGATCCGGCCGTCGTCGACGATCTGATCGCCAACCGGCAGAACAAGGCGACTGCCTGAATAGAAAGGCCGCTCCCTCTCTTTAAGTTGGAGCGGCCTTTTATTCTGCGTGGGAAATACAGCTGCTTTTAGGCTACGTTTGCCAAATCGGATGGGAACCAAACCGCGCTGCCAGACGACGCCTTCATGATCTCAATGCTTCGTTCGCAGTCGCTACGTTTGACATAGCCTTCGCTGCTAACCGCGATGGTCTCAGCATTGGAAGCATCATACTTCCAACGCCATTCATTCCGCGCATCTTTATACATCCAGTAGGATGGGTATGTACGTGTGGCCATAATGGCCTCCTTACGTTTGATAACGTCAGGCTTGACCACGGCGGCATTATCTGACTCAATACCAATTGTACGGATGCCGTGTCCCGCACCTAACGCAATAGAGCGGGATGCAAGTCCAAAGCCGTCACTTTTCCTTGGTCGGGGGGTGGCGGCTTTTTCTTTGCTACAACGAAGTAAGGGGGATTCGCGCATCGGAGTCAAGAAAGCCCATATGTTGGGGGTCTGATCGTATGCAGAATTTCAAGTTTTTGTATTTTTATCAGACAGTTAATAAAATTTTTCTTCTCTGCGCTGAGTTCCACAGAGAACACAAAATGTAGCTAGGTCATGCTACCCGAGGCCGAATCAGAAATCGATCGCCCGGCCGTTGATCTCGTAATCGCCGAATCGGGCCGGCTCGGCGCCACCGCGGCCGCCGGTCTCCGGTGGCAGCTCCAGCGGCTTCTGGTTCTTTCGCCGCTCCTCGGCTTCGGCAAGGGCGCGTTTGGCAGCCGGAGACAGCATCTTGCGCGGCGGCTCCGAGCCCTCGGCCGTCGGCGTTCGGCTATTGTCGTTATCGGCGTCCTGCATGGCATCTCCTGCCGGAAAATATTGAAAATGGCTGGTGAATAACCAAATCATAATGCGCCGGTACCGCGATTGAAAGCTTATCACGGCGAAATCGGAGATGGAGATCCGCAATGAACCTCGTCCGCACTGCCATGTTGCTAGCCTTCATGACGGCGCTTTTCATGTTTGTCGGTTTTCTGATCGGCGGTCGCGCCGGCATGATGATTGCCTTCGTCATCGCCGCCGGCATGAATTTCTTCTCCTATTGGAATTCCGACCGCATGGTGCTTTCGGCCTATCGCGCCCAGCAGGTCGATGAACGCAACGCGCCTGAGTTCTTTGCGATCGTGCGCGATCTCGCCCGCAATGCCGGTCTGCCGATGCCGAAGGTCTATCTCTACGACAGCCCGCAACCGAATGCCTTCGCCACCGGCCGCAATCCCGAAAACGCTGCCGTCGCCGCTTCCACCGGCCTGCTCCAGGCACTGTCTCCGGAGGAAGTCGCCGGCGTAATGGCGCATGAGCTCGCCCATATCCAGAACCGCGACACGCTGACGATGACGATCACGGCGACGCTTGCCGGGGCGATCTCGATGCTCGGCAATTTCGCCTTCTTCTTCGGCGGCAACCGTGAAAACAACAACAATCCCCTCGGTTTCGTCGGCGTGCTCGTCGCGATGATCGTGGCGCCGCTTGCCGCCATGCTGGTGCAGATGGCGATCAGCCGGACGCGCGAATATTCCGCCGACCGCCGCGGCGCCGAGATCTGCGGCAACCCGCTCTGGCTTGCTTCCGCGCTCGGTAAGATCGCCCGTGGCGCCGCCCACGTGCCGAACGAAGATGCCGAGCGCAACCCGGCGACCGCGCATATGTTCATCATCAATCCGCTCTCCGGCGAGCGCATGGACAATCTGTTTTCGACGCATCCGAACACGGAAAACCGCATCGCTGCGCTGCAGGACATGGCGCAGGGCGGCATGAACGTCTCGACGCCGCCGGTTCGGGCTGCTAATCCGTCGCGCAAATCGCGCTCTGTTCCGGATACGGGTCTTGGTCGCGGTGGTTCGCAACCGCCAAAAGGTCCATGGTCTTGAATTCAGACGGCACGAAGAAACCATCCCGTAAACATAAGCCCTCCACCGAGCGATCCGCGCCGGCAAAACCGGGCCTGCAGGCCCGGGCTGCAGCGGCAAAAATTCTCGGCGCCGTCGTCGATCGCAAGCTGCCGCTCGACGGCGCACTCGATCATGAACATGGCAATCCAGCCTACCGGGCGCTTGGCGAAAGCGACCGGGCGCTCGTGCGCGCCATCCTGAACACGACGCTGCGCCATCTGCCGCGCATCGATGCGGCGGTTGCAGCGCTGCTGGAATCGCCGCTGCCGGAAGGAGCCCGGGCGCTGCACCATGTACTGGCAATCGGGGCGGCGCAGATCCTCTATCTCGACGTGCCGGATCATTCGGCTGTCGATCTTGCCGTCGAGCAGGCCAATCAGGATCCGCGCAACCGGCGTTTCGCCAAGCTGGTCAATGCCGTTCTCCGCCGGCTCGGCCGCGAGAAGGATGAGGTGCTCGCCGAGATCGGCAAGGTCGCGCCGATGCCGGCCTGGTTCATCGCCAGGCTGGAAAGAGCCTATGGCCGGGACGCGGCGCTGGCCATTTCGGAATCCCAGCTTCAACCAGCCGCAATCGATCTGACCGTCAAATCGGACGCCGAAGGCTGGGCAAAGCGGCTGAACGGCGTTGTCCTTCCCACCGGCGGCGTGCGGCTTGCCGCCTTCGACGGCGGCATCCCTTCGCTCGAAGGTTTCGACGAAGGCGCGTGGTGGGTGCAGGATGCGGCCGCAAGCATCCCGGCCAAGCTTTTCGGCGATCTCTCGGGCAAGCGCGCCGCCGATCTCTGTGCCGCGCCCGGCGGCAAGACGGCGCAGCTCATTCTTGCCGGCGGCACGGTCACCGCACTCGACCAGTCGCAAAGCCGGCTGAGACGGCTGCGGTCGAATCTCGACCGGCTGGGCCTCGAGGCTGAAACGATCGCGGCGGATCTGACGGCATTCGAGCCGGCCGAGCGTTTCGACGCGATCCTGCTCGACGCCCCCTGCTCCTCCACCGGCACGACGCGCCGGCACCCGGACGTGTTGTGGACCAAGGGGCCCGAGGATATCGGCAGGCTGGCGGCGCTGCAGGAGCGGCTGCTGCGTCATGCGCTGACATTGCTGAAGCCAGATGGAACGCTGGTTTTTTCGAATTGTTCGCTGGATCCGGCCGAAGGCGAGGAGGTCGTCGCTCGCGTTCTGGCCGATACGGATGGGATCGAGCGCGTTCAAATCGATGCCGGCGACTGGTCCGGCCTGGAAGCGGCGATCACGCCGCTCGGTGAATTCCGCACGCTTCCCACCATGCTGAAAATGCCCGCCGGCATCGCCTCCGGCCTTGACGGCTTTTATGCCGCCGTGCTGCGGCGCGTGGCCTGATTGCTCACGCCCGTTGCGGCGCATCCGCCCATGGAAGAGGCTTCACATCCGCGCGTGACCGCGCGGTGAAGCACGTTAATTTGCGTATATTCGAACATTGTTACGAATTAATTCATTGTGGGCGATGAAATCGGCCGCTTTTCACCTATTCTTAACCACGAGGGTCAATAGACAATAGAATATGCAGTCCGGTCGGCGTTTTGCGAGCATGTATGTTCGGGAGGCTTGGCGGCGCGCCTTGCGCCGCGTCGCGTTGCTGCGCCTAAAACTCTTCCGCCATTCCATCAACGTGCCCGAGCGTCTGATCGTCGCCCCGACCGATCTCCGCAGCATCGATTCGCATGTGGCCGACGAGATCCTCAACGGCCGGTTTCTGCTGGCCGGGCGCATGCTGGAAACGGGTGGAAAGTCACCCTTCACCTTCACCCTGCCGTCGCGCCCCTTCGCGACCCGCCTTCACAGCTTCGGCTGGCTGCGGCATATGCGGGCGAACAAGACGGAGCGCAATTCGGCCGCCGCCCGCGCGATCGTCGACAGCTGGCTTTCCCTCCATGCCGGCCGGATGGACGGGATTGCATGGGAGATCGACGTCACCGCACAGCGCGTCATTGCCTGGCTCTCGCATTCGCCGGTGGTGCTGCATAATGCCGACCGCGGTTTCTATCGCCGCTTCATGAAGTCGCTGGCATTCCAGGTGAGGTTCCTGCACCGCATGGCGCCCTATACGCTCGGCGGCCTGGAGCTGTTTCGGTTGCGTATCGCGCTCGCCATGGCCTCCGTCGCCATGCCTGTCCGTGCGTCGACGCTCCGAAGGGCGGCGCAGGCGCTCGACCGCGAATTCGATAGCCAGATTCTGCCGGATGGCGGCCATATCTCGCGTAATCCGCGCGTCGGCCTGGAATTGCTGCTCGATCTGCTGCCGCTGCGGCAAACCTATGTCAATCTCGGCCATGACCTGCCGCAGAAGCTGATTTCCGGCATCGACCGCATCTATCCGGCATTGCGGTTCTTTCGCCATCAGGATGGGGATCTGGCGCTGTTCAACGGGGCGACCTCGACGCTGGCAAACGAGCTGATCTCGGTGCTCAGATATGACGAGACCGCCGGCCAGCCGTTCAAGGCCTTGCCGCAGTCGCGCTATCAGCGGCTTTCCGGGGGAAAGACCGTGATCATCGCCGATGCCGGCACGCCGCCTTCGGGAGGCGGGCTGCGGACCGTGCATGCCGGCAGCCTCTCCTTCGAAATGTCGTCCGGCCGCCACCGCTTCATCGTCAATTCCGGCTCGCCGAAATTTGCCGGGCACCGCTATGTCCAGATGGCGCGCACGACAGCGGCGCATTCGACGGTTATTTTGAACGACACTTCGTCCAGCCGCTTTTCCCCCTCGCCCTTCCTCAATCACGCGATCACCGAACCAGTAAGGACCGTTACGGTCGAGCGTGCCGAAACCGAGGACGGACGCGACGGCATCAAGCTCAGCCATGACGGTTATCTCAGGGCGTTCGGGGTGCTGCACGAACGAGAGCTGACACTCAATGCCGCAGGCTCGATCGTGACCGGCCACGACCGGCTCGTCGTCCGGGAGGGATATGCGCATGACGAGCCTCTGAAGGCCGTCGCCCGGTTTCATATCCATCCCTCCATCGTCCTGCATCAAAGCGACGGGGAGTCCGTGCTGCTGACGGCGCCGGACGGCGAAAGCTGGCAGTTTTCCGCGCCCGGCAATGAAGTGCTGATCACCGAGGATATCTTCTTTGCCGACAGCTCCGGCATTTGCGGTTCGGACCAGATCGAAATCGACTTCGATCTTGCCGAGAAGACGGAAATCCGTTGGTTTTTGTCCCGCAAGGGATAGCACCTGTTTGCGCGGCGGCGAAGCTGTGCTAACGCGGCCTCACAATGCGAGCGTCCTGGAGCAGGATGGTCTTAGGCCCGAGCCGGCCTGAAATCCGAATCCTGCTCCAACCCAAGCGGATGTCTCCCGAAGCCCGAACGGAGAAGGTTTCATGGCCGTCATTTCCAAGAAGATCCCCGCCCCCGACAAGGTCGAAATCAAGACCGCCCTCCTCTCCGTCTTCGACAAGACCGGGATTGTCGAGCTCGCCCAGTCATTGTCTGCCAAAGGCGTGCGGCTGCTGTCGACCGGTGGCACATACAAAGCCATCGCCGCCGCCGGCCTTGCCGTTACCGATGTCTCCGACGTTACCGGTTTTCCCGAGATCATGGACGGGCGGGTCAAGACGCTGCATCCGACGGTGCATGGCGGCCTGCTGGCGATCCGTGACGATAGCGAACACCAGGAGGCGATGAAACAGCACGGCATCGAGGCCATCGACCTCGCCGTCATCAATCTCTATCCTTTCGAGGAAGTGCGGGCGGCTGGCGGCGATTATCCCACAACCGTCGAGAATATCGATATCGGCGGCCCGGCGATGATCCGCGCATCGGCCAAGAACCATGCCTATGTGACGATCCTGACCGATCCCAACGATTATGCCGAGTTCAAGGACCAGCTTTCCGCAGATGAGGGCAAGACCGCCTATGCCTTCCGCCAGCGCATGGCCGCCAAGGCCTATGCCCGCACCGCGGCCTATGACGCTGTGATTTCCAACTGGTTCGCCGAAGCGCTGTCGATCGACACGCCGCGTCACCGCGTTATCGGCGGTGCTTTGAAGGAAGAGATGCGCTACGGTGAAAACCCGCACCAGAAGGCCGCCTTCTACGTGACCGGCGAGAAGCGCCCGGGTGTGTCGACGGCTGCCCTCCTGCAGGGCAAGCAGCTCTCCTACAACAACATCAACGATACCGATGCCGCCTACGAACTGGTCGCCGAGTTCCTGCCCGAAAAGGCGCCGGCCTGCGCCATCATCAAGCATGCCAATCCCTGCGGCGTGGCCACCGGGTCGAGCCTGGTCGAGGCCTATCAGCGGGCGCTCGCCTGCGACAGCGTTTCCGCCTTCGGCGGCATCATCGCGCTCAATCGAACGCTGGATGCCGAAACCGCCGAGGAGATCGTCAAGCTCTTCACCGAGGTGATCATCGCCCCCGCTGTGACGGAGGAAGCGAAGGCGATCGTCGCCCGCAAGCCGAACCTGCGGCTGCTCTCTGCCGGCGGCCTGCCCGATCCGCGTGCGGCCGGCCTGACGGCGAAGACCGTTTCCGGCGGCCTGCTGGTCCAGAGCCGCGACAACGGCATGGTCGAGGACCTGGAGCTCAAGGTCGTCACCAAGCGTGCGCCGACGGCGCAGGAACTCGAGGATATGAAGTTCGCCTTCAAGATCGGCAAACATGTGAAATCGAACGCCGTGGTCTATGCCAAGGACGGCCAGACGGCCGGCATCGGCGCCGGCCAGATGAGTCGCGTCGATTCCGCCCGCATCGCGGCGCTGAAGGCCGAAGAGGCCGCCAAGGCGCTCGGCCTTGCGGTGCCGATGACAAAGGGTTCGGCGGTTGCTTCCGAAGCCTTCCTGCCGTTTGCCGATGGTCTCCTGTCGATGATTGCCGCAGGCGCGACCGCGGTGATCCAGCCGGGCGGCTCGATGCGCGATCAGGAGGTCATCGATGCCGCCAATGAACATGGCATCGCCATGGTCTTCACCGGCATGCGCCACTTCCGGCACTAATTGGGCGTCTATGCCCGATCGGCCGGATAGGGCGTGCGGACGAGCAGCACCAGTCCGCCGACGAGAAACAGGATCAGCGTGGCCATTCCAAGCCGCGGTGATCCACTCATATAGGTCACCAGCGAAAAGAGCAGTGTCGCCATGAAGCTCGTGGCGCGCCCCGAAAGCGCGTAGATACCGAAGTAGCGGCCGGCTTCTTCAGGGCTGACGCTGCGGGCGAGATAGGAGCGCGACGAGGCCTGGACCGGTCCAAAAGCGAACCCGATCAACAGGCCGTAAAGGATATAGGCCTTTTCCGCAGCGGTGCCGAAGAGGCCGCCGGAATCCGTCGTCGGCAGCGGCAGAAGGCCGAACAGCGTATAACCCGGTCCGGTCGAGATGATGCCGATGGTGGCGAGAAGCAGCATGGTGAGGCTGATGACGACGGTCACCTTCGAACCGACGCCCTTGTCGATGCGGCCGGCGATCAGGCAGCCGAAGATCGCGACGACGTTCAGGATGATGCCGTAGATGCCGATCTCAATCGTTGCCCAGCCGAACATGCCGGCGGCGAAGACACCGCCGAGGATCAGCAGACCGTTGACGCCGTCCTGGTAGATCATCCGGGCGATGAGGAATTTCAGGATGCCGCGGCGCTCCTTGAGTTCGCCAAGCGTGTTTTTCAGTTCGCGCAGGCCGGCGCGGACGGCAGTGGCGAAGGGCAGGCCCCTGCCGACATCCGGCGTGAAGAAAAACATCGGCAGGATGAAGATCAGATACCAGACCGCCGAGATCGGCCCGGTGATGCGCGCATCCTCTCCGGTTTGAGGATCGAGACCGAATAGCGGATCGAGGCCGAGGATGGTCTTGCCGCTCTCCGGGCTTGCCGCCAAAAGCGTGACGACGGCTATCAGCACGATGATGCCGCCAAGATAACCGAGCCCCCAGGCAGTGTTGGAGAGCTTGCCGACCTCGTGTTTGGCGACCAGGCGCGGCATCATCGAATCGTTGAAGACGATCGAAAACTCGGCCGAGATCGAGGCGAGGATCATGAAAATAACGGGATAGAGAACCGGCGAGCCTGGGGCTGCGAACCACAGGCAGAAAAGGCTCGCGATCTTGATGACCGCGAAGAAGCCGATCCACGGCTTGCGCGCGCCGGACTGGTCGGCGATCGAGCCGAGGATCGGCGAGAGCAGGGCGATGATCACCGAGGAGATCGTCGCCATGTTGCTCCACGTCGTCTGCGCGGAAACCGGGTCATCGGTCAGACGGGAGACGAAATAGGGACCGAAGATGAAGGTGGTGACCACGGTAAAGAAGGGCTGGGCTGCCCAATCGAAGAACATCCACCCCCAGATGCCCTTCTCCGTGGCCTTCGGCGGCTGTGTTCCTGTCCAGTCGATGCGATTCAACATCCGCTCCTTTTTCGGCGGACTGTCTCACCTCACCCGGTCGCGCGCAAGATCGGTCAGGATACCTGCAGCAACGGTAATACGCGCAAGGTTGGGATCGCCGCCGTCGCTGAGGCTCGAAAGCTCCTCGACGATCCGGTTGATGCGAACGCGGTCCTGGGCATGCCAGGCCTGAACCGGCAGCTTTTCCTTGCCGTGATCGGACAGCGCCGAGATGACGATGTCGCGCCTTGCGCTGGCAATCTGGTCGATGCTGCGGGCAAGCGCCAGATTCTCGTAATGGTCGGAGGTAAGGATCCGCCCACCCGCCGCCAGCAGCCGGGCAATCCTGAAAGTCTGCGATACCGCGAAGTAGTTTTCGGCGGCGCGCACCAAGGGCTCGCCGGTGCGCTCGGCGATCTGCATGATCTCAGGCACCAGCGCGAAGCTGTGGAGATGTGCGATCTCGGCTGCGAGTTTTTCGTGCACGCCCGCCTGGGCGTATTCGGCCTGGCGGGCAGCGGCGTCGCCGGCCGATTGTTCGGCGAAGGCAGGCTTCAGTTTCTTCAGGGCAGCCTGCAGCCGGCTAATCACCTCGGCCATATCAGACTTAGTCATGGCGGTCTTCAGGAGCAGGCGCGTCAAGACGGTAAAGCTGTGGCTGATTTCCTCGTAGATGCGGTTCTGCATCTCGCCCGATATCCGGCCGTCGAGGCCATCCGTTTCGGCCCAGAGCCTAGTCAGGTCGAAACCGTCGCGGGCAACGATCGCCGCCCGCACCACTTCCGGTGCCGAAGCCGCTGTCGCGTCCATCATCGCAACGGTGAAGCTCGGCCCGCCGCGGTTGATCGCTTCGTTGGCAAGCACCGTCGCGACAATTTCGCGCTTCAGGCGGTGACCGGCGATATCGCCGGCGTTCGACTTCTGCATCTTGACGGGGAAATAATTCAAAAGCGTCGTGGTAAAATAGGGATCATCCGGCAGATCGCTGGCGGCCAGCGCATCGAAGAGCACGATCTTGGCATAGGATACCAGCACGCCGATTTCCGGCCGCGTCAGCGGCTTGCCGGCGGTGTAGCGTTCGGCCAGCGTCTGCTCGTCCGGCAAAGTCTCGACCTTGCGGTTCAGCTGACCGGCGGCCTCGAGCACGCTCATGAAACGGCCAAGCTCCAGGCCGTTTGCCGTGCCCTTGCGTTCGGTCAGCGAGATCGCCAGCGACTGCAGGTAATTGTTGCGCAGCACCAGGGTCGCCACTTCGCCGGTCATCGAAGACAGAAGCTGGTCGCGTTTTGCCCGTGTCAGGCGCCCGTCATGCATGGCGGCCGCCAGCGCGATCTTGATGTTGACCTCGACGTCCGAGGTGTTGACGCCGGCCGAATTGTCGATGGCGTCGGAGTTGCAGCGCCCGCCCTTGAGGCCGTAGGCGATGCGGCCCTTCTGGGTGACGCCGAGATTTGCGCCCTCGCCGATCACCTTGGCACCCACTTCCGCCGCGGTGATGCGGATCGGGTCGTTGGCACGGTCGCCGACTTCGGCGTCGGTTTCGGACGGTGCTTTCACATAGGTGCCGATGCCGCCGAACCAGAGCAGGTCGACCGGGCTTTTCAGGATCGCCGTCATGATTTCGAAGGGCGTGGCGACAGCCTTGTCGATACCGATCGCGGCAACCGCTTCCGGCGTCAGCGTGACCGACTTCGCCGCGCGGGAGATGATCATCGCGCCCTTGGAAAGCACGCTTTTGTCGAAATCCTGCCAGCTCGAGCGCGGCAGATCGAAGAGCCGCTGGCGCTCGGCCAGCGTCTTTTCCATATCGGGATCGGGATCGATGACGATATCGCGGTGATCGAAGGCGGCGATCAGCCGGATCTTCGGAGAGAGCAGCATGCCGTTGCCGAAGACGTCGCCTGACATGTCGCCGACGCCGGCGACGGTGAAGGGCGTCGTCTGGATGTCGATGTTTATTTCACGGAAATGGCGTTTGACGGTTTCCCAGGCGCCGCGGGCGGTGATGCCCATCTTCTTGTGGTCGTAACCGGCCGAGCCGCCGGAGGCGAAGGCGTCGTCCAGCCAGAAACCGGCTTCCTGCGCCAGCGCATTGGCGGTGTCGGAGAAGGTCGCGGTGCCCTTGTCGGCGGCGACCACGAAATAGGGGTCGTCACCGTCGAGCCTGACCGTGTCCTTCGGCGGCACGATCTCGGTCCCCGAGATGTTGTCGGTGATCGACAGCAGTGTGCGGATATAGGTCTTGTATGCCTCGCGGCCGGCATTGAAGATCTCGTCGCGGCTGCCGCCGACGGGGAGCTTCTTCGGATAAAAGCCGCCCTTGGCGCCGACCGGCACGATGACCGCGTTCTTCACCTGCTGCGCCTTGACGAGGCCAAGCACTTCGGTGCGGTAATCCTCGGCGCGATCCGACCAGCGCAGCCCCCCGCGCGCCACCTTGCCGAAGCGCAGGTGCACGCCCTCGACTTCGACGCCATAGACGAACATTTCGCGGAAGGGTTTGGGTTGCGGCAGCCCGTCGACCAGATGCGGATCGAGCTTGAAGGCCAGCATCGATCTCGGCGAGCCATCCGGATTCCTCTGGAAATAATTGGTGCGCAGCGTCGCATCGACGATATTGACGTAGCGGCGCAGGATGCGGTCGTCGTCAAGGCTTGGCACATCGGCCAGCTCGGTCTCGATCGCCTGGTGCAGCTCGGCAAGTTTCTTGACGCGGACCTTTTCGGAAAGCCTTGTATCTAGCGTGTCGTGGAACAGCCTGAAGATGGCGGCGGCGACACCGGGATATTTGTCGAGCGTAGTGGCGATATAATCCTGCGAATAGGCGATGCCGGCCTGGCGGAGGTAACGCGCATAGGCGCGCAGCACGTTCGTCTCGCGCGCCGAGAGCCCGGCCGAGAGGATCAGCCGGTTGAAGCTATCATTGTCGATCGTACCGGCGAAGGCGGCGACAAAGGCTTCCTCGAGGGCGGCGCCGTAACGCTGCAGGTCGATGTCGCCGCCATTGCGGGCCTCGAGCTCCATGTCGTGCAGCACGACGAGTTTCGGTTCTCCGTCCGTGGCCGGTACTTCGATGTCGAAGGTGCGTTCGCTGACGACATTGAAGCCGAGATTCTCAAGCAGCGGCACGCGGCGCGACAGCGCCAGCTGGCCGCCGGCGTGGAAGATTTTCAGCGAGAGCGTACGGCTCTCATCTTCCTGGCGATGGTAGAACTGGATGCGAAGCGGCTCGCCTGCGGCACAAGCGACGATATCGGCGAGATCGGCCACGGTTTCTTCAGGCGTGAAGGAATCCTGGAAGGCCTGGTCGACCGAGATCTTCGGCGCCTTGGCTCCGGCCAGCGCCTCGAAACGGTCGTCCCAACGGGCGGTGATCTCGCGGATCACCTGCTCGAGCTTTGCCTGCGGAATGCGCGGCGTCTTGCCGCCGGAGCGGCCGATGATGAAATGCACGCGCGCCACGCCGCCTTCCGGGAAAGCCGGATAATAGGCGGAGACGCGACCGTCATAGACAGTCTTCAGATAGGCGCCGATCCGCTCACGGACGATCGAGTCGTATTCCTCGCGCGGCACGTAGACGATCACCGAGACGAAGCGGTCAAAATGGTCGATGCGCGGCAGGACACGCACGCGCGGGCGGTCGGCCAGGTCGTTGATCTGCTCGGCAAAACTGGCAAGCAGGGTGGTGTCGATCTGGAAAAGGTCGTCGCGGGGATAGGATTCCAGCGTGTTGTCGAGCATGCGGCCGGAATGGCTCATCGGGTCGAAGCCGAAATGCTCCTTCACCTTCTCGATCTTGGAACGCAGCAGCGGGATCTCCGAGGCGAGCGACGTATAGGCCGTCGAGGTGAAGAGGCCGACGATGCGCAGCTCGCCGGTGACGTTGCCGCTGGCGTCGAAGCGTTTGACGCCGACATAATCCATATAGGCCCGGCGATGGACGATGGATTTCACATTCGCCTTGGTGACGATCAGGAAGTCGGGGCCGTCGAGGAAGGCAAGAATCTCCGGCGTCGTCGTCACGGCGTCCTTGCCGGTGCGCAGCACCAGAACGTCGGGGTTGGAGAGCATGCCGAGGCCCGCACCCTTGTCTCGCTCAACCTTGGCATCGGCACCCTTGCCGGAATAGACATATTCACGCATGCCGAGGAAGGTGAAATTCTCGTCGCGCAGCCATGTCAGGAAGGCGACGGCCTCATCGCGATCGGCCTTTTTCCGGCTGGCGCCATTGGCGGAAAGCTCTGCGATCACGCCGTCGATCTTGGAAAGCATCGGCTTCCAGTCGGAGACCGACAGACGGACCTGTTCGAGCACGGTTTCAACGCGTTTGACGAGATCTGCGGCCTGGGCGGAATTGAGCGGCGCAATATGGAGCTGGATATGGCTGACGCGGCTGGCCGGGTCGCTCGGGTGATCGGCGGAATAGAGCGCTGGCGCCTTGCCCTTCTCCATGACCAGGATGGGATGCACGGCCATGAACAGGTCGCGATAGGTGCTGGTCACTTCGCCCATGACCGATTCAAACAGGAAGGGCATGTTCCGGTCGGTGACCGAAAGCACCGACACGGCAATCCCCTCAGGCGCCACATCGGCAATGGCGTCGATGCTGACGCGCGGCGCCTTGCCGTTCCAGGCGGCGAGTTCCCTTGCCGAATGCACGGCGGAGAGCGCCAGCATCTCAGGCGTATAGAGTTCGAGATCGTCATTGCTCGCCCGTCCGAAGAGAATTTCCGGATCGAGATGCGCCTCGCCCGTCGCCTTGGCGACCTTGCGCGCGCTTTCGATCTGCTTTTCCCGTTTCGGATTATTTCTGGCAGCCATGAATCGCCTCCCGCAATGGACTGATTTTCTGCAAGCTAGCAGAAGATTCTTCGAAAAAATCTCTAAAATGGGGGCCTAGGGGATGGTTTTGATGCTTTTTTGACGCAGGAAATGGGAAATTGTCAGGGATTTTTCCGTTTTCGTGGCCAAAACGAACGAAACGGCCCCGCTTTTGATTTCTCTTCCCCTGCACATTTTCATGCTCACGTGAAGAATGGTTGACAGCGCGGCGTCAAAAATATCATCAAACCCGGTCATCATTCGGATCTTGTATCATGTCGGAAAATGCAGCGGGCGCAATCATCGTCATCTCCAGCCACGTGGTGCGCGGCTCGGTCGGCAACCGGGCGGCTGTCTTTGCGCTGGAGACGCTCGGCCACCCCGTCTGGGCGCTGCCGACCATCGTGCTGCCTTGGCATCCCGGCCATGGCCGTTCGACGCGGCTGACATTTGCGGAAGAGGATTTCGACGCGGCGATCGACGATCTGATCCGGGCGCCCTGGATCGGCGAAGTCAAGGCGGTGCTTTCGGGCTATTTCGGCAATGCCGCCCAGGCGCGCTCCGTCGCCCGGCTGATCGCCGCGCTCAGGCAGGATAATCCGGAGCTGCTCTATGTCTGCGATCCGGTGATGGGCGATCTCGGCGGCCTCTATGTGCCGGAGGCGACCGCCGAGGCCATTCGCGACCATCTCATCCCGCTCGCCTCGCTGGCGACGCCGAACCGCTACGAACTCGCATGGCTTTCCGGGGCCGCGCTTGAAGACAACAGCGCGATCATGGAGGCGGCGCTGGCGCTGGGGCCGTCGCGCATGCTCGTCACCTCGGCGGTGCCGATGATGGCGGGCGGTACCGGCAACCTCTATCTGTCCGGCCGTCACGCGCTTCTTGCCGAGCACCGCGTCGTCGAAAACCCGCCGAATGGTCTCGGTGACCTGCTGGCCGCCGTCTTCCTGTCGCGCCTGCTTTCCGGTCTCGAGGACGAAAAGGCGCTGCAGCTTGCCACCGCCAGCGTCTTCGAAGTGCTAGCGCGCGCCGTCAAGCGTGGCAGCAACGAGCTGATGCTGGCGAGCGATGCTTCCAGCCTTTCGACGCCGATGGCGATGGTGCAGATGCGCCGGCTCGTTCACCCGGCGCAGCGGCGGAAAAAATGACGCATATGCCGACGCGTTCATTTTGCATTGCAGCAGTTGAAATTGTCTGCCGCGCGCGCTAATCCAGAAGCATGCAGCGTTTTCCAAATTCCCTTCTGGACGGTTACCGCAACTTCATGAACGGGCGTTATGCCGACGCCCGCGACAGGTATCGGCTGCTTGCCGAAAACGGTCAGAGCCCCAGTACGCTGGTCATTGCCTGTTCGGACTCGCGTGCGGCGCCGGAGCTGATCTTCGATGCCGGCCCGGGTGAGCTCTTCGTCATCCGCAACGTCGCCAACATGGTGCCGCCTTACGAGCCGGACGGACATTTCCATTCGACGTCGGCCGCGCTCGAATTTGCGGTGCAGGCGCTGAAGGTCTCGGATATCGTCGTGATGGGCCATGGCCGCTGCGGCGGCATCCGCGCAGCGCTCGATCCGAATGCCGAGCCGCTGTCGCCGGGCGATTTCATCGGCCGCTGGATGTCGCTGGTCAAGCCCGCCGCCGAGCAGATCCAAAGCAATGACGTGATGACGGCGGCCGAGCGGCAGACAGCGCTGGAGCGTGTGTCGATCCGCAATTCGATCGACAATCTCAGAAGCTTTCCCGACATCAAGGCGCTCGAGGAAGCCGGAAAAATGCATCTCCATGGCGCATGGTTCGATATTTCGACCGGCGAACTCTGGGTGATGGATGCCGAGACACGAGACTTTATCCGTCCCGAAATCTAGGGATCTGCCGCTTTATCAGTTTATTAAGAATTGCTGCTAAGATTGCCGCCAATTGGTCGCGCACGACCGACGTTTTGATCACCGTGGCGATTGGCGATGAAGTTCGAGACCATCAAAAGGGTTATCCTGGCCGCCATTCTGCTGCCCTTCGTCTTCATGCTCATTGAAGGCGTCGTCGTCATACGGGCTTCAGTCACGCACTACAGGGATCTCGAGAAAGACCGGCAGTTCGCCGATGTGCTCGCCCGCGGCGGCTCCATCGCCGCCACGGAGATCCTGAGTGAAATCGGCGCCACCCGCCTTTATCTCGCCCATCCCAGCAGCAAGACCGCCGCCGACATGAAGCAAAGTCGGGCGACACTCGACGACGAGCGCCTTGCCTTCTACGCCAGCCTGCCCTCCCGCGATATGCTCGACGCCGGGCTTGTGGAAGAATTGTCGATTCTCAGCCTTGCCTATAGCCGCATCGTCGCCGCGCGCAGCGCCGTCGACCAGGGCCGCTATTTCGGCAGCGATCCCGGGTCCATCTACTGGTACGCAGCTCTCAAGCAGCTTGCCGTGGTCGATGCGCTGTCGCCGCTGATCAGCGATCCGGTGCTGCTTGAGAAATCCAACCAGCTGATGGGCATCATGCTGACCTATTACGGCGAAAGGCTGATTACCGGCGTCGGCAGCCGCTACCTCGACCATGGCGTTTCCGCCAGATTTCCGGTGGAGCAGTTCATGCAGGGCAAGGTCATGCTCGGTGAGGGCATGGATCACATGGTCTTTCATTCGGCGGCGCCGATCGTGCGCGACATCGCCACCTATCTCGGTCACCGCGACCAGGTGAAGGCGAATGCGATCACCGATGCCATCCTCGCGGGATCGCGGCCGGCGGGCGCCGTGCGCGACGCATGGGCGGCCGCACAGAGCGAACGCATGGCTTTCCTGCAGCAGAAAATGATCGAGGCGGCGAGCGATATTCACGAGACCGGCGAAAATTTTTCGACGCGCTCGCATTTGCATCTGACGCGGATCCTGGCGCTGTGCGCCGGCCTGCTCATTCTCGCGACATTGGTGATGCTGCTGGCGGCAAGGGGCCTGCGCCTGATCGACCGGCTGGCAACGGACCGGGAGACGCTGGTCGGCGAGTTGCGCAACGCGGCCCAGACCGATCTCCTGACCGGTCTTTACAACAGGCGCGGCTTCGAGTTCGCCGCCTCGGCCCTTCTCACGCAGGCCGAGCACGGATCGCGCTGGATTTCCGTCGTGCTCTTTGACCTCGATCATTTCAAGAAGATCAACGATGTCAACGGCCATGATGCCGGCGATGCCGTGCTCCGGCATGTCGCGGGCGTCGCGCGCGAGAATTTCCGCTCCTTCGATCTACTGGTGCGCCATGGCGGCGAGGAGTTTCTGGCGCTCCTGCCGGATTCGACCCCTGACGATGCCGCAATCGTTGCCGAGCGTGTGCGGCTGGCGATCGAGGCGGCGGAAATCCCCCTGGAAAGCGGCGAGATTCTCAAGGTGACGGCGAGTTTCGGATGCGCCGGCCGGGCAAACGACGGCGCAAGCCGGAACTTCGAGGACCTTGTCAAACGTGCAGACCTGGCGCTCTACGCCGCCAAGGCCTCCGGCCGCAACTGCGTCGTTTCGGGGCCGGTCGTGCCGACGCAGGAGGAACGCCGCAAGACAGTGTCCGGCGGCGGTTTTGATTCCCGCCTATGAAAAACGCCGCATTGCAGCGGCGTTTCGGGGGATCGTTGACTAGAGAAGGCTTATCTGCCGCCGTCGATCTGCTGGCCGATGTAGGCAATCGCCTGCTGGTAGACGCTGGCGGCGTTCCAGCCCTGGATAGCGACGAAGTTCGGCTCTCCCGGCTGATAGCCGGCGCCGGCGCGCCAGCCATGGCCCTTGAGGAAATTCGCCGTCGAGGCCAGCGCATCGGCGCGGGAACCGACCATGTCGACGCGACCGTCGCCATCGCCGTCGGCGCCGAAGCGCACCACATTGCGCGGCAGAAACTGCGTCTGGCCGATTTCACCATGGGCGGCACCCTTGGCCTGCGGGCTCAGATAACCCTCGGAGACGAGCTGGAGCGCGGCATAGAGCTGGTCGGTGAAATAGTCCGAACGGCGGCAGTCATAGGCGAGCGTCGAAACGGCCGAGAGTGTATGCTGGTTGCCCATATAGCTGCCAAAACCGGTCTCCATGCCCCAGATCGCAATCAGCGGGCCGGCCGGAACGCCGAAACGGCGCTCGATCGAGGCAAAAAGCGCCTGATTGGCAGCCTTCATGCTGCGGCCGCGGGAGATGACGGCGGCGCCGCCGCGCTTCTGCATGAACGCGTCGAAGGAGAGTTTGAAGCTTTTCTGGCCGCGGTCGGCGGCGATCGTCGGCTTGTTGTAGTTGACGTTGGCGAAGGCGCGGCTGAGCACCGACTGGCTGACGCCGTTGGCCGCTGCCGTCTGTTTGAAATCGGCGACCCAGGCGTCGAAGCCGGCGCTGGTATTGCCACATTGCGGTCCTTGCGCGAACGCCGGTACCGCATGGAGAATGCCCATTGCCGCAGCGGCCGCCAGAAATAACTTTGTCATGCGCATTGAGAAAACCCCACTTTGCCCGGAAAAGCCCCGCTCACCGAGCAGGGCTTTAGCATCTTATGGTTTACAAATGGTATCAGGCGGCCTGCTTGCGCGGCTTGACAAGGCCGCGATTGACCAGCAGCTCGGCGATCTGGATCGCGTTCAATGCCGCGCCCTTGCGCAGATTGTCGGAGACCACCCAGATGTTGAGGCCGTTTTCGACCGTCGCATCTTCCCGGATGCGCGAGATGTAGGTCGCGTCCTCGCCGGCGGATTCATACGGCGTGATGTAGCCGCCGTTCTCGCGCTTGTCGATGACGAGGCAGCCCGGTGCATCGCGCAAGATGTCGCGCGCCTGGTCGGCGGTGATCTCGTTTTCGAACTCGATGTTAACCGATTCCGAATGGCCGATGAAAACCGGCACGCGCACCGCGGTGCAGGTTACCTTGATCTTCGGGTCGAGCATCTTCTTCGTCTCGGCCAGCACCTTCCACTCTTCCTTGGTGTAGCCGTCTTCCATGAAGACGTCGATGTGCGGGATGACGTTGAAGGCGATACGCTTGGTGAACTTCTTGTTCTCGATCGGATCGGCGACGAAGACGGCGCGCGTCTGATTGAAGAGCTCGTCCATGCCGTCCTTGCCGGCGCCGGAGACCGACTGGTAGGTCGAGATGACGACACGCTTGATCTTGGCGAAGTCGTGCAGCGGCTTCAGCGCCACCACCAGCTGGGCGGTCGAGCAATTCGGATTGGCGATGATGTTGCGCTTGGTGAACTGGCTGATGGCATCCGGATTCACTTCCGGCACGATCAGCGGCACGTCGGCGTCGTAACGCCAGGCCGACGAATTGTCGATGACGATGCAGCCCTGCTGGCCGATCTTCGGCGAGAACTTCTTCGAGATCTCGCCGCCGGCCGACATCAGGCAGATATCGGTGTCGGAAAAATCGTAATTCTCCAGGTTGGAGACCTTCAGCGTCCGGTCACCATAGGAAACCTCGGTGCCCTGCGAACGCGCGGAGGCGAGCGCCACGACCTCATCGGCGGGGAAGCCGCGTTCGGAGAGGATGTTGAGCATCTCCCGGCCGACATTTCCGGTCGCTCCCGCAATTGCTACTTTGAAACCCATTTCTCAAGCTCTCTTTCTCTTCTCTCCTCTTGTCCGGTGAGGGGAAAGGCGCGACGGATCGCGTCTTCCTGTCCCCAGCCGAGCCGGGGAGAGAGCGGCAGGCCAGAGACGTCAGACGGTTTTCGTCGTCGTTTTGGCCTTGGTTTTGGCAGAAACCGGAACGGCAATGTCCACCCCGGCAACCTGTGCCCGGTCATTGCATGCAGCAATGGCGTGTTCGTCGCGAACCATGGAGATTCCTTTTCCGCTGTTGCTCTTAAAAGGTTTTCCACAGGAGTCAAGGTTTTTGCGCTCGAAGCAGGGCGCGAAAGCAGCGGCCCGGTGCTGCGACGTTTTGTCATGCCGCTGTCATCCTCGGCAGGTATCCCGGCCAAGTCATCAATGTCTGCAACGAAAACGGGGGTTTTCCATGCGTACGCTTCTTGCCGCCTTTGCGGCCAGCACCATCCTTGCGGGCGCCGCTCAGGCGACGACGGTCTATCCGCTCGATCGCGCGACGATTCTTGCCGGTTCGCCGTTCGATTTCAAGGTCGAACTCAACAAGCAGGTCAAGCCCGAAGACGTGAAGATCACCGTCAACGGCCAGGACTACAAGACCGTCCTCGGCGGCGAGGCACAGTTCGTCGAGCTGGAAAAGGGCAAGGATGACAAGGCTCTCGGCTCGGCGCTGCTGCTGCGCGGCCTGAAGATTTCCGCTCCGGGCGACTACAAGATCGAAGTCGCCGCCGGCGACGAAACGAAGTCTGTCACCTGGAACGTTTACGAAACCGCGGCTCAGCCGAAAGCCAAGAACATCATCTTCCTGCTCGGCGACGGTCTTTCGGTCGCGCACCGCACCGCCGCCCGCATCATGTCGAAGGGCATGAGCGAAGGTAAGGCGAACGGCCGGCTGAATATGGACGACCTCGATCGCATGGCTTTCGTCGGCACGTCGGCGACGAATGCGGTTGCCACGGACTCGGCCAACACCATGTCGGCCTACATGACCGGCCACAAGACGGCCGTCAACGCGATCGGCGTTTACGCAGACCGTACGCCCGCCTCGCTCGACGACCCGCGCGTCGAAACCTTTGCAGAAGCCGTTCGCCGCACGACGAAGAAGTCGATCGGCATCGTCGCGACGGCTGAGGTGGAGGACGCGACGCCAGCTGCCGTCGTTGCCCATACCCGCAACCGCAACGACAAGGCCGATGTCGTCGGCATGCTGCTCGACGTCAAGCCGGAAGTCCTGCTCGGCGGCGGTTCGGCCTACTTCCTCGGCAAGGAGATCGCCGGTTCCAAGCGCAAGGACAACCAGGACTACATAAAGCTGTTCCAGGATGCCGGCTACAAGCTTGCTACCGACAAGAACGAGCTCGCCGCCAATGCATCTGCTGAAGGCAATCTCCTCGGCCTGTTCCACACCGGCAATATGGACGTGACGCTCGACCGCGAATTCCTCAAGAAGGGCACGGTCGACAAGTTCCCGAACCAGCCGGGTCTCGTCGACATGACCAAGGTTGCGCTCGACCGCCTCTCCAAGAATCCAGACGGTTTCTTCCTGATGGTCGAAGGTTCCTCGATCGACAAGATGTCCCATCCGCTCGATTGGGATCGCGCCGTCGTCGAAACCATCGAATTCGACCAGGCGATCGGCGTTGCCCGCGAATTCCAGAAGTCCCATCCCGATACGCTGATCGTCGTCACCGGCGACCATACGCACGGCGTATCGATCATCGGCACCGTCGATGACGAGAAGCCGGGCACGGAAATGCGCGAAAAGGTCGGCACCTATGCCGAAGCCGGCTTCCCGAACTACAAGGACGAAAACGGCGACGGTTATCCCGATAAGATCGACGTCAGCCGCCGCCTGTTCCTGAGCGCCAACAACGGCCCCGATCACTACGAGACCTTCCGTCCGAAGCTCGACGGCCCGTTCGTTCCGGCCGTCCAGAACGAAAAGAAGGAATATGTCGCCAACGAGCAGTACAAGGATGTTCCCGGCGCCGTCTTCGTTCAGGGCAATCTTCCGAAGAGCAGCGAGAGCGGCGTCCATGCGGTCGACGACGTCGTCCTGCAGTCGGCTGGTCCAGGCTCGGAAGAGTTCCATGGTTACATGGAACAGAGCGACGTCTATCGTGTGCTCGCCGACACCTTCGCGCTCGGCGCCAAGCAGACGAACTGATCCGAAGCTGATCCCGCAAGGCCGTTTGCCGGCCTTGCCGCTTTCTTCGATCACTGTCCTGGCCGTTCAGCGGCCAGGATTTGCTTTCTGGAGGTCGCAATGGACATATTCTCTTCGCTGCATCTCAGCCGCCGCCGGCTGATCGCCGCCGCCGTTGCGCTTCCCTTTGCCGCTTCCGCCGTGCGCGCGGGCGACGCCTCGCTCTCCTTCGACGAGCTCTACGGCAAGTTCGGCGTGCTCGGCCTCGAATTTTCCGACAAGGTGAAGCGCCTCGCCGGCCGGGACATCAGCATGAAGGGCTTCATGGCGCCGCCTTTGAAAGCCGAGGCGCAGTTCTTCGTGCTCACCGAAGTGCCGATGTCGCTCTGCCCCTTCTGCTCCTCCGATGCGGACTGGCCTGATAATATCGTCGTCGTCTATCTCGGGGAGAAGCAGACCTTCGTGCAGCCGCGCCAGACGATCGAGGTGCGCGGTACCCTGGAATACGGTTCCTGGACGGATCCGGAAACCGGCTTCGTCAGCCTGCTGCGGGTCCGCCAGGCCGAATATTCCGCCGTCTGAACCGATATGCTCGCTCTTACTATCGAAAATCTTGCTGTCACCTTCCCAGGCCTGCCCTCGCCGGTGCTGGCAATCGGCCGGCTGTCGATCGATGCCGGCAGCAGGGTCGCCATTACAGGCGCTTCCGGCTCCGGCAAAAGCACCTTCGTCAATATCGTTGCTGGGCTGGAGCGGACGCGGCAAGGCTGCATCCGTTGGAACGGCGAGGATATTGCGGGCTTTTCGGAAAGCCGGCGCGATCGGTTCCGGGCGGCCAATATCGGCCTGGTCATGCAGGAATTTCATCTCTTCCCTGGTCTGTCGGCGCTGGAGAATGTGCTTTTGCCGGCGCGGCTTGCGGGTGCGGCCACGGCCGATGTCACCGAGCGGGCGCATGCGCTTTTGGGCACGGTGGGTCTTTCCCGCCCCGGCCAGAAGATCGAAACCATGTCGCGCGGCGAGATGCAGCGCGTGGCGATCGCCCGGGCGCTGCTGCGCAAGCCCGGCGTCATCATTGCTGACGAACCGACGGCGAGCCTCGATGCCGAAAGCGGTGAGGCTGTCGGCGATCTCATCCTCGATCTCGCCATTGCCGAAGGCAGCACGCTGATCGTCGTTTCGCACGACCAGCGCCTGGCCGGCCGGCTCGACCGGCGCATCACCTTCGGCTCCGGCCGGATCAGCGCCGATTCCGCGGCAATGGCGGGAGAGGCTGCATGATCCGCTTCATCCTTTCCGATCTTCGCCGCCTCTGGGCGGGCTCGCTGGTGGTCGTGCTGCTGGTGGCGCTGGCGACCGCGCTCGGCGTTTGCGTCGTGCTGCAGGAGCGGGCGCTTCGTCTCGGTAGCGCGCGGGCCGCCGACAAGTTCGATCTCGTCATCGGCGCCGGCGGCAGCGAGACGCAGCTGGTGCTGTCCTCCGTCTTCCTGCAGCCCTCGCCCTTGCCGCTGATGCCGGGCGACGTGCTGGCCGGGCTTGCCGCCGATCCCCGCGTCGACTGGGCCGCGCCGATCGGCTTCGGCGATTCCTTCTCCGGCTATCCGATCGTCGGCACGACGGCAATACTGGCGGAGAACTTGTCCGGCGGCTTCGCGGAGGGCAAGGCGTTTGCCCGCGAGGGCGAGGCGGTGGTCGGTTCCGCCGTCCGCCTTTCGCTCGGGGCCGAGATCAAGCCGATGCACGGTTCGGCGGAAGAAGGCGGCGAAACCCATACCGAACTCGTTTATCACGTCACCGGGCGCTTGCGGCCGACGGGCACGGCCTGGGACCGGGCCATTCTCGTTCCAATCCAAGCCGTCTGGCATATTCATGGTCTGGGGGCGGAGGCGCATGAATCCGAGGCCGGACAGGCTCATGAGCACGAAGGCGCTGGTCACGATGGGCATGAGCATCACGGCGAAATCGACCCGGATGCCGTCATCGACGAGAAGTGGGCTACGGATGCTCCCGGCCTTCCCGCCATTCTCGTCAAGCCGAAGACCATCTCCGATGCCTACAAGCTGCGGCAAGAATATCGCAACAGCAATACCGTCGCCGTCTTTCCCGGCGAGGTGCTGACCAATCTCTATGCCACGCTCGGCAACGCCAAACAGATCCTCGTCGCGGTCGCCGCCGGCGCGCAAGCGCTCGTCGCCGCCTCGCTGGTGCTGGTCACGGTCATCCATATCGGCCAACGCCGCCGCCAGATCGGCGCGCTTCGGGCTTTCGGCGCTCCGCGCGGCGCGATTTTCGGCATCGCCTGGCTGGAATTCTTCTTCCTGGTGGCAGTCGGCATCGGGCTCGGATTTTCCTTCGGCTATGCTGCGGCGCTGACCCTGTCCGGCATGTTCTCGGAGACGAGCGGCATCGCGATGCCGGTCAGCTTCGCCCATGAAGACGCTGGGCTTGCGGCGGTGCTGCTCACCTTTGCCGCACTCCTGGCCGCGCTGCCGGCGGTGCTCGCCTACCGGCAATCGCCGGCGCAGGCGCTGAGAGCCTAACCACGGCCGACTGACGCCGCTGCCTGCCAAAGCGCGCTGCCCTTAGACTAAAGTCATAATCCCAAAGCATCTCTCTTTTTGATCTGCCGTTTCTGGCACACTCCCGTCAGGCGTGTCGCGGCCAGGGGTCTGCTTTGAGGAGAGTAGGTCGCGCGCGTTGCTCATCACTCTGTGGAGGACAGACAATGGCAAATGTCGCAAGCATCGACGGCGCGAAGGCCGGTCCGATGACCGGCGAAGAGAAGAAGGTGATCTTCGCCTCTTCGCTCGGCACCGTTTTCGAATGGTATGATTTCTATCTCTACGGTTCGCTCGCCACCTATATCGGCGCGACCTATTTCACCCAATATCCCGAGGCGACGCGCAACATCTTCACGTTGCTCGCCTTTGCCGCCGGCTTCCTGGTGCGCCCCTTCGGCGCACTGGTATTCGGCCGTCTTGGCGATCTGGTCGGCCGCAAGTACACCTTCCTGGTGACGATCATGATCATGGGTCTGTCGACCTTCCTGGTCGGTATCCTGCCGGGTGCCGCCACCATCGGTATCGCCGCCCCGATCATCCTGATCGCGCTGCGTCTGCTTCAGGGTCTGGCGCTGGGCGGTGAATATGGCGGTGCGGCAACCTATGTCGCCGAACATGCGCCGAACGGGCGCCGCGGCTATTTCACCTCATGGATCCAGACGACGGCGACGCTCGGCCTGTTCCTATCGCTGATCGTCATCATCGTGGTTCAGTCTCTCATGGGTCCGGTTCAATTCGCCGCCTGGGGCTGGCGCATTCCGTTCCTGGTCTCGGTCGTCCTGCTCGGTATTTCCGTCTGGATCCGTCTGAAGATGAACGAATCGCCGGCGTTCCAGCGCATGAAGGCGGAAGGCAAGGGCTCCAAGGCGCCGCTGACCGAAGCCTTCGGGCAATGGAAGAACGCCAAAATCGCGCTCATCGCGCTTCTCGGCGCCACCATGGGCCAAGCGGTCGTCTGGTACGGCGGCCAGTTCTATGCGCTGTTCTTCCTGCAGAACGTGCTGAAGGTCGATCTTTTCTCGGCCAATGTCATGGTCGCTATCGCGCTCTTCCTCGGCACGCCATTCTTCGTCATCTTCGGTGGTCTTTCCGACAAGATCGGCCGCAAGCCGATCATCATGGCGGGCCTTCTCATCGCGGCGGTAACCTATAATCCGCTGTTCAAGGCGATGACATGGACAGCGAACCCGGCGCTCGCCGAAGCTCAGGCCTCAATCCGCGCGACGGTGACGGCCGATCCCTCGGATTGCAAATTCCAGTTCAACCCGACCGGCACGTCGAAATTCACCAGCTCCTGCGACGTGGCGACCGCCTTCCTGACCAAAAACTCGGTGCCTTACGACGTCGTGCCCGGTCCCGCCGGTCAGCCGGCAACGGTGAAAGTCGGCAACGAGACGATCCCGAGCTTCGACGTCGTCGCCGCCGGCGACAAGGCCAAGGGCATGACCGCCGCCTTCGAAAAGGGCGTCAACATCGCGCTCCACGATGCCGGCTATCCGCTGAAGCGCGGCGCCGCCAAGGTGCCCGATGCCAAGCTCGACGCCTTTATCGCTGCCAATCCGGAACTGGCACTGAATGCCGATACCGTGCGTGCCGGCGAGAAGGAAACCGTGCCGGCGGCCAAGCTGGTCGAGACCAAGCTGCTGACGGCGGATGAGGCCAATGGCGTCACCGATATGGCGGTTTACACCGTCGCCAATGGCGGCAGCTTCGCCATGGTGGCCGATCCCGCTCGCGTCAACTGGGTCGGCACGATCGCGATCCTGTTCGTCCTCGTCCTCTATGTGACGATGGTCTATGGCCCGATCGCCGCACTTCTGGTCGAGCTCTTCCCGACTCGCATCCGCTATACCGGCATGTCGCTGCCCTATCACATCGGCAACGGCTGGTTCGGCGGCCTGCTGCCGGCCACGGCCTTCGCGATGAGCGCCGCCGCCGGCGATATCTATTACGGTCTCTGGTATCCGATCGTCTTTGCGACGATCACGCTGGTGATCGGCCTGATCTTCCTGCCGGAAACGAAGAACAGAGATATCAACGCAATGGATTGATTACACGGTCGAACGTGAGAAGCTTGAGAAAACGGCCCGGCGCTTACAAGGCGCCGGGCTTTTCCATGTCCGGAAACAGGCGCTTGGCGAGCGGCCAGCCGTCCGGCGCCAGTTTGAAGAGCAGGCCGCAGCGGGCATAGACGATCGCCGTCAGCAGCGAGAACCAGGCGCCGAAGGCAAGGCCGGCGATGACATCGCTCGGATAGTGGGCGCCGACCATGACACGCGTCATGCCGAGCCAGATGGCACAGGCAATGAAGGCAACGCGATAGCGCGGTAAGAGAAGCGCAAAGGCGGCGAAGAAGGCGCCGACCGTGGTGGAATGGCCCGACGGAAAGCTTTCGAAAGCGGCGTGGCCCGAAAAGGGTGTGAAGGAAAAGATGCCGTAATCCTGGAAGTGATCAGGGCGCGCCCTGCCGATCGCCCGCTTCAGCAGATTGGCGAGAAGCCCGGAGAAGACCACCGTGGTGAAGAGGTAAGCGCCGATCCAGCTGACATAAAGCGCCTGCGCCTTGGAGCGCGCCGTCTTCAACAGTCTGTAGCCTGCCCTGCCCTGAAAGAAGAGCAGGATGCTGGTGTAGATCAGCCAAGCGGAATCGCCGAAACCGGTCAGCATTTCGCCGAGCTGCTTCACCGGCGCGGAAGGCTCGCTGGCGCCGATCGGCGCATCGAAGAGCAGCATGGAAAGGATGACGGCATTGAGCGTGATGAAGACGCTCGCCTGCCAGCGCAAAGGTGGCATGCCGACACCGCTCCGGCGCCAGCGCCTGTCCAGGGAAGCCCAAAATGCCCGCATTCCGTCGTCCGTTCGAATTTGCCGGGTTAGAATTCGGCGCAAAAATACACGAGATTGTGGCTGAGAATAGTCCGTTTCGGAGAATTCGACCGACCACCGTTCAGGCATCTCCGCTTTCACGAAAAAGCCCTCCGCATGCGTGATGCGAAGGGCTGAACTGTTTCACGTGAAATATATCAGGCGGAAAACGCCTTGAACTCGGCGAGGATCGCATCGCCCATCTCGACGGTGCCGACCTGCTTGCAGCCATCGGCCATGATGTCGCCGGTGCGGATGCCCTTGTCGAGCACGTTGGCAATCGCCTTTTCCAGGTCGTCGGCTTCCTTCACCAGATTGAAGGAGTAACGCAGGCACATGGCGAAGGAGGCGATCATGGCGATCGGATTGGCAATGCCCTTGCCGGCGATGTCGGGAGCCGAGCCGTGCACCGGCTCGTAGAGCGCCTTGCGCTTGCCGGTCTTGCCGTCCGGCGCGCCGAGCGAGGCCGACGGCAGCATGCCGAGCGAGCCGGTCAGCATGGCGGCGACGTCGGAGAGCATGTCGCCGAAGAGATTGTCGGTGACGATGACGTCGAACTGCTTGGGCTGGCGCACCAGCTGCATGCCGCCGGCATCGGCGAGCATATGGTCGAGCTGGACGTCGGAATATTTCGCCTTGTGCGTCTCGGTCACCACCTGGTTCCAGAGCACACCCGACTTCATGACGTTACGCTTTTCCATGGAGCAGACGCGGTTCTGGCGCGTGCGGGCCATTTCGAAGGCGACGCCGGCGATGCGCTCGATCTCGTAAGTGTCGTAGACCTGGGTGTCGATGCCGCGCTTCTGGCCGTTGCCGAGATCGATGATCTCCTTCGGCTCGCCGAAATAGACGCCGCCCGTCAGTTCGCGGATGATCAGAATGTCGAGGCCTTCGACCAGTTCCGGCTTCAGCGACGAGGCCGAGGCAAGGGCCGGATAGCAGATGGCAGGACGCAGGTTGGCAAACAGCTGCAGATCCTTGCGCAGCCGCAACAGGCCGGCTTCCGGGCGCACCTCGTAAGGCACGCTATCCCATTTCGGGCCGCCGACGGCGCCGAAGAGAACGGCATCGGCGGCCAGCGCCTTCTGCATATCGGCTTCCGAGATCGCCGCGCCATGCGCATCATAGGCAGAGCCGCCGACAAGGCCTTCGTCGGTGACGAAACCGGCATTCATTGCCTCGTTCATATAGGCGATGATCTTGCGGACCTCGCCCATGGCCTCGGGACCGATGCCGTCACCCGGCAGCAGGAAAAGATTGCGCACAGTCATGAAACCCTCCTGGGAAAAACAAGTTGCGGTTTCTTAGACCCCGGAAATGGGCATTTCAAGCGAGAGAAGCGGTGAATCGGTACGCTTCGCTCCCGGTCGTGATGATTGCTCCTGCGCCTGCAAACGGGCTAGAACGGCGTCTTACCTTCCATGTCCACGGATGTTTCCCATGCCTTTCGCACCGCTCCATCTCGATACGCCCTTGGTTCAGACCGCGCCTGGCTACAGCGCCAGCGGCAAACGGCTCTGGCTGAAGCTCGATGCGCTGCAGCCTTCCGGCAGCTTCAAGCTGCGCGGCGTCGGCCGGCTTTGCCAGCACGCGGTGGAAAATGGCGCGCGCGAGATCTTCTGCGCGTCCGGCGGCAATGCCGGTATCGCCGCGGCCTATGCCGGCCGGGCACTCGGCGTGCCGGTCACCATCGTCGTGCCGGAAACGACGGCGGCCGATGTCCGGCAGGTGATTGCCGCAACCGGCGCGAATGTGCTCGTACATGGTGCGGTTTTCGACGAAGCCAATGCCCATGCAATCGAACTCGCGGAGAGCCGCAAGGCGAGTTATGTGCATCCCTTCGACCATCCGCTGCTGTGGGATGGCCATGCGACGCTGATCGACGAGGTGGTGGCCAAGGGTGCGAAATTCGATTGCGTCGTCACCAGCGTTGGCGGCGGCGGCCTGCTTGCCGGCATTGTCGAGGGGCTGAAGCGCAACGGGCTTGCCGATGTGCCGGTGATCGCCGTCGAAACGGAAGGCGCGGCCTCGCTGAACGCCAGCCTCAGGGCGAATGAACGCATCACCCTGCCTGCCATCACCTCGATTGCCACCTCGCTCGGCGCGCGGCAGGTGGCGCAGCATGTCTTCGATCTGCCGAAACGGCATCCGATCGAAAGCATTGTCGTCAGCGATGCCGATGCCGTTGCCGCCTGCCTGAAATTTGCCGATGCGCAGCGCATTCTGGTCGAGCCTGCCTGCGGTGCGGCCCTTGCCGTTGCCGATGTGCACGCCGGGCTGCTTGCCCGCTTCGACAATCCGCTCATCGAAGTCTGCGGCGGCATCGGCGTATCGCTCGAAAAGCTGAGGCTCTGGAAAGAAAAGTTTCTCTGAGCTGAGATCAAAGAAAAAGCCGGGCAAAGCCCGGCTTGATCGAGAATTTATTGGAGAGCGCTTAAGCCGCCCAGGGGTGCGAAGCGGCGTTCTTCTTTTCGAAGCTGTCGATCGCCTTGCCCTTCTCCAGCGTCAGGCCGATGTCGTCGAGACCGTTCAGCAGGCAGTGACGCTTGAACTCGTCGAGATCGAACTTGATCGAGCCGCCATCGGGGCCGGTGATTTCGAGGTTCTCAAGGTCGACGGTGAGGATGGCGTTGGAACCGCGCGAGGCGTCGTCCATCAGCTTGTCGAGATTTTCCTGGCTGACCTTGATCGGCAGGATGCCGTTCTTGAAACAGTTGTTGTAGAAAATATCGGCGAAGCTGGTGGAGATCACGCAGCGGATGCCGAAATCGAGCAATGCCCATGGCGCGTGCTCGCGCGAGGAGCCGCAGCCGAAATTGTCGCCGGCAACCAGGATCTTGGCATCGCGGTAGGCCGGCTTGTTCAGCACGAAATCCGGATTTTCGGAGCCGTCTTCGTTATAACGGGCTTCGGCGAAAAGGCCGGTGCCGAGGCCGGTGCGCTTGATGGTCTTCAGATAATCTTTCGGAATGATCATGTCGGTGTCGATATTGACGACCGGCAGGGGCGCTGCAACGCCCGTGAGCTTCACGAATTTATCCATGACGCATGCTCCATTTCAGCAAATCTACTTTCCTGAATGTGCATCTAGTCCAGTTTTTCGCCGAAATGAAGGAGAATCTTTGAAAAATGGGGGCCACGCGACGTTTCGCGCGGCCTGCCCGTTAAATATGTCGGGTTATTTGGTCGGCGCGTTCAGGCCCCAGAGCACGCCGAACGGGTCGCGAAGCTGGCCGTAACGGTCGCCCCAGAACATCAGTTCGACCGGCATGACGACTTCGGCGCCGGCAGCGACGGCGCGATCCCACCAGAAATCGATATCGTCGATAACCAGCTGGATGGCGAAGCCTTCATGGCCTTTGAAGGGGTGGCCGTATTCCGGATAGGCATCCGACAGCATGAGGGAACTGCCGTTGATGTAGAGATGCACATGCATCGTCCGGCCGCTTTCGTCGACCGGCACGATATAGGCTTCTTCGGCGCCGAAAGCTTTCTTGTAGAATTCTGCGGCTTTCACAGCGCCGCCGACCGTCAGATAGGGCAGCAGGCCATTTTTGACCGGCGGCATCTTGACCGGATTGTTTTCCGTCGCATTCATGCTCGTCCTCCATCGTTTTCAAGCGCCGGCTGGATGCCTGGCTGCTTCAAGGACGTAGCATGGACGCATGATCCGACAATGTCGGTCGGTTTTTCGCGTGAAGCGGCTTAGAGATCGATGATCGTGCCGCGGCCGTCGTTCCAGATCCGCATTTCGCGTTGGCCATTGTTTGCCTTGGCGCGGACCGGAGCGGGCTTCATCTTCAGCGACAGTGCGCGGCCGACCATCAGCACGGTCAGAATGCCGCCGACGGCAAGCGTCACCGAGAAGGTGAGAAGCAGCATGGCCACGAAAACGCTGGCGCCGGCAAGCATGAAGAAGATGGAGCGAATGTTCTGCATGGGGTTTGGTACCTTTCTACGGAAAGGAATGTGTCCTTCTTTTTCTTCTCTGCAAGGCAAGCATGGCTTTTTGTTGTCTTGCCCGGCTTTGCGAAGCTTGGCACTAATGATCGATGAGCCAAATACCCCCTCGCCGTTCCTTAAATCTGCGCCGCTCGGTGCTGAGCGTGCCCGCCATCAATCTCCGGGCGCTCGAAAAAAGCCATTCGCTTGATTGCGATGCGGTTATTTTCGATCTGGAGGATTCCGTCTCGCCCGAGAAGAAGGGGCAAGCGCGGGAAAATCTGCGCGCCTTTTTTGCGGGGCCGCCGCTTGAAGGCAAGGAAAGGATCATTCGCATCAATTCTTTGTCATCCGAATTCGGTCCGGTGGACCTGGATCTGGTCAAGGCGCTTTTGCCCGATGCCATCCTCCTTCCCAAGGTGGAGGGACCTCGCGGTATTACCGATATAGGCGATCTGCTCGCCGATGCGGATGCGCCGGAGGAACTGCGCATCTGGGCGATGATCGAGACGCCGCGCGGCGTGCTGAATGCCGGGGCGATCGCCGAAGCCGGCCGGACGCCGGGCTCGCGGCTCGATTGCCTCGTCGTCGGCCTCAACGATCTGCGCAAGGAAACGGGCGTCTTGCCGCAGCCGGGACGAACCTATCTCGTGCCGTGGCTGATGCAGGTCGTCCTGGCGGTCAGCGCTTACGGGCTCGATGCGATCGACAGCGTCTTCAACGATTTCAGGGACGAGCAGGGTTTCGATGCCGAATGCCTGCAGGGCCGGGCCATGGGCTTTGCCGGCAAGATGCTGATCCATCCCACGCAGATCGAGCCCGCCAATCGGCATTTCGGCCCGGACCCGGCAGCGATTGCGGAAGCGGAGGCGATCATATCGGCTTTTGCCGATCCGGCTTCCGATGGCTTGAACGTCATCAATTCAGGCGGGCGGATGATCGAGCGGCTGCATCTTGTCCAAGCCGAAAGCCTGGTTCATAAAGCTCGCCTGATTTCTGCAAGAAAGCCCGCCTGATGAAACTTTACCGCTTCCTGACCGGTCCCGACGACGCTTCCTTCTGCCACAAGGTCACCGCCGCCCTCAACAAGGGCTGGTCGCTGGAGGGCTCGCCGACCTATGCCTTCAATGCCGCAACCGGCGCGATGCAGTGCGGCCAGGCGGTCGTCAAGACCGTCGAAGGCAAGGATTACCATCCCGAGATGAAGCTCTCCGAGCAGTAAGGTTTACAGCACCGAGCGATGCCGGTTTTTTCGGGCGATGCGTTAGCGCTCGGCGGCTTCCTCAGCGCTTGCCTCGATCCGCTCCATATCGTCGTCGCTCAGCCCGAAATGGTGGCCGATTTCGTGGATCAGGACGTGGGTGATGATATCGCCGAGCGTCTCGTCATTCTCGGCCCAGTAATCGAGAATGGGGCGCCGGTAGAGGCGGATGCGGTTCGGCATCTCGCCGGTTTCCACCGTGAAACGTTCGGAAATGCCCCTGCCTTCGAAAAGGCCGAGCAGATCGAAAGGGGTTTCCAACGCCATGTCCTCGAAAACATCGTCATCGGGGAAGTCTTCGATCTCGATCGTGAGGTTGGTCGTCAACCGGCGAAATTCATCCGGCAGATGGCTATAGGCCTCCATGGCCAGCGACTCGAAGGTGCTGATCGTCGGCGCATGGCGGTCCCGCCAATCATCGCTCTGGTCTATGCGGGCCATGAATATTCCTTCCTTTGCGGGCCCATATAGAACCTTTATCGCCGGTTTTCGAGTGCGGAATCAAAGGCAGGAATAAATTCATAGAAAATGGCCGTTGACTCTTCATTAGCTCTCTGGAATCTATAAGAACATAACAGGAACAAGACGGATTGGAGAACGCCATGGCGCAGCACGCCCTGGCGCGCGAGCGGCTTTTTGCGCTCCGCGAAACCATCGCCAGATTGGAGGGGAAGCCCGCGCCGGCGCTTGCGGCAGCGGAGCGGGAAGCCCTGGCGGACGGAGGCAAGACACGGCAGAGGCGCAGTCTGCCGCCCCTGGCGTTCGGGGTGGAATCGCTTGATGAGGCGCTGGAAGGCGGCCTGCCGCTCGATGCGATCACCGAATTCCGCTCCGCTCTGTCGCGTGATGCCGGTGCGGCAAGCGGGCTGGCGCTGGCCGTCGCCGCGCGGCTGCAGAGCCAAGAGGCGGATGCCGGCAGGCTTTCCCCGCTGCTCTGGATCGGCGATGCTGTCGGCACGCTGGAGGCCGGCCGTCCCTATGTTCCCGGGCTTCGGGATTTCGGGCTGAGCCCGGAGCGGTTTTTCCATGCCGCGCCGCGCAAGCTGGACGAGGCGCTCTGGCTGGTGGAGACCGCGGTGGAAAGCGCTGCCTTTTCGGCGGTCATCTTCGAAGTGCGAGGCAATCCCGCCCATTTCGGCCTGACCGAAAGCCGCAGGCTCAGTCTCAGGGCGCGTGCTGCCCGCCGTCCGCTCTTTCTTGTCCGCCAGGCCGGGGCGGAAGAGGCAAGCAGTGCGGCCTTCCGTCTGCATGTCGAGCCGGCGCCATCCGGTCTGCGGCCGTTGCCGGATGGATCGAAGCTTTCCGGCAGCATCGGCAATCCGATTTTCCGTCTCACGCTGGAGAAGGGGCGCAATCCGGCCCCGCTCTGCTTTTTTCTGGAGTGGAACCCCCATGGACGCGAATTTCTCCCCGTCGCCGAGCCAAACCTCCTTCGTTCTCCAGGCGAGCAGTCAGCGCATTCTGGCGCTCAGCTTTCCGCATCTGCCAACGGACCGCATCGCCCGCAGGCGATGGGGGCTCTCCTGGCGTTCGACAGGGCGTCCTGAGGCACCGCCTATCGTCTGTTCCGGCAAACTCAACAATGCCATGCGGCTGACGGCGCTGGACGAGTTGGCCGAAAGGCTGGGGCTGAAAAAGGACCAGGGCGTTGCCGAAGCGCGGGCCATGTACCCAATGCTCGAGGTCGCGGAAGAGGATCCGGCGGCCGACCGCCGGCTGCTGGAGGCCATTGCCGACTGGTGCGACCGTTATACGCCGCTGGTGGCGTTCGACGGCAAGGACGGCCTGTTTCTTGACATTAGCGGCTGCGCCCATCTCTTCGGTGGGGAAAAGCCGCTTCTCAAGGATGTGCTGTCGCGGCTTTTTCATATGGGAATCGATGCGCGCGGCGCCATCTCATCCTCGCCAGGCCTTTCCTGGGCCGCGTCGCGCTTCGGGCGAGGCGGCGTGATAGAGGATGAGGAGACGAAGCAGGTGCTGATGTCCTTGCCGGTGGCAGCCTTGCGGCTGGAAGGACAAACCGTCGATGCGCTGAAGAAGCTCGGCCTGAAATATATCGGCGACGTCATCGATGCACCGCGCGCGCCGCTGACCCGCCGGTTCGGCCCGGGACTGCTTCTGCGGCTCGACCAGGCGCTGGGACGTGAGGAGGAGCCGGTCTCGCCGCGGCGTCCGGTCGCCAGCCTCTCGGCCGAAAGCCGCCTGATCGAGCCCATCGGGACGGAAGAACAGATCCTTGCCGTCACGCGGCAGGTCGCCGTGTCGCTGCAGCCGTCGCTGGAGACGCGGGGGATCGGTGGACGGGTGTTCGAACTGGTGCTGTTCCGCGTCGACGGCAGGGTCTTTCGTATCTCCGTCGGTGCTTCGCAGCCGCTTCGTGAACCAAAATTCATTGCCGGGCTTTTTTCCGAGCGATTGCAGGCGGTTTATGACGATCTCGATGCCGGCTATGGTTTCGAAATCCTGCGGTTGAATGTGCTGCGGCATGATCCCTTCAACGAGGCCCAGGCGGATTTCGAGGGCGACCGTCAGGGCGAGATCTCGCTTTCTGTTTTCGTCGACCGGGTCTCGGCCCGGCTGGGTGCGGATTGCCTGCAAAGCTTCCAGCTCCGCGAGAGCCATGTGCCGGAACGCGCCGTCATCACGGTTCCCGTGATGGATGCTCTTCCCAGGCGGAAGGCGGCGCAGGGCATCCAGCTTCCTTTCCGCGAGGAGCGCCCGCTGCGGCTCTTCGCAACGCCGGAGCCGGTCGAGATCATGCTTGCCGAAGTGCCCGATGGTCCGCCGCAGATCTTCCGCTGGCGGCGCATGCAGCATCAGGTGGCAAGAAGCGAAGGGCCGGAACGGATCGCCATGGAGTGGTGGATCGATGGGGATGACGCCGAGGCGCGTGACTATTTCCGCATCGAGGACGAGGCCGGACATCGCTTCTGGATCTATCGTCGCGGTTTCTATGGCCGGGAACTCGATCCTCGCTGGTTCATGCACGGTGTGTTTGCATGAAAAGCGGGCCGGCATTTTTCGAGATCGGCGTGAGAACGAATTTTTCGTTTCTCGAGGGCGCCTCCAGTCCGGAAGAGATGGTCGTCCAGGCCGCTCATCTCCGGCTCGGCGGTCTCGGCATTGCGGACCGGAATTCGGTTGCCGGCGTCGTCAGGGCGCATGCGCAGGCGCTGCAGCTCGAGGAGAGATACAGGAACAGAGATGCGATCCTGGCCCAGGCGGAGAAGGACGGGAAAACGGAAAGGATTTTCGATCCCATCCGGATTCAGCCGGGCGCCCGTCTGGTCTTTTGCGACGACACGCCGGATATCCTCGCCTACCCGCGCAATCGGCGGGGCTGGGCAAATCTCTGCCGCCTTCTCAGCGCCGGCAATCTGAAGGAAGAAGCGGTCAAGGGAAGCTGCTTCCTGACGGAAGCCGAGCTCATGGAATGGGGAGACGAGATGATGCTCGCGCTTGTTCCCGATCGCACTCTTGTCGATCGTCAGTCAGGCCAGTCGGCGCTGGAAGATTATCTGGAACGGTTTCGCAGACGGTTCCGCAAGGATTTTTTCATGGCGCTGGCCCCGGCCTATGACGGCCGCGACCGGCAGGTCTTTGCGGTGCTTGCCATGCTTGCGGCGCGAAACCGCGTGCCGCTGATTGCGACCAACCAGCCACTTTACCATCATCCCGAACGCCGGCCGCTTTCGGATGTGGTGATCGCGATCCGGGAGCACGTGCAGATAGCGCAAGCCGGATTCCTGCTGGCGCCGAATGCCGAACGCTACCTTAAGGATTCACGTGAAATGGCCCGGATATTCCGGGACTATCCGGCTGCGATCGAAAATAGCCAGGCTTTCTTCGATAAGCTGACCTTTTCGCTGAAGGAATTGGAGCATAATTATCCGCCTGAAAACGATCCCGGCGAAACGCCGCAGGAGACGCTCGATAGGCTGACGAGGGCGGGAGCCGCAAGGCGCTATCCCGAGGGTGTGCCGTCCAAAGTGGCGCAGCAGATCGATTATGAACTGAAACTCATCGGCGATAAGAACTACGCCTCCTATTTCCTGACGGTTTACAGGATCATCCAGCACGCCCGTTATGACCTCAAGGTCTTGTGCCAGGGGCGCGGATCGGCGGCAAATTCGGTCATCTGCTATTGTCTCGAAATTACGGAAGTCGATCCTCAAAAGAGCACGCTGCTGTTCGACCGTTTCATTTCGATGGACCGCGACGAACCGCCGGATATCGATGTCGATTTCGAGCATGATCGGCGCGAAGAGGTCATCCAGTTCATCTACAGAACCTATAAGAGAGAACATGCCGGGCTGACGGCGGGGGTAACGACCTACCGTACCCGCTCGGCCGGCCGCGAGGTCGCCAAGGCCTTCGGACTGTCGGAAGATGTCCAGTCGGCGATCAGCAGTCTCGTCTGGGGCTGGTCGGAGGACAATCTTTCCGAGCGCGATGCCAAGGCGGCCGGCCTCGACATCAAGGATCCGGTCACCAGGAACGTGCTGAAATATGCCTCCGCGCTTCTCGGCTTCCCGCGCCACCTCACCCAGCATGTCGGCGGCTTCGTCATAACGCGGGACCGGCTCGACGAGGTGGTGCCGATCATGAAGACGGCCATGCCGGACCGCTACATGATCGAATGGGACAAGGACGATCTCGACAACGTCAAGATCCTCAAGGTGGATGTGCTGGCGCTCGGCATGCTGACCTGCCTGCGGAAGGGTTTTTCGCTGCTTGAACTGCATTACGGCGTGAAGAAGACGCTCGCCGATCTCGGCAACAGGGAACATGGGGACGAAGGCAGGCCGGTTTACGAGATGATGGGCCGGGCCGATACGCTTGGCGTCTTCCAGATCGAGAGCCGGGCGCAGATGAGCATGCTGCCGCGCCTGAAGCCGAAGCTGTTCTACGACCTCGTCATCGAGGTGGCGATCGTCCGGCCGGGCCCCATCCAGGGCGATATGGTGCATCCCTATCTGAAGCGCCGGGAGCAGCGGGCCAGGAATATCCCGATCGAATATCCAAGCGAGGAGCTGAAAACGGTTCTGGAAAGAACCCTCGGCGTGCCGCTGTTTCAGGAACAGGCGATGCAGATCGCCATTACCGCTGCAGGCTTTGCGCCTGCGGAAGCCGACAAGCTTCGCAGGGCGATGGCGACATTCAAGCGAACCGGCACGATCGGCAATTTCGAGACGAGGTTCATCGAGGGAATGGCCTCAAAGGGTTATGCTCGGGAATTCGCGCAGCAATGTTTCAACCAGATCAAAGGCTTCGGTGAATATGGCTTCCCTGAAAGCCATGCCGCCTCCTTTGCGCTGCTCGTCTATGCCTCCTCTTGGCTCAAGGCCTATTATCCCGACGTCTTCTGCGCGGCGATGCTGAATTCCCAGCCGATGGGGTTCTATGCGCCGGCGCAGCTGGTACGGGATGCACGCGAGCATGGGGTAAGGATCCTGCCGGTCGACATCAATGAATCCGATTGGGATTGCGGTCTGGAAGAGGCTGCTTTCGATCCGAATGCTGTCGATTTCCATCACCGTGAGATGCGCGGGATCATCAAGGCCCGGCATGCGGTGCGGCTCGGCTTTCGGCAGATCAAGGGCATCTCGGATAAGGAGATGGAGCTGCTCGTCAAACATCGAGGCAGAGGCTACGGTTCCGTTCGGGACCTCTGGCTGCGGTCCGGCCTGCAGAAATCCGTCATCGAGCGGCTGGCGGATGCCGATGCCTTCCAATCCCTCAAGCTATCGCGACGCGACGCGCTCTGGGCGGTGCGGGCCTTGGATGTGAAGAGCGCAGCCGAGGAGCTGCCGCTTTTCGAGCAGGTCCGTCATGTCGATCTCCAGGCTGAGCCGGCAACGAAGCTGCCGGACATGCTGCCGGGAGAGCAGGTCATCGAGGACTATCGTTATCTCTCGCTGTCGCTGAAGGCGCATCCGGTCTCCTTCCTGCGCGAGGAATTGCGGCATGCCGATGTGACGCGCAATGTCGATCTGTTGAAAGTCGCCAACGGCAGAAGGGTGACGATTGCGGGCCTGGTGCCGGTGCGCCAACGGCCGGGATCGGCCAAAGGCGTGATCTTCATGACGCTCGAGGATGAGACCGGCGTCGCCAATGCGATCGTCTGGCCGAAAATCTTCGACACATACCGCTCGGTTGTGATGGGCGCCCGGTTGGTGAAAATCCGCGGCAGGCTGCAAAGCCAGAGCGGCGTGATCCATACCGTCGTCGAGCAAATCGAGGACATGACGCCGGCGCTCGGCATCCTGCAGCGCGAGGCCCGGCGTTTCGGCGTCTGCGAGCGGGCAGACGAAGTGCTGAGCCCAGGTGTCGATCAGCGGCAGAAAAAGCTTGCACATGCACAGGAGAGAGCGGAGCTGGAAAAACGAATGGCGGCCACAGGCCGCAATTCCGGCATAGCGGAAACTGCCGAGGTGATGCCGCGCGGACGCAACTTCCATTAAAATGCGCCGCACCCGTCGGGATCCCGCGGCCCGCCTTCAGTTGCCTTATGGCGTCATCATCCTGGAAGCACTGGATAATCCCGGACGATATGCATCGGCTTGTCATTTGGACGCCGCATCCCATGAAGCGGTGCTCGAATTTTTTCTTGACAGCCACCATCTTCTTTAGCAGAAAACACGATAGTCAGTGTCATGTTTGGAAATGAAGACGTGCTTGTCTGCAGCTGCAACTATATAACCGACAAGGAAATCCGGGAGGTTATCACCAACCTTCTCGATGAAGACTGTTGGCAGCTTATCGTGCCGGCGAAGGTCTACCACGCCATGGAAAAACGCGGCCGCTGCTGCGGCTGCTTCCCCAACGTCGTCGACATCATCATCCAGACGACCGAGGAATATCACGCCCGTCGCCACTCGACGGAGACCGAAATATTTGATTTCATGTCACGCTTGAAACAATTCCATGAGGAAAACAGGAGAGCGGACATTGAAAGGCGACAAAAAAGTCATCGAGCGGCTTAACGAGGCGTTGTTCCTCGAGCTCGGGGCAGTCAATCAATATTGGGTACATTATCGTCTTCTTGAGGACTGGGGCTACACCAAGCTCGCCAAGAAGGAACGCGCCGAATCGATCGAAGAGATGCACCATGCCGACCGGCTTGTTGCACGCATCATTTTCCTTGAAGGCCACCCCAATCTGCAGACCCTTGCGCCTCTGCGCATCGGCCAGAACGTCAAGGAAGTGCTCGAGGCCGATCTTGCCGGCGAATACGACGCCCGCGCGGCCTACAAGAAATCGCGCGATATCTGTTACGAAGCCGGCGATTACGTTTCCATGAAACTCTTCGAAGAGCTGCTGATGGATGAGGAAGGCCATATCGACTTCCTCGAAACGCAGCTCGATCTGCTCGGGAAAATCGGCGAGAGCAAATACGGCCAGCTCAACGCCGATTCCGCCAACGAAGCCGAATAACATTCGAACGAATACCGGCCGCTCAGGCGGCCGGTATTCCATATCTGTATTATCAAACGAATCCGTCTCGATCAGTCTTCCCGCAACGCCGCCAGATGCTGGAACTCGGCCACCACTTGGTCGTAGACGCTGCGCTTGAAAGGGACGATCAGTCCCGGCAGTTCCTGCATCGGCTTCCATTCCCAGCAATCGAATTCCGGCTCGTGGCCGCCGGGCGGCGGGTTGATGGCGATCTCGCTGTCGTCGCCATCGAAGCGGAAAGCGAACCAGCGCTGCGTCTGGCCGCGGAATTTTCCTTTCAATCCGATGCCGATCAGCGCCGGCGGCAGATCATAGTTGATCCAGTCTGCCGCTTCGGCAAGCAGGGTCACCGTCTTGATGCCGGTCTCCTCGTAGAGCTCGCGATAGGCGGCGTCCAAGGGATCCTCGCCCTTGTCGATGCCGCCCTGCGGCATCTGCCAGAGCTGCGGCGAGCCGTCATACTCCGAATTGCCGTCGGGAATGCGCCGCCCGGCCCAAACCAGGCCATCGCGGTTCAGGATCATCACGCCGACGCAGGGGCGGTAGGGCAGGTCCTCGGCTTTTACGGTCGCCCGGCTCATCTTCTTCTCCGTTCAGGAATGGTCTCAGGGATTGCTTTTCACGGATTCTGGGGGTCGCTGGTCAGGGCGGCGACGCCGACGATCTCGATGCCGCGCATCGCAGCCTCCTCGCTCCATTTGGCGATGGCGTCGACGCTCTCATCGAAAGCCGAGGCGACACCGATCGCCTGGCCGTTCTTGCGGGCGATGCGCTCGAGTTCGTCGAGCTTCTTCAGAACGGCATTGATATCGAGTTGGCCGTCGAGTTGCAGGTCGGCGAAGGCGTAGGGCAGCTCGGTGCCCTTGGCGACCACCGCCGTCTTCGACTGCGCCGAGGTGCCGTCGTCGAGGAACAGCAGGCCGCGCTTGCCGATATCGCGCATCACCGGCTCCATGGCGGTGGAATCGGAGAGGAAACGGCCACCGAGATAGTTCATGATGCCGGTATAATTGGTGATTTCGCCCATCGCCTTGTGCAGGTTCTCGATGTTGCGGGCGACCGGCTTCGAGGTCAGCAGAGTTTCCGGACCCGGATCGTTCGCCGGATAATCAAACGGTTCGAGCGGCACTTGCAGCAGAATCTCATGGCCGCCGCGGCGGGCCTCCTGCATCCAGCGCTGCAGGCTGTTGCCGCTTGCGGCAAAGGCGAAGGTGATTTCTTCGGGCAATTCGGCGATGGCGCGCTGCGTCCCCGTCTGGCTGAGCCCGAGGCCGCTGACCACGATGGCGATGCGGACGCCGCGCGCGCCGGATGCGGGGCGGGCATATTGATCCATCGGCCGCCGGCCGTCGGGGCCGACGATCGGCAACCTGCCGAAAGGCGTTTCCTCGAGCAGCGCTTCATTCGGCTGGGCCGCCATGCGCGGATCCTGGCCGATCTGCATGGCATCGACCAGCACCGGCCCGCCGCCGTCGCGCGGGCGGGGGCTGTATTTGGTGACGACGGAGCCGTCGCCGGTGACCATCTGTTCGACGTTGGCGCCCGAGCGCGGTTCGGCGCGCGGCATGCCGTCCGCCGCCTGGTTGGCGCTCGCCGGTGGCTGAGGGGTATTGGAGGATGGCGTTGCGGCCTGTTCGGTGGCCGATGGCTTGGGGCGCTCAAGCCCATCGCCGCGAAACGCCGTATAGAGGGAAAAGCCGCCTATGGCGAAAAGACAAAGACTGGCTGCGATACGACCGAGGCGCAGAACACCCGGGCGCCGGCTGCCGGTTTTGCGGTTGCGGCCCAAAGGCGCATGCAGGTCCGTTCCCAATTTTTTACCCGCTCCAAAACCGGGAAACAGCAGAAAGGGTCAAGGCCGGACGAGGTGCCCGGCCTTGAGGTGATCATTACTTGGCGACGACGGCTTTGTCGGGGTTCGGCGGGAAGGACGGGTCGGTCTTCTTGCCGCGCAGCAGATCGAGCGCGTAGTTCAACTGCACGTCGTCCTTCGGATCCGGCGGCACATAGGCTACGGAGCCCGAACCTTCGTCGGTCTCGCTCTGGCCCTTGATGTGGCCGCGCAGGCTGGATTCGCCTTCGGTTACCATCTTGCCCTGCAGTTCCTCCGGCAGCGGCTCCTCGACCTTGATGTCGGGGGTGATGCCGGTGCCCTGGATCGAGCGGCCCGACGGCGTGTAGTAGAGCGCCGTGGTCAGGCGCAGCGCGCCGTTTTCGCCGAGCGGGATGATCGTCTGGACGGAGCCCTTACCGAAGGAGCGCGTGCCGAGAACGGTGGCGCGGCGCAGATCCTGAAGAGCGCCGGCGACGATTTCCGATGCGGAGGCCGAGCCACCGTTGATCAGCACGATCACCGGCTTGCCATCCGTCAGGTCGCCCGGGCCGGCATTGAAGCGGCGGGTTTCATCGGGATTGCGGCCGCGGGTCGACACGACTTCGCCGCGCTGCAGCAGCGCATCGGAGACGTTGATCGCCTGGTCGAGCAGACCGCCCGGATTGAGGCGCAGGTCGAGGACATAACCCTTCAGCTTGTCGGCCGGAACGGTGTCCTTGATCTTCTTGATCGCCTTTTCCATGTCGGGATAGGTCTTCTCGGTGAAGGAGATGATGCGGAGATAACCGACATCGTCCTCGACACGCGACTTGACGGCCTGGACGGCGACGACGTCACGGACGATCGTCAGCTCGATCGGCTTGTCGGCGCCCTTGCGGATCAGCGTCAGCTTGATCGGCGTGTTGACGGCGCCGCGCATCTTCTCGACGGCGTCCTCGAGCTTCAGGCCACGCACGGACTGGCCGTCGATCTCGGAGATGTAATCGCCGGCGAGAACACCGGCCTTGGCGGCGGGCGTATCGTCGATCGGGGTGATGACCTTGACGAGTTCGTCTTCCATGGTGACTTCGATGCCGAGGCCACCGAATTCACCCTTGGTCTGGGTGCGCATGTCCTCGGCGTCCTTCGCATTCATGTAGCTCGAATGCGGATCCAGCGAAGAGAGCATGCCGTTGATGGCGTTTTCGATCAGCTTGTCTTCGGCCGGCGGCGTCACATATTGGGCGCGCACACGCTCGAAGACGTCGCCGAACACCGAGAGTTCCTTGTAGGTGGAGGATCCGGCCGCTTCTGCCGGCACGCCCGCCGAGTAAATGACGCTCATGGCGGTCGCACCCATCAATGCGCCGACCAGAACAAGAGAAGCCCTACGAATCATTGCGTGCCTTTCCAGTGTCTTTGGCGGTCCACCACGGTCGGGAATCGACCGGTTTACCGTCCTTTCGAAATTCAATGTAAAGCGTTGGCCGGTCCGTTTCCAGCGCCAATGCAGTTGCGCTTGCCACTCTTTTCGCGCCCATCACGGCGAGCGGCTCGCCGGAGAAAACGAATTTTCCCTGACGGGTATTGATCGTGTCCATTCCCGAGAGAACCAAGTGGTAACCATCGCCGGTGTCCAGGATGATCATCTGGCCGTAACTGCGGAAAGCGCCGGCGAAAACCACCAGGCCATCGGCAGGCGCCGTCACCACCGTCTCCGGATTGGTGGCGACCGTCATTCCCATCGCCTCGTGGCCGGTGCCGTCGGCATCGCCGAACTGGCGCAGGATATCGCCGGCAACGGGCACCTCCAATTTCGCCTTCAATTCTCCGAAGGGATATGCGGGCGCAATGCGGTTTTTATCGGGCACACCACTGTCGGCCAAGGCCTTGGCCTGGGCGCGCTGCTCGTCCGTCATCAGCTTGCGGTTCTCCTCCGCCTGACGGGCGGCGGCGGCGGCATCGCGCACCGAAGCGATCTCGGATTCCATCGAGGCGACGAGACCTTCAAGGCTGGTCGCCTTGCCTGCCAGTTCCTCCGAGCGTTTTCTCTCGGCCTCGAGTTCGGCGGCGTTGCTGCGGCTGAGCTTGTCGTTTTCGGCAAGCAGCAGGTCCATGCGCCGCTCTTCCTCGATACTATCCGTCATCGTCGCGGTCAGGCCGGCCTTTTCGGCAGCGCTTGCGGCCTGCAAGGCGGCGAGGCTTGCCAGGTCGCCGGCAAGCTTGTCGGTCTCCTTGCGGATGCCGGGCACCACGGCGCCGAGCAGGATGGCGCTGCGCACCGAGGCGAGCGCGTCGTCAGGGGTGACGAGCAAAGCCGGCGGCGGGTTGCGGCCCATGCGCTGCAGCGCTGCCAGCACTTCTGCCAGCAGGCCGCGGCGCTCGTGCAGGGACCGGCGGATGCCATCCTCCTTGACGCCGAGATCGGCAAGCTTCTTCTCGCTTTCGAGGATCTGCTTGTCGAGCCCCTTGCGGCGGGCGGCGGACTCGATCAGCGCCTGACGGATGCTTTGCGTGTTTTTTTCCAGATCGGCGATGCTCTGCTGCAGCGCGCTCACTTTGTCGCTGGAAAGACTGATGGTTTTCGACAGGGTTTCGAGTTCGGCACGGGTCTTATCCCGTTTGGCGGCCAGTTCGGCGGCCGGATCAGGTGGGGGCGGCTCGGCTGCCGGCGGCGCCGATTGTGCCGCTTCAGGTGCGGCATCCTGCGCCCGGACGATGAAGGGATCTGCCGACACGGCAATCACCGCCGCACCGATACCGGCCGCGATAGCCGGCAGGATCATGCGGTGTCGCCTGGTGGATGCTCTCGTCATGCGTGTTGGGGCACTTTCTCAAATCGCGCGGAGACTAAGCTGATTTGGCGCGCTTTGCCAGAAAGTTCGAAGCACATCGGGCGGCCAAGCAAACACGGCTGCGTGACAATGTGGCGCATCGGGCCGATGCGGCATCAGACGCGGTGATAGGGATGGCCGGACAGGATGGTCACGGCACGATAGAGCTGTTCGGCAATCAGCGTGCGCACGAGCTGATGCGGCCAGGTCATTTTACCCAAGCAAAGCGTGGCGTCGGCACGGTCGTAGAGGGAGGGATCGAGGCCGTCGGCGCCGCCGATGGCGATGGTCAGCTCGCGTTTGCCCTGGTCGCGATAGGCGCCGAGCAGGCCCGCGAAGGCTTCGCTGTCGAGCGCCTTGCCGCGTTCGTCGAGAAGAATGAGGACGCTGCCGTCGGCAAGCGATTTCACAAGCTGCGCCGCTTCCTCGCGCTTGCGGGTTTCCGCATTGGAGGCGCGGCTTTCGGCCACTTCGGCAACGCGGGTAAGTTCGAGGCCGACAGCAGGGCCGGCCTTGGCGAAACGGTCGAAATAACGGGCCGCAAGATCCTTTTCGGGGCCGGATTTCAGCCGTCCCACCGCAAAAAGACCAACTCGCATTCATCCGCTCCTGCTGATGCAGCACATCGGGCGCACGAGGCGCCACCGGCCGGTTTTCCTTTTGCCCGGCCAGCCAATGCCACGTTCAGGCGCCGGACAGAATGCCGGCCTGCCTGTCAGTGCCGCGTTTCTTCATCCATATCCGGAGCCGCCCACATCTTTTCGATGTTGTAGAACTCGCGGATTTCAGGACGAAACACATGCACGATAATATCACCGGTGTCGATCAGGACCCAATCGCCGCCTTCCTGGCCTTCGACGCGGGCCGTGCCGAGGCCGTCGTCTTTCAGGTCGGTGAGCAGGTGATCCGAGATCGCCATGACATGCCTGTTCGAGCGGCCGGAGACGACGATCATGTAGTCTCCCAGCGCCGATTTTCCGGCAATGTCGATGGTGACGATATCTTCAGCTTTGGAGTCCTCGAGGCTGGCGAGGACGGTTTCTAGGGCACGGGCGGCGGCATCGGCGCCACGTTCCGCACTCTTCGGGATAACGGCGAACGTTTTTCCCTTGGCGTGTACTGTTGTCAGTGCTTTCCCTTTCCTGGAATGACAAACCATGCACAACACAAGATCCGATCGAGACCGGATCATGGTTAAGATAGGCATCAAACCATTAATGTTTCAAGACGTGCTAAGATACAGAACGGTCGAAAATCCGATCTGGCGTCCGAATTGAAGGATATTGCCGCGCGGACTGCTGGTGCGGGCGGTGTACAGTTTCCGTACCGCCGCGTAAAGTGCGGCAAATTCCACGATTTCACGATTCGATGACCGATCCAGCCGCAAAAACACTCGTGCCCGTCCTGCGAATCAGCTTCCCGGACGAAGATCGTCTCGGTCACGGCAAGATGGAGCTCTTGGAGCATATCCGCGCGACAGGATCGATCTCGGCGGCGGGGCGGGCGATGGACATGTCCTATCGGCGCGCATGGCTGCTGGTCAGCGAGATGAACCGGATGTTCCGCGAACAGGTGGTGGAGCCGCAGCGCGGTGGCCAGAAGGGCGGCGGCGCGGCGCTGACGCCGTTCGGCGAAGAATTGCTCCAGCGTTTCCGCCGGATGGAAAAGACGATGCGCGAAAGCCTCGCCGAGGATCTCGCCTGGCTCGAAGGCAAGCGCAGTCCGTAAGGGGGCGCAGCCTGTAGGGAGGCGCTGTTCAGGCCTCCAGAGCAACCGTCTTGATGACGGCAAAGACGGTTTTGCCGGGCTGAAGATCGAGGCGCTCGCAGGAGAGCGCTGTGATGCGCGAGAGAATGGCGTCGCCGCCGCAATCGAGCCGGATTTCCACCGTTCCGTCCTCGTCCGGCGATATCGCCGCGATCCTGCCTTCGAGAATGTTCAGCGCGCTGAGGCCCTCGGGCCTGGCGGTTGCCAGCATGACGTCTCGCGACGGAATGCGAATGCGCACCGGCCTGCCTGCGGTAAGCGCTGCACCGGGGATGTGCAACTGAGCAGATTTCAGCGCGACGGTCGACAGGTGGTGGCGTGGATCGTAGCTTTCGACCGTGCCTTCGAGAAGCGCGCCCGCCTCTCTCCGATCAGCCGCCGCAGACGGGCGGCTCAATATGTCGACGGCCGGGCCGATCGCTTCCACCTTGCCGTCGCTGAGGACGACGACCTGGTTTGCCAGCCGCGCCACCTCGGCGATCGAATGGCTGACATAGATGATCGGAATTTCGGTCTGGTCCCGCAATCGCTCCAGATAGGGCAGGATCTCGGCCTTGCGCGCCTCGTCGAGGGCCGCCAGCGGTTCGTCCATCAGCAGCAGGCGGGGCGCGGCGAGAAGGGCGCGGCCGATGGCGACGCGCTGCTTTTCGCCGCCGGAAAGTTTTGCGGGGCTGCGCTCCAGCAGCGGCCCGATGCCGAGCAGGTCGACGATGCGATCGAAGCTCTCGCTGCGTGCGGTTTTCGCCGTAAACCAGCGGCCGTAGGAGAGATTGGCGCGGACGCTGAGATGCGGGAAAAGCCGCGCCTCCTGGAAGACATAACCGAAGCGGCGGCGATGTTTCGGGACGAAGGTGCCGGTTGCTGTTTCGGTCAGGGCCTCGCCGTCGAGGATAACGCGGCCTTCGTCGGGGCGGGCGAGGCCGGCGATGATGCGGATCAGCGAGGTCTTGCCGGAGCCGGAGCGGCCGAACAGCGCGGTGACGCCACGCTCGGAGGTGAAGGCGGCGTCGAGCGAAAAGCCGCCGAGCCTTTGTTTTGCCGCGACGATCAGCGTCATTCCGGATCGATCCTTTGGCCGGCGAGACGGGCGAGAAATTCGGAGGCGAGCAGCGCGGCCATGGAAATGACGATGGCGACGGCTGTCAGCCGCAGTGCGCCGGCATCGCCGCCCGGCACCTGGGTAAAAGTGTAGATCGCTGAGGATAGCGTCTGGGTCTCGCCGGGAATGTTGGAGACGAAGGTGATCGTCGCGCCGAATTCACCCATGGCCTTGGCGAAGGACAGGATCATGCCGGTGATGATGCCGGGCAGGGTCAGCGGCAGGGTAATCGTCAAAAAGACCCAGGCGGGACCGGCGCCAAGCGTTCCGGCCGCCTCCTCCAGCTTGCGGTCAACAGCCTCGATCGACAGGCGAATGCTGCGCACCATCAGCGGAAAGGCCATGACCGCGCAGGCGAGTGCCGCGCCCGTCCAGCGGAAGGAAAGGACGATGCCGAAATACTGGTCGAGCAGGCTGCCGACCGGACCGCGGCGGCCGAACAGGATGAGAAGAAGGAAGCCGGTGACGACGGGGGGCAGGATCAACGGCAGGTGCACGACGCCGTTCAGCACCGACTTGCCCCAGAAGCGGCCGCGGGCAAGCAGCAGAGCGACGAGAATGCCAAAGGGCAGGCTCACCAGCATGGCGACAAAAGAGACGCGCAGGCTGAGCAGGATCGCCGTCCATTCTTCATTGCTCAGGCCGAAGATGTCCAAACGCGGTTGTCTCCCTGGAAATTCGGTGTCACCCGGTGTCTGCCCCTCATCCGCCTGCCGGCACCGACCGGGGTCGAGCCACGCGTCTCGACCCGTCCTTCGGACCCCCGTAAACGGGGCGAAGGGGATATGTCTCGACCTCTCCGTTCCTCGCCAACCTTTCGCAGGGCACGCCCCCTCTCCCCGCGAGCGGGGAGAGGGTTAGGGCGAGGGGCAGCCATTGGCTCGAACCGGACAGGAGGCGCGCCTAAGTGAGCCTTCACGCTAAGCTGTCACTGTTGATTCCGCAATCATTTCGCCCTCAATCACTTGAGAACGGTAAAACCCTGCGCCGTGAAGAAGGCGGTGGCCTTGTCGGATTTCAGGAAGTCGAGATAGGCTGCGGCATCCGGGTTTTTGCTCTCGGCAAGAATGGCGACCGGGTAGATGATCGGCGGATGGGAATCGGCCGGGAAGGTGCCGACGACGGCGACACCCTTATCGGCGGCGGCATCGGTTTGGTAGACGATGCCGTAGGGCGCTTCGCCGCGGGAGACGAGGGCGAGGGCGGCGCGCACGCTCTCGGCGCCGGCGACCTTGCTTTCCACGGATTTCCAGACGCCGAGTTTGTCGAGCGCGGCCATGCCGTATTTGCCGGCCGGAACCGATTTCGGTTCACCCATGGCCAATTTGCCATCACCCAGAAGCGCTGCGAGATCGAAGCCCGGCTTGATCTCGACCGGTTTTGCCTTGGCCTTTTCAGCAACGAGCACGATCCGGTTTCCAAGCAGGTTCGAACGGGTATCGGCCTTGATGAGGTTCTTCCCGGCAAGGTAATCCATCCAGGCAAGGTCGGCCGAGATGAAGACATCGGCGGGTGCCGCGTTTTCGATCTGCTTGGCCAGTGCCCCGCTTGCCGCATAGGAGGCGACGGCTTCCTTGCCGCTTTCCTTGGCCCAGGCGGCATTGACGGCATCGAGCGCATCCTTGAGGCTCGCCGCCGCAAAGATGGTGAGCTTTTCGGCCGCGGCGGCAGGTGTCGGCAGCGCTGCCGCCCCAAGCCACAGGGCTGATATTGCGGCGGTTGCCAGTTTCATCCATTGGCGACGGTTCTGCATGATTATTCCCCAGGGTTCGAAATATTGCGACGAATATAACGGCGCTCTCGCTTTGGCTAGGGATATATTCAGGAAAATATAACCCTAGCGACAGACCGTTCCGCGTTCGCCTATTCACGAAGCGCATGGCTTTCCCAGAGACGGAGATCTACGGACGTCGAACTTTCCGGGCAGCGCCGATCGGCAACCGACAAAGTCCGGCATTGCAAGGGCCGTTTCGCCGGCCGTGCCGCTAAAAACGGCAGTATCCCGAGGGCTGTCCGCGACAGGATTGCAGCGCCCGCATTGCTGCATTGCACAAATCGATATTCATCTTCCAGCGGAATATGGTACAACACACTCATCGAAACGGCTTCTCCTCCTCCCATAGCCGTTCGATAGGGTCGACAACACTCCTCCTCCCAGTTGTCGATCGAGTTTATAAGCCCGACGGATCCTCCCCCGTCGGGCTTTCTCGTTTCCGGGATTTCCTTAAAAATCAGCCTATTCGGAACTGCCTGGCAGCGAGCCGTTGCGGATTGCCGTCGAGCTTAGGCCGGAGCGTGGCCCGTGGATGAAGGTCCAGGCCGGCGCGGGTTTCTTCCAGAGAATGCGCGCGTCGTCCTCGTCGACCCGGGCGAAATCGAAAGTCCTGGTCATTTTCGAGGAGAGGTAGGAGAGCGTGGCACCCGGCCGGTCGATCACAGCGATCGGGAAGGTGCGGACGATTTCCTGCCATTTCTGCCATTTGTGGAATGTCTGCAGGCCGTCGGCGCCCATGATCCAGATGAAATGCACATGCGGATTGCGGGCCTTGACGCGGGCGAGCGTATTGGCGGTGTAGCTGACGCCGAGCGACTGTTCGAAGGCGGTGACCTTGACGCGCGGATCGGCGGCGACACGCTCGCTTTCGGCAATGCGCTCGGCAAGCGGGGCCAGCTGGTTGCGGCTTTTCAGCGGATTGCCGGGGGTGACCATCCACCAGAGCTGGTCGAGGCCGAGCCGCTTGATGGCGATCTCGGCGACCAGCGCGTGGCCCTGGTGCGGCGGGTTGAACGAACCGCCGAACAGGCCGACGACCATGCCGCGCTCGCTGTGCGGCATGCGGAGATAATGCCGGTCCACACTCTCCGCCGTCACGTCAGGGCCGCGTCTGTCCGGCGCCGTGCACCCGATATTTGAACGAGGTCAGCTGTTCGACGCCGACCGGGCCGCGGGCATGCATCTTGCCGGTGGCGATGCCGATCTCCGCGCCCATGCCGAACTCGCCGCCATCGGCAAATTGCGTCGAGGCATTGTGCAGCAGGATCGCCGAATCGACCTCGGTGAAGAAGCGCGCGACGACATCGGGGTCCTCGGCGATCACCGCTTCGGTGTGGTTCGAGGAATATTTTTGGATATGGGCGATCGCGCCGGAGATGCCGTCGACGACGGCGACCGAGATGATCGCGTCGAGATATTCGGTCGACCAGTCCTCCTCGGTTGCAGGCTTCAGGCCGGGGGCGACCTTCAGCACCGTCGGCGAAGCGCGGACTTCGCAGCCGGCCGCGGTGAGGGCCTCGAGCAGCGGCGACAGATGCGTGCCGATCGCGGCGCCATCGACGAGCAGGGTTTCGGCAGAGCCGCAGATACCGGTGCGGCGCATCTTGGCATTGACGACGATCTGCTTGGCCATCTCGATATCGGCCGAGCCATCGACATAGATATGGCAGAGGCCCTCGAGATGGGCGAAAACCGGCACGCGGGCCTCGCTCTGCACGCGGGCGACCAGGCTCTTGCCGCCGCGCGGCACGATGACGTCGATCGCTCCGTCCAGGCCGCGCAGCATGGCGCCGACGGCGGCGCGATCGGTGACGGGCACGAGCTGGATAGCATGCTCTGGAAGTCCTGCGGCCTTCAGACCCTCGACGAGGCAGGCATGGATTGCCTGCGATGAACGGCGCGAATCCGAACCGCAGCGCAGGATCACGGCATTGCCGGCCTTGAGGCAGAGGGCGCCGGCATCGGCCGTGACGTTCGGCCGGCTTTCGAAAATGACGCCGATGACGCCGAGCGGCGTGCGGACGCGCTCGATCTTCAACCCGTTCGGGCGGTCCCAGGCGGCGATAACTTCACCGACCGGGTCGGCAAGGGCGGCAATGGCACGGATTCCCTCGGCCATCTCGGCGACGCGTTTGTCGTTCAGCGTCAGCCGGTCGACGAAGGAGGCGAGCATGTCGCTGCCTTCGGTGTCTTTCAAATCCTTGGCATTCTCGGCAAGGATCTCCGCCTGGTTGGCCAGGATCGCATCGGCCATGGCGTTCAGCGCGCTGTTCTTGACCTCAGTGGACGCAAAGCTCAGCGGTCGCGCGGCAGCCTTCGCCTTGCGGCCGATGTCGTTCATCAGCGCGTCAATGTCAGGGCTTAGCGCAACGGTATCAGGCATGGGCCGCGTCCTTCTTCTGCCTTTCCGATTTCTGTCTGATCTGCGCGGTCATCACCATATCGTCGCGATGGACCATGGCGGCGCGGCCGGGATAACCGAGAATGGCCTCGATTTCGGCCGACTTGCGGCCGGCAATCCTGCGGGCATCCTCGGCATCGTAACTGACAAGCCCGCGGGCGATCTCGCGACCTTCAGGGCCGACGATCGCCACCGTATCGCCGCGGCTGAACAGGCCGGAAACGCCGCGCACACCGGCCGGAAGCAGGCTCTTGCCGGCCCCGAGGGCGGTGACGGCGCCGTCATCGACACGCAGTTCGCCGGCCGGCTGCAGCTGTCCGGCGATCCAGGTCTTGCGGGCGGTGACCGGCGTGCCCGACGGCGCGAACCAGGAGGACCGCGCGCCGTTTTCGATCGCCGACAGCGGGCTTTCGGTCTTGCCGGAGGCGATGATCATGGCGCAGCCCGATGTCGTAGCGATCTTGCCGGCATCGATCTTGGTGCGCATGCCGCCGCGCGACAGCTCGGAAGCCGCGCCGCCGGCCATCGCCTCGATCTCCGGGGTGATTTCGGAAATCGTCTCCAGGAACGTCGCGTTCGGGTCGAGATGCGGCGGCGCAGTATAGAGGCCGTCGATATCGGAAAGAAGGACCAGCAGATCGGCGCCGGTCATCGTCGCGACGCGGGCGGCCAGGCGGTCGTTGTCGCCATAGCGGATCTCGCTGGTGGCGACCGTGTCATTCTCGTTGATGATCGGCACGGCGCCGATTTTCAAAAGCTGATTGATGGTGGCGCGCGCATTGAGATAGCGGCGGCGCTCCTCGGTATCCCCGAGCGTCAGCAGGATCTGGCCGGCGACGATCTCGCCGTGCGACAGGCTTTCCGACCAGGCGCGGGCCAGCGCGATCTGGCCGACGGCGGCGGCCGCCTGGCTTTCCTCCAGTTTCAGCGCGCCGGACGGCAGGTCGAGCACCGAGCGGCCGAGCGCAATGGCGCCGGAGGAGACGACGAGCACGTCGATGCCCTTGGCCTTCAGCCCCGCAATGTCGGCGCACATGGCGTCGAGCCACGCCTTTTTCAGCCCGACCTTGCGATCGACCAGCAGCGCCGAGCCGATCTTGATGACGATGCGGCGGTAGCGGCCGAGCGGCTTACGGCTGGTCATCGGCCCCATCCTCGCCAAGGTCCTCAGCCTCGTCGGCGACAACAATGTCGCGATGGCGTTGCTTCGGCACCTTGGCCGGCTTTTCCTCGGCATTTTCTTCGACGATGATGTCGCGCAGCGCACGCAGCACCTCGGTCATACCCTTGCCGGTGACGGCGGAAATCTGGAACGGCGTCTTGCCGCAGGCCTCGGCCAATTCCTTCGTCTTCTTCTTCAGTTCGGCCTCGTCGAGCACGTCGATCTGCGACAGAGCGACGATCTCGGCCTTATCCGTCAGATCGTTGCCATAGGCTTCGAGCTCGTGCTTCACCGTCGTATAGGCTTTGCCGACCTTTTCCTCCTGGGCGGAGACGAGATGGAGCAGCACGCGGGTGCGCTCGACATGGCCGAGGAAACGGTCGCCGATGCCGACACCCTCATGGGCACCTTCGATCAGGCCAGGAATGTCGGCCAGGATGAATTCCCGCTCGTCGATGGTGGCGACGCCGAGATTGGGATGCAGGGTGGTGAAGGGATAATTGGCAATCTTCGGCCGGGCGCGGGTGACCGATGCCAGGAAGGTCGACTTGCCGGCATTGGGCATGCCGACGAGGCCGGCATCGGCAATCAGCTTCAGCCGCAGCCAGAGGGTCTTTTCCTCGCCGGGCAGGCCGGGATTGGCCCAATCCGGCGCCTGGTTGGTCGAGGTCTTGAAATGGGCGTTGCCGAAGCCGCCATTGCCGCCATGGGCGAGGCAATAACGCTGGCCTTCGACGGTGAGATCGCAGATCAGCGTTTCCCGGTCTTCCTCGAAGATCTGGGTTCCGACGGGTACCTTCAGCGTCACGTCACTGCCGTTGGCGCCGGTGCGGTTCCTGCCCATGCCGTGGGTGCCGATCGTCGCCTTGAAATGCTGCTGAAAACGGAAATCGATCAGCGTGTTGAGGCCGTTGACGGTCTCGACCCAGACATCGCCGCCACGGCCGCCATCGCCGCCGTCCGGCCCGCCGAACTCGATGAATTTCTCGCGCCGGAAGGAAACGCTGCCCCCGCCGCCGTCTCCGGATCGGATATAGACCTTTGCTTCGTCGAGAAATTTCATTTTACTTCCAGTATCCGGTGGCGGTTGGACGGCCCGTCTTGGCCCATTCGATATAGGCGGTTCCGACGGAGGTCAAAGATTATCGTGAATTTTGCGAGCTATAACATACAGTACGGCTTCGGTCTCGACGGCAGATACGATCTCGCGCGCATTGCCCGGAGCCTCGAGGGCGCCGATATCATCGCGCTGCAGGAAGTGACCCGCGGCTTCTCGCGCAACGGTTTTGCCGACATGGCGGCCGACCTTGCCGCCTTCTTTCCCGACCATTTCTGGGTGTATGGGCCGGCCTGCGACCTGCATGCCGAGGCTGCCGGAAGCGGGCTCTCGCCGGTGCGGGGCACACGCTTCCAGTTCGGCAATATGGTGCTGTCGCGCTGGCCGATCCTTTCGACCCGGACGCTGCTTCTGCCGCGCAGCCGCACGATCGGCAAGATCAACCTGCAGCGCGGTGCCACCGAGGCGGTCATCGCGGCACCCGGGCGCGCGATCCGTGTCTATTCCGTGCATCTCGACCACGTCTCTCCAGACGAGCGCATTCGCCAGCTGCAATTTTTGAACGCGCATATCAACGCTTTCGTCCACGACGGCGGATCGCTGACGGGGGGCGGCGAATTCGATCTGCCGGAGCCGCCGCTGCCGGAGGATTACGTCGTCATGGGCGATTTCAACATGGAGCCGGAATCGCCGGAATATTGCGCGCTTGCCGGTGCCGGGGGCGGATATTACGGCCGTATCACCAGGATCGGCACGCCGGTCGACGCCTTTGCGGCGCTCAAAGCTTACCGCCCGGAGAGCTACAGCTGGATGAATCCCGAAGATCACGGCGAACGCATGCATCTCGATTATTGCTTCGTCAGTTGCGGCCTCGAGGGCCGGTTGCAATCCGCCCGGATCGATACGCAATCCGTCGGCTCCGATCATTTTCCTCTGTGGGTCGAGATCGGGAATTGACGAAGACGCCGCTCTGGGCGGCGTCTTCTTTCTTCGATTAGGCCACCTTCCGCGGCTGCAGCATGCCCGGCTGCAGCACGGTTTCGATGTGCGAGACCATGGTGTTGCGGGCGAAACAATAGATTTCGCCGCAACCGGTCATGCGGAAACCGAGCTTCTCCTGCAGCCGCAGCGAGGCCGGGTTGTCGGCGAAGACGCCGGAATGGATCGGCGTCTCCGGCATGCGGCGCGAGAAGCGCTCGATAATCCCAGCCACCGCCTCGCTCATATAGCCGCGCCGCCAGTAGTAGCGGTTCAGCCAATAGCCGAGGTGCCAGCGGCCGTGGCGCAGCTCGATCGAGACGTTGCCGATATGGACATCGTCCTTGCCGGTGATCGCCAACGGCCAGTCCGGCAGGGCGCCCGAGGTGACCGGGACCAGCCAGTCCAGCGCATCCTGCCGGTCGAACGGCGCGGGCACGCGGGACAGCATGCGCGTGACAGCGAAATCGGAAAGCGATTCCGCAATCGATGGCGCGTCGCTCAGCCTGTGGGGGCGGAGCGTCAGCCGGGCGGTCGAGATGACAGGCGCGGGGCCTGGCATCATCGGCCTGGTCTCCGGCCTTTGCAGCGCGGTCGTGCTCATGCGATGTTCCCCCAGCTTCTGAGCGACATCCAGGTCTTGCGGTCGAGCCTGTACCATTCCACCGGCACGTTGCTGCCGAGCGCCAGCGAAGCGGCGAGCCCCGATCCCTGGAACTGGAAGCCGCACTTCTGGATGACGCGGCGCGAGGCGACGTTCATCACCCGGCAACGGGCATCGATCTGATCGACATCCTGACGGGTTCTGAACACCATATCGACCAGGGCATGGCAGGCCTCGGTGGTATAACCCTTGTTCCAATAGGGCTCGCCCAGCCAGTAGCCGATCTCGACGGTTCTGCCGTCGGCATGCGGCTCGACACCGCAGCAGCCGATAAAGGCGCCGTTTTCGGCTTTGGTGATTGCATAGACGCACTTGCCAATCTCGCCTTTTTTCGTGCGACGCACGAAGTCGGCAGCATCATCGGCGGTATAAGGGTGCGGCATACGCGATACCATGGTGGCGACTTTGGCGTTATTGGCGAGATGGGCAAGGGCGTCGATGTCTTCTTCGTGGGGCGCGCGCATGACGAGCCTTTCCGATAACAAGACAGGGCAATCGGTCCTTAACCGCTCCGGCCTCAGCCGTTCTTCGGAAGACACCTGGCCTTCCCGGGGCGACCGTGATTGGTCTACCCTTAACAATTCGCCTTGCATGTTCAGTCCTCCTGTTTGGACAAAGAAAAAGGGGAGATGGCGCCCCATCTCCCCTGTTTTCTAGACTGAACCTGATACGGCCAGCCGGGTCGATGAGACGCCGGCTGTTTTTGAGCGCTACCGGCTTATTCCGCTGCTTCCGCTTTCGGCATGACAGACACGTAGACGCGACCGTTGGCCTTGGTTCGGTAGTTCACATTGCCGGCGGTAAGCGCAAAAATCGTGTGATCCTTGCCGAGGCCGACGTTGGAACCCGGATGCCACTGCGTCCCGCGCTGACGCACGAGGATGTTGCCTGCGATGACGGCTTCGCCGCCGAACTTCTTCACGCCAAGGCGCTTGGATTCGGAATCGCGACCGTTGCGCGAGGAACCGCCAGCTTTTTTGTGTGCCATTGGAGTTCTCCTTTAAACCTTGTCCCGTTGATCTTACTTGGCAGCCACGATGTCCGTGATACGGACGACCGTGTGATGCTGACGATGGCCGCGCGAACGCTTCGAATTCTGACGGCGGCGCTTCTTGAAGGCGATGACCTTCTTGCCGCGGTTCTGTTCGACGACTTCTGCCTTGACAGAGGCGCCGGTAACGAAGGGCGCACCGATCGCAGCGTCGGCGCCTTCGCCGATCACGAGCACTTCGGTGAATTCAATGGAGTCGCCAGCGGTGGCTTCCAGCTTTTCGATGGTCAGCACGTCGTTGGCTGCCACACGGTACTGTTTACCGCCGGTCTTGATGACTGCGAACATTTTTTATCCTTTCATGTTCGTTCCAGCTCTCCCCGCTGATCAGCAGGGTGGCCGTCTTTTTATCAGTCGAAGTTAAGCAGGGATTTCAGAGGGCTGGCCTCGAGCTCTTCCTGCCGGTGAAACGCCCCACGCGAGCGCGGGACTGGCAAGGCACGGATTACTCCGAACCTATTGCGCAGCCGAGATACGCGAGTGACAAAAAAGTGTCAAGGCAAAAGGATGGAATGCTTCGACTTTTCGGCTTGCCAACCCGTCACAGGCTCGTTATGAGAACGCCCGCGCCGAACAAGCGCCGACCTGACCGCGGAGAGGTGGCAGAGTGGTCGAATGCACCGCACTCGAAATGCGGCATACCTGCAAGGGTATCGTGGGTTCAAATCCCACCCTCTCCGCCATAATGCTTCAAGCGCGCCAACGCTTGTGATTTCAGGACGTTGGCATAGCTAGGCGTCAATGGCCCAGCACCTTCTTCACCCACGCCGCAACCTCGTCGCCGCTGCTGACGTCCCCCTGCACCAGCCCGTCGATCATGAAACTCGGCGAGACGTGGATGCCGTTTTGCCGGGCGTATTTGCAGTGCCATTTGATCTCTCGGTCAAGATCCGGAATTGCGAAGGCGTCCTTCAGCTTGACGCCGCTATAGCCCTCCAGGCGCTCGATAATCTGGTTCGGCGTCACGTCCATATTCGACCCGCCGGCGTGATGATCGAATTCGAACTCTTCCCGATGCGCGGCGACGGCGGCTAAGACCCTCTTTGCCGTCTCCTTGCCGCCTTCCAGCGTCGAGGCTGCGATGATGCAGCGGACGATCACGCCGGAATAGAGATGCCAGGGTTGCGACTGCAGGCGGATCTTCACTGTGATCCTGTCCTCGCCGGCCTGATCGAGAAGGGCGTCCAGCTTGTTGAATGCTTTGGCCGAGTAGGGGTCCGTCGGCTCGAGGAAGGCTTCGAACATGTGTAGGCCATTGCCCCAGCTCAGGGGATCTGCGTGCCACGAAGTATCGGTCATAGCGATGTCCTTTCCGTTCGTGAATCGGGCTGCGGCTTAACGTATTAGGCTCCAGAAGCCATTCTTGTTTCCGTGTTGACGCTTCAGTTCGGCAACATAGGCGTCATGAGGCCGGGCGCTGCCGAAATCGTCGATGTGAGGCGCGAGCGCGGCGCATTCCGCCAGATGGCGCGCGGCATGCCTGTAACGGCTGGATCGGCCGTTATCGAGGGTGAAGCCGATCATCGAGCGTAACAGGATTGTTGCCGCGAGCGGGTGTTTCTCCCGCAGCCTTTCGGCGCCCGACGTCATCAGCTCGTAGAGGTCGCCGTCCAGTTCCGCCTGGCGCCTGGAGACGAGTTTCGCGGCCTCGGCAGGTGCCGGCCAGGCAAGGAAAAAGGCAAGGGCTCGATGAACATCCGGAAAGCCGCGCGCGAAGGCCAATGCTTTCTCCTCGGCCTCGATGTCGTCGAAGTCGGCGAGCTTTCGCAGGAAAGCGCGAAGGTGCTCGCCGTTCAGAGACTGCTCGAAACATTGCCATCGATAGGCCTGGGCTTCCTCCCCCCGTCCGAGCGCTTCGAGCGTTTCGACGCGGGCTTCCTGCCATTCAAAAGGCATTTCGAACCATCCCCGGTGGTCGACGCCGTCCAAAATCCTCAATGCTTCCTCGGCGCGTCCAGCCAGGAGCAAGCGGCCGGAAATCGCGGTTGCGATCGTCGGCGCCCTCAATGTCTCTTTCGGCTGCTGGGCGATGAAGGCATCGACATCGTTCTCAGCATCGGCAATGTCCTGCAGAGCGATTCGCGCCGTCTGTTGCCGATGGCCGGCATAGATCTCGTCCCTGAAGATCGGCCCATTGCCGCCCCAGCCGAAAATCTCCCGGTCGGCGTCGGCGGGCTTCTCCTCCGCTTCGTTCGACCATTGCACCAGGAGGCTCTTCAAACGTTCCAGGCCGTCCTTGCCCAGCGCCGGAACCATTTCGGCGATCAGCGGGTCATATTGGCCGTGGTCGTTATCCTGCAATGCCGTGAAGACCTTGTCGGCAAGAACGTCGATACCGATTCCCGCTGAGCTGGCGATGGCGCCGGCATCGGCGCATGCCTGATGGAACGTCTCGGTGAAGGCGATGTCGTTGCTGTTGGATCGGTGGAAAATCGAATCGGCAACGGCAAGGAATTGCCAGATGAGATCGAACGCTTCCTTCGGGTCGTCGGCGGCCACGACGGTGACGATCGCGGATCGCTGCGTTTCGAGGTCGGCGTTGACGGCTTTTACTTTGTGCCATTCGATGACGCTCTGCGCACGTGCGATGCTGCCGAGGCGCTTGCGGATCTCACGCGCCACCTCGGTGCTGCCCTGATTGCCGGCCAGTTCCATGCGCAGACGCCGTTTATGGGCGGCGCTGCCGGTGCTGATCTCGATCAGCAGTTCGGCGAGACGCTGCGCACCGAGCGCTTCCAGGTTCTTCGCATTGAGGGTCGTCTTTGCTGCCATAGGTCACCGCTGTCGTTTCGCGCCGACCCTAACTCGGTATTCAAATCAGTCCAAGGTGCCGAGCGAGGGGCGCAGCTCTATCGCACCGCGAATTCGTATGACTTTATCGGCGGTTAGTCTCGCCGAATCATGGCAGTTAGCTAAAAACTAACGCTGCCTCGTAACGACTCCTAAAGCCGGTTTTGGCACCTTGTTGCCTGTCGACTTTTTTTCCAAATTTCTCGCTGGGGTTGATTATGAGTCATAATAAAGACGCCTGGGTCAGCCAGCGCGCCTATTCACTGTGGGAATCGGAAGGCAGGCCGGATGGGCGTGGCGAAAGCCATTGGGCACAGGCGCTCAAGGAGTTCGAGCAGCTGGAGCTGACGAAGGCCTCGCCTGACGGAAACGATCTCATCGAGAAGTTGAAGGCGGCCGGGCGGCTGATGCGGGTCTATGATACGGCGGCCCCTGACGTCGAGAACGACCGGCAGATCAAGGCAGCGCGCTAGATCCAATTTCCGGACAACCGAAATCGTCAGCGGCAGTCCAGGCGGACGATCGGCCTTGTGGGCAGACGTCTTGCCACTTCGGCAAAACCGGCATCGAGAAATATCGAAAGCGTGCCCGGGTAAAGCTCGCCCGTTCCCAAGGTACGGCCCTGATCGACGGGATAGGCTTCGAGACATTCGGCGCCGTTTACCCTAGCAAATTCGACGGCCTGTTTCAAAAGCAGGCGAGACAGGCCCTGCCGCCGGAACGGCTTGCGCGTGATGAAGCAGTTGATCGACCAGACCGGCCTCTCATCGACCGGGGCAAAAGGTTTTGAGCGGCGCAGCCGGTCGAAGACGGCGCGCGGCGCGACGCCGCACCATCCGGCTGGGTCGTTGCCCTGATAGCCGAGAATGCCCGGCGGGCGCGGCCCGTCAAGCAGGTCTCGAAACCAGCTGCGATTTCCCTCGCCCCATCCCGCCTTGAAATCGGCATTCGGCAGATACCAGTCGGCGCAGCGGCAATTCCTTCCGCCGCCGCAATCGTCGAAGACCATTTCGATATCGGTGAGGCGATCGGCAGTGGCGGGGACGAAAGAGAAGCGATCCGGCATGGGGGCAAGTTAGGGTGCCGCCGGCGCGCGGCAGGCGGCTGCTCCATGACGCAATGCGCCGTCGTACGCTACTGGCGGGCGGCCCAGCCGAGGCCGCGGCGCAGGATGAGCGGCATATAGGGATGGTCGAATTCGGCGGCGACATGCCCGAGCGCGGAATAGAAGATGCGGCCGGCCCCGAAATGGCGCTTGAAGACGACGGGCATCACGACATTGCGGGCGGCCGGATCGTAGGCGCCGGTAAAGGTGGTGGTCGCCAGGATTTCGACTGTGGGATCATAATGCAGATAATATTGCTCCGACCGGTAGTCGAAATCGGGAATGCCCTCCATCACCGGATCGTCCTGGCGGGTAACGGCGACGCGGAAGTCGATGATGTTGCCGGGATGGGCGACCCAGGTGACGCCGGAGACATAGCGGAAAGGCGCGCTTTCCTTGAAGGAGGTGGCGAGCGCGCCGTGATGGCCGGCAAGCCCCAGCCCGCCGCGCACCGCCTCAACCAAGGCGCTAGCGTGGGGTTTTTCCAGCGTTTCGCCGGTGATGATCGGTACCAGCAGATCGGCTTTCACAAGCGTCGGCGATCCGAATATGCCGAGATCGCCAGTGACCTCCACCGTAAAATCGTCCTCGCGCAGAAGATCGGCGACGATATGAGCGCATTGCTCCGGCTCATGGCCCTGCCAGCCGCCCCAAACGACCAATGCCTTTCTCATTCGCGCGCTCCCCTATCCGATTGCCGCGGTCCGTTGCATCACATGGTGGTGAAAGCCCCTTAGGGCGGGCGGCTATGCAAATCACGCGAATAATGCGCGAAGGTTGGCGGTCCGGGCCAAATCATATAGGGCCGGGGCAGTTCGGCATTTGACGTATTGTCCGTTCACGCCGATCGTAATTCCTTCTTTTTATTGACGTGTATCTCGTCTAGGTTTCTTTCATCTCTCGCTAATAATAAGGGTGGTGCATGGCAGGTGAAACGGTTCTTGTCGTCGGCGGCGCCGGTTATATCGGCTCGCATACGTGTCTCGACCTGGCGAACAAGGGCTACAAGCCTGTCGTCTTCGATAATTTTTCCAACGGCCATCGCGAGTTCGTCAAATGGGGACCGGCCGAGGAAGGCGATATTCGCGATCGCGCCCGGCTGGATGAGGTGCTGGCCAAGCACAAGCCGGCGGCGATCCTGCATTTCGCGGCGCTGATCGAAGTCGGCGAATCGGTCAAGGATCCGGTTTCCTTCTATGAGAACAACGTCATCGGCACGTTGACGCTGCTGTCGGCGGCGCAGGCGGCCGGCATCAATGCCTTCGTCTTCTCCTCCACCTGCGCCACCTACGGGCTGCCGCAGAGCGTGCCGCTCGACGAGACGCACCGGCAGGTGCCGATCAATCCCTACGGGCGGACGAAATATATCGTCGAACAGGCGCTTGCCGATTACGACCAGTACAAGAGCCTGCGCTCGGTGGTGCTGCGTTATTTCAATGCGGCGGGCGCCGATTTCGAAGGCCGGATCGGCGAATGGCACCAGCCGGAAACGCATGCGATTCCGCTGGCGATCGACGCGGCACTCGGCCGCCGCCAGGGCTTCAAGGTGTTCGGCAGCGATTATGAGACGCGCGACGGCACCTGCGTGCGCGACTATATTCATGTGCTGGATCTTGCCGATGCGCATGTGCGCGCCGTCGAATATCTGCTGAAGGGCGGCGAGTCCGTCGCGCTCAACCTCGGCACCGGCACCGGCACCACGGTCAGGGAATTGCTCGGCGCGATCGAGGATGTGTCGAACCGGCCTTTCCCGGTCGAATATATCGGCCGGCGCGAAGGCGATTCGCATACGCTGGTCGCCAATAACGACAAGGCGCGCGACGTGCTCGGCTGGGTGCCGCAGTATGATCTCAGTCAGATCATCCGTTCCGCCTGGAACTGGCATGCCAAAACCAACCAGCATTGAGCCCGGAATTGAGAAAGGCGCCAGGCCGAACATCCTGCTGATCACGGCGGATCAGTGGCGTGGCGATTGCCTGTCGGCCGTCGGTCATCCTTGCGTGAAAACGCCCAATGTCGACGCACTGGCGCGCCAGGGCACGCTGTTCCGGCGGCACTATGCCGGGGCGGCACCCTGCTCGCCGGCCCGGGCGACGCTCTATACCGGCCTCTACCAGATGAACCACCGCGTCTGCCGCAATGGTTCGCCGCTCGATGCCCGCTTCGACAATCTGGCGCTGGCCGCCCGGCGGGCGGGATATGACCCGACACTGTTCGGCTATACGGACACGGCGCCCGATCCGCGCGGTATGGATGCCAATGACCCGCATCTGACCACCTATGAAGGCGTGCTGCCGGGCTTTACCGCACGCCAGTTGCTGCCGGAGCATGAAAGGCAGTGGCTCTCCTGGCTCCGGTCCCGCGGCCATCGGGACGCCGTCAGCCGCGACATTCATATTCCCGTCGGCGCGCGCGCCGGCGACATTTCCGATGCGGCGCCGGCCTATTCCAGCGACGAGACCCAGACGGCCTTCCTCGCCGGCGAGTTCATCCGCTGGCTGGGCGAGCAGGACAGGCCGTGGTTTGCGCATGTGTCTTTCCTACGTCCGCATCCGCCGTTCTCGGTGCCGGAGCCGTTCAACCGGATGTTCAGGCCCGGTGAGGGGCCGGCTTTTGCGCGGGCGGCAAACGCCCAAACGGAAGAGGCAAGTCATCCCTATCTCGCCTATGCCATGCCACGCACCGGCAAGGGCAGTTTCATCCACGGTGCGACGGGGCCGCTCGGCGACTGGAACGGCGAGGATTTCGCGGCGATCCGGGCGATCTATTACGGCATGATCGCAGAGGTCGATGCGCAGCTCGGCCGGATCTGGCAGGCGCTGCAGGATGCCGGCGCCTGGGACAATACGCTTATTGTCTTCACCTCGGATCACGCCGAGATGGCGGGCGACCACTGGACGCTGGGGAAGGGCGGCTTCTTCGACGGCAGTTACCATATTCCGCTGGTCATTCGCGATCCCGCAAGTGGAGCCGCCGGCGGGGCCGTCGACAATTTCACCAGCGCTGCGGATGTTTTTCCGACACTTTGCCAAAGGCTCGGCATCGAGGCGCAGAACGGGCTCGACGGTCGGTCGCTGATGCCGTTCGTCGAGGGCGGCGGCGCGGAAGGCTGGCGGGACGCAGCATTCTGGGAGTTCGATTTCCGCGATATCGCCGGCGGCGAGACGGAGCGGTATTTCGGGCTCAGGTCGAACGAGTGCAATCTCGCGGTGATCCGCGACGCGCGGTTCAAATATGTGCATTTTGCCGCCTTGCCGCCGCTGCTCTTCAATCTCGGCGACGATCCGATGGAGCTCAAGAATGTCGCGGCCGATTCGGCCTATGCGGCGATCCGGCTTGAGTATGCCGAAAAGCTGCTGTCGCTGCGGGCGCGGCATCTCGATCAGACGCTCGCCTATACCGAGCTGACGGAAAAAGGGCCGGTGACGCGCCGGCCCTGACACCTTTTACCCGAGATAATCGCGCTTGCCGATCGGCGTACCCTGATTGCGCAGGATGGCGTGGGCCGTGGCAACGTGGAAATAGAAGTTCGGCAGGGCGAAAACGGTGACATACTCGTTTCCGGGAAGCACGATGCCGCTTTTGCCCGGCAAAGTGATGTCCCGGGCTTCCGTGCCCTCCAGCGCGTCCTCCGAGAAGCCGGCGAGATAGGCTTCGGTCTTGGCCAGCCGTTCGCGCAGTTCGTCGAACGTCTTCTCATTGTCCTCGAACTTCGGGGCGTCGGTGGCGGTTAGCCTCGAGAGGGTGAATTTGGCGCTGTCGCTGGCGCGCTGATATTGGCCGGAGAGCGGCAGCATATCGGGCGCGAGACGCGCGGCGACCAAGACGGCGGGATCGATGTTCTTTTCCTTCGCATAGGCTTCCGCCTTGTCGAGATAGGTTTTCAGGCTGCCGAGGCCGCGCTGGAACATCGGAACGGTGAGGCGATAGATCGAAATGGACATCTGTCCTGTCTCCAAAATCTTTAAATGACCGGCCGCGTCGAGGATATCGAAGACGCCTGCGGCCGCGGTCTTGTCTTCGAGCCCTCCATAGATGGAGGCGGCCTTGATCTTTCACAACAGAGGCAATGCCGGCGGCGATCGTGACCTGCGCGGCCTTACGACTTCTGCCCGCTCACGTCGCGCTAAAGAGGCTTGACGTCGTTCTCAGAAAATGGAATGAATATTCCGAAGAGCAAATTTTACGGTTTGTTTGTTCCGTTTTAAGCGGAGCGCCGCAGGAGAGGCGGCGGGAAATTGCGGCTCCAGGGCAAATGCCTGGGGCTCCGGCGTGAGGAGGGTGCAGCCGGGCACCGTTTGTGGAGGAAGTAAAATGAAAAAGTTTATCCTGGGCACTGCGATGGCGCTCGTCATGTCGACGGCGGCTCACGCAGAAACCGTCGGCGTTTCGATGGCGAAATTCGACGACAACTTTCTGACCGTGCTGCGCAACGGCATGACCGATTATGCCAAGACGCTGAGCGGCGTGACGCTGCAGGTCGAAGACGCGCAGAACGACGTTTCCAAGCAGCAGAGCCAGATCCAGAATTTCATCGCCTCCAAGGTCGATGCCATCATCGTCAACCCGGTCGATACCGACGCGACCACGGCAATGTCGAAGCTCGCCGCCGATGCCGGCATTCCGCTGGTTTACGTCAACCGCCAGCCGGTCAATGTCGACACGCTGCCGGAGAAGCAGGCCTTCGTCGCCTCCAACGAGCAGGAATCCGGCACGCTGGAAACCAAGGAAATCTGCCGCATTCTCGGCGGCAAGGGCAAGGCTGTCGTCATCATGGGCGAGCTTTCCAACCAGGCTGCGCGCATGCGCACCCAGGACGTTCATGACGTCATCAAGACCGACGAATGCAAGGGTCTGGAGATCGTCGAAGAGCAGACGGCCAACTGGGATCGCACCCAGGGCGCCGACCTGATGACCAACTGGCTCTCCAGCGGCATCGAATTCGACGCCGTGATCTCCAACAACGACGAAATGGCGATCGGCGCCATCCAGGCGCTGAAGGCAGCCGGCAAGGATATGACCAAGGTCGTCGTCGGCGGTGTCGACGCCACCCAGGACGCGCTTGCCGCCATGCAGGCAGGCGATCTCGACGTCACGGTGTTCCAGGATGCCGCCGGCCAGGGCAAGGGTTCGCTCGACACGGCACTCAAGCTCGCCAAGGGCGAAAAGACCGAGAAGAAGGTTTATATTCCCTTCCAGCTCGTCACGCCTGAAAACGTCAAGGACTTCGTCACCAAGAACTGAGGCGAACGCCAAACCGGATGCGGGCTTTGCCCGCATCCTTTTCGCCTGTCCGGAGGAGATGATATGGCCGTCAGCCCGACAACCATGGCCGCCGTGCGCGCGAGCGGTGCAGTCCCGAATGCGGAATATCTGTTGAGCGCCGAGGGCGTTCGCAAGGAATTTCCCGGTGTCGTCGCCCTCGACGACGTGCAATTTCGGCTGAAGCGCGCCTCCGTGCATGCGCTGATGGGCGAAAACGGCGCCGGCAAATCGACGCTGATGAAGATCCTTGCCGGCATCTACATACCGGATAAAGGCGATATCCGCCTGAAGGGCATCGAGATCCAGCTGAAATCTCCACTCGACGCGCTGGAGAACGGCATTGCCATGATCCATCAGGAACTGAACCTGATGCCGTTCATGACGGTCGCCGAAAATATCTGGATCCGCCGCGAACCGAAGAACCGCTTCGGCTTCGTCGATCACGGCGTCATGCATCGCATGACCGAAGAGCTGTTTGCCCGGCTGAATATCGACATCGATCCCGATATCGAGGTCCGGTACCTGTCGGTCGCCAACCGGCAGATGGTCGAGATCGCCAAGGCGGTTTCCTATAATTCCGACGTGCTGATCATGGACGAGCCGACTTCGGCGCTGACCGAGCGCGAGGTCGAGCATCTCTTCCGCATTATCCGCGACCTAAGGGCGCAGGGCATCGGCATCGTCTACATCACCCACAAGATGAACGAGCTTTTCGAAATCGCAGACGAGTTCTCCGTCTTCCGTGACGGCCGCTATATCGGCACGCATGCCTCGACCGAGGTGACCCGCGACGACATCATCCGGATGATGGTCGGGCGCGAGATCACCCAGATGTTTCCGAAAGAAGAAGTGCCGATCGGCGAGGTGATGCTCTCGGTCAAGGATCTCTGCCTCAACGGCGTCTTCAAAAACGTCTCCTTCGAGGTCAGGGCGGGCGAGATCCTCGGCGTGGCCGGCCTCGTCGGTTCCGGGCGGTCGAATGTCGCCGAAACATTGTTCGGGGTGACGCCGGCAAGCTCCGGCTCGATCGAGCTCTACGGCAAACCGGTGACGATTTCTTCGCCGACCGAGGCCATCCGCCACCAGATGGCGTTCCTGACCGAGGACCGCAAGGATACCGGCTGTCTGCTCATCCTCGATATTCTCGAGAACATGCAGATCGCCGTGCTGCAGGACAGATATGTCAAGGGCGGCTTCGTGCAGCAGGGCGCCATCGAGGCGACCTGCGAGGATATGGCAAAGAAGCTGCGGGTGAAAACGCCCAATCTCTACGAGCGCGTAGAGAATCTTTCGGGCGGCAATCAGCAGAAGGTGCTGATCGGGCGCTGGCTGCTCACCAATCCGCGGATCCTCATCCTCGACGAGCCGACGCGCGGCATCGATGTCGGCGCCAAGGCGGAAATCCACCGGCTGGTCACCGAAATGGCGCGAAACGGCGTGGCGGTTATCATGATCTCATCCGAGATGCCCGAGGTTCTCGGGATGAGCGACCGCATCATGGTCATGCATGAGGGACGCGTGACCGGTTTCCTCAATCGCGATGAAGCAACGCAGATCAAGGTGATGGAGCTGGCTGCGCAGTGATGCGCCGTCCGTCATCGCCCAAGGGAGGTTTGACATGAGTACCAAGGCAGCAGAGGGCGCGGCTCCGCTCGCAACCCGGCAAAGGCGGCGGCGTTTGCCGACCGAGCTCAGCATTTTCCTCGTGCTCGTCGGCATCGCGCTCATCTATGAAGCGCTCGGCTGGATGTTCATCGGCCAAAGCTTCCTGATGAATTCGCAGCGCCTGACGATCATGATCCTGCAGGTCTCCGTCATCGGCATCATCGCCGTCGGCGTCACCCAGGTCATCATCACCGGGGGTATCGACCTGTCGTCCGGCTCGGTCGTCGGCATGACGGCGATGATCGCCACGAGCTTCGCCCAATCGTCGACCTGGGGACGGGCGGTCTTTCCGTCGCTGACCGACCTGCCGGCTTTCGTGCCGATCATGATCGGGCTGCTAATCGGGGCGGCCGCCGGTCTCGCGAACGGCGCGCTCATCGCCTACACGAAAATCCCGCCGTTCATTGCAACGCTCGGCATGTTCGTTTCGGCCCGCGGTGTCGCGAAGTGGTATACGAAGGGACAGCCGGTTTCCGGGATCACCGAGCAGTTTCACTTCATCGGCACCAAGGCGTGGCCGGTCGTCGTCTTCCTGGTCGTTGCGCTGATCTTTCACATTGCGCTGCGCTACACCCGTTATGGCAAGTTCACCTATGCCATCGGCGCCAACCCGCAGGCGGCCCGTGTTTCCGGCATCAACATCGAGGCGCATCTCGTCAAGGTCTATGTGATCGCCGGATTGCTGGCGGGTCTCGCCGGCATCGTCACGGCGGCCCGCGCCGAAACCGCGCAGGCCAGCATGGGCGTCGGCTATGAACTCGATGCGATCGCCGCGACCGTCATCGGCGGCACTTCGCTCACCGGCGGCGTCGGGCGCATCACCGGCACCGTCATCGGCACCATCATCCTCGGGGTCATGACTTCGGGCTTCACCTTCCTCAGGATCGACGCCTATTACCAGGAGATCGTCAAAGGTCTCATCATCGTCGCGGCTGTGGTCATCGACGTCTACCGGCAGAAGAAGCGCCGCAAGCACTGATCTCAGATTGTGCGATCCGATGGTTTTTGCGGGGGCTTCGGCCCCCGTTCCGTTTTTAGAGCGTGACGACGGAATTTATAAAAAAGAGGTGGCGAATTCCGCCAGCTTTTCTATTCTGGTCTTCCCGCTCGGGCAGCGCAGGAAGACAGATGCAATTCGTATTTGACGGTCACAACGACGTTCTCCTTCGACTCTGGACACATTCAAAAGACGGCAGTGACCCGATCGCGGAATTCGCAAACGGCACGACGCTCGGCCATATCGATGCGCGCCGGGCGAGAGAAGGCGGTCTTTCCGGCGGTCTCTGTGCCATCTACATTCCCTCGGGCGATCTGGTCTTTGCCGATCCGGATGCCGACGGCCGCTATGTCACGCCGATGGCGGCCCCTCTCGATCCGCTGTCTTCCCTTGCCATTGCCACTGAAATGGCGGCGATCGCGCTGCGGCTCGACCAGGCCGGCGCCTGGCGGCTCTGCCGGACGGTAAAAGATATCCGCGGCGCCATGGCCGACAACATTTTTGCCGCCGTCCTGCATATGGAAGGCTGCGAGGCGATCGGCGCCGATCTTGCGGCGCTCGAGGTGTTCTATGCAGCCGGACTGCGGTCGCTCGGGCCGGTCTGGAGCCGGCACAATGTCTTCGGCTACGGCGTGCCCTTCGCCTTCCCGATGTCGCCGGACACGGCGCCCGGCCTCACCGATGCCGGTTTCGAGCTGGTCAAGGAATGCAATCGTCTCGGCGTCGTGGTCGACCTTGCCCATATCACCGAAAAGGGCTTCTGGGACGTGGCGAAGACGACCGACCAGCCGCTGGTCTCCAGCCATTCCAATGCCCACGCATTGACGCCGGTCGCGCGCAACCTGACGGACAGGCAGCTCGATGCGATCCGCGAAAGCCGCGGGCTCGTCGGCATCAATTATGCCACCGCCATGCTGCGTCCCGACGGCCGCTCGGACAGCGACACGCCGCTTGCCGACATGATCCGCCATATCGACTATCTGGTGAACCGCATCGGCATCGACTGTGTGGGCCTCGGATCGGACTTCGACGGGGCCACCATTCCGGAGGAAATCGGCGATGCCAGCGGCAATCAGAAGCTGATTGCCGCTCTCCGGGAGGTTGGTTATGGTGAGGCCGATCTCACGAAACTTGCCCGTGAAAATTGGCTTCGCATTCTGGCACAAGCTTGGCGGGAGGACCGCGCCTAAAGCGCTGTGCGCCTCTGGACGTGCTGCGAATGGACAATAGTTTTAATGGGGCATGACCGACAAAACGCTTCGTAATCAATCAAGAACAGGGGAACAGACCATGATGATCACCAAGCTCAGCCGCAATTTCCGCCTGCTTTCCGCAGGCGCCGCTCTCTCGCTGCTGATGATGGCGGCACCCGCCGCCTTTGCCGAAACACCCAAGGATACGCTGGTCGAAGGGTTCGCCATCGACGACATCATCACGATGGATCCGGGCGAGGCGTTCGAGCTTTCGACCGCCGAAATCACCAGCAACAGCTACAGCCTGCTCGTCCGTCTAGACATGGACGATACATCGAAGGTGAAGGGTGATCTGGCCGAGAGCTGGAGCGTTTCCGATGACGGTCTGACCTATACGTTCAAGCTGAAATCGGGGATGAAATTCGCCTCCGGCAATCCGATCACCGCCGAAGACGTCGCCTGGTCGTTCGAGCGCGCCGTCAAGCTCGACAAGAGCCCGGCCTTCATCCTTACCCAATTCGGCCTGACCGGCGACAATATTACCGAAAAAGCCAAGGCCGCCGATGCCAATACCTTTGTCTTCACCGTCGATAAGGCCTATGCCCCGAGCTTCGTGCTCAACTGCCTGACGGCAACGGTTGCCTCCGTCGTCGACAAGAAGCTGGTGATGGAGCATGTGAAGGCGGTGACACCGGATGCCGAGCACAAATACGACAATGATTTCGGCAATGAGTGGCTGAAAACAGGCTATGCCGGCTCCGGCGCCTTTAAGCTGCGTGAATGGCGGGCAAACGAAGTCGTCGTTCTCGAGCGCAACGACAATTATTACGGCGACAAGGCGAAGCTCAACCGCGTCATCTACCGCTATATGAAGGAAAGTGCTGCCCAGCGGCTGGCGCTCGAAGCCGGCGATATCGATATTGCCCGCAACCTCGAACCTGGCGACATCGACGCCGTTTCCAAAAATGCCGATCTGGCGACGACGAGCGCGCCGAAGGGCACGATCTATTATGTCAGCCTCAACAACAAGAACGAGAACCTGAAGAAGCCCGAGGTCCAGGAAGCCTTCAAATACCTTGTCGACTATGATGCGATCGGCGCGACCTTGATCAAGGGGATCGGCGAAATCCACCAGACCTTCCTGCCTAAGGGCCAGCTCGGCGCGCTCGACGAAAATCCCTACAAGCTCGATGTCGCCAAGGCCAAGGAACTGCTCGCCAAGGCCGGCGTGCCCGACGGTTTCTCGATCACCATGGATGTGCGCAACACGCAGCCGGTGACCGGGATCGCCGAATCCATGCAGCAGACGCTGGCGCAGGCCGGGGTGAAGATGGAAATCATTCCGGGCGACGGCAAGCAGACGCTGACCAAGTACCGCGCCCGCACTCACGACATGTATATCGGCCAGTGGGGTTCGGATTATTTCGACCCGAATTCCAATGCCGATACTTTTACCGGCAATCCCGACAATTCCGATGCCGGTACGGTGAAGACGCTCGCATGGCGCAACACCTGGGAAGCGCCGGAACTCGACAAACAGGCCAAGGCCGCACTGCTGGAACGCGACGCCGCCAAACGCGCCGCCATCTATCAGGATATCCAGAAGAAATATCTGGCCAATAGCCCCTTCGTCTTCATCTTCCAGCAGACCGAAGTGGCCGGCTACCGCAAGAACCTGAAGGACTTCAAGCTGGGTCCGAGCTTCGACACCAATTTCGTCGGTCCGATCGCCAAGGAATAGTCCGGCAGGATTGGTCGCTTGAGCACCGTCGAAACAACACAGGAGGCGCGGCCCCGCAAGGGCCGTGCCGGGGCCTTCGCAAAGGCTGCCGGGCGGTTCCTGTTTGCCGCCGTCACCACCTATCTCGGTCTCCTGGCCGTCACCTTCTTCATCGGCCGCGTCGTGCCGATCGATCCCGTGCTCGCCATTCTCGGCGACCGCGCGCCCAGCCACGTCGTCGAGCGGGTGCGCCAGGAAATGGGCTTCAATCTGCCGCTCTATCAGCAGTTCTACATCTATATCAAAGGCATATTGTCCGGCGATTTCGGCAATTCGGTGCTGACGACCAATCCCGTCATGGTCGATATCCGCCGTGTCCTGCCGGCAACCATCGAGCTCGCGACGCTCGGAACGCTGATCGGCGCTTTCGTCGGCGTGCCGCTCGGCGTTCTCGCCGCCGTGCGCCGCGGCAGCATCGCCGACCAGGTGGTGCGCGTCGTCGGCTTGGTCGGCTACTCGGTGCCGATCTTCTGGCTGGCGCTGATTTCACTGGTCATCTTCTATGCGCAGCTGCGCTGGGTGGCTTTTCCCGGCCGCATCGACATCGTTTTCGAATATACGTTCACGCCGATCACCGGCCTCTATCTGCTGGACAGCGCCTGGCAGGGGCAATGGGACGTCTTCTACGACGTCTTCCGCCACATCATCCTGCCGGCATCGCTGCTCGGCTATTTCTCGCTCGCCTATATCAGCCGCATGACCCGCAGCTTCATGCTGAACGAGCTTTCCCAGGAATATATCGTCGCCGCGCGCGCCAAAGGGCTTTCGGAAACGCGGGTGATCTGGGGCCATGCGCTGCGCAATGCCGCCGTGCCGCTGGTCACCGTGATCGCGCTTTCCTATGCCGGCCTGCTCGAAGGATCGGTGCTGACCGAGACCGTCTTTTCCTGGCCGGGCATCGGGCTCTACATCACCAATTCGCTGCAGAACGCCGATATGAACGCCGTGCTCGGCGGCACCATCGTCATCGGCACCGTTTTCATCGGCATCAACCTTCTGTCCGATCTTCTCTACCGGACGCTCGACCCGAGGACGCGAAACCGATGACCGCTCCCGCCAGCCCAGCTCCTGTGATGAGCCGCCGCGAATGGCTGCTGTCCGACCGGCCGCAATCGCGCCTGCAGGCCCGTCTCGGCCGCGCCTATGTCACCTGGCGGCAGTTCACCGCCAACCGGCTCGCCGTCGTCGGCCTGCTGATCATCGTCGCGCTGCTTTTCGTCGCCGTCTTTGCCGATGTGATCGCCACCCATAATCCCGTCGTCGGCGATCTGCGCAACGCCCGGCTGCTGCCGCCGGGGACGGATGGGTTCCTGCTCGGCACCGACGACCAGGGCCGCGACATCTATTCGCGGCTGATCTACGGATCGCGGTTGACGCTGTTCGTCATCGTGCTCGTCGCCGTCATCTCGGCGCCGATCGGGCTGATCGTCGGCACGGTCTCCGGTTATGCCGGAGGTTGGGTGGACGCGACGCTGATGCGCATCACCGATATCTTCCTTGCCTTTCCGAAGCTGGTGCTGGCGCTCGCCTTCGTCGCCGCGCTCGGTCCCGGCATTCAGAACGCGATCATCGCCATCGCCATCACCTCCTGGCCGCCCTATGCCCGCATCGCCCGCGCCGAGACGCTGACGGTCCGGCGCTCCGACTATATCTCGGCGGTGAAGCTGATGGGCGCCTCGCCGTTCCGCATCATCCTGCGCCATGTCATGCCGCTCTGCATCTCCTCGCTGATCGTGCGCGTGACGCTCGATATGGCCGGCATCATCCTGACGGCGGCCGGTCTCGGTTTCCTTGGCCTCGGAGCGCAGCCGCCGCTGCCGGAATGGGGGGCGATGATTGCCTCGGGACGGCGTTTCATTCTCGATCAATGGTGGGTCGCGGCGATGCCCGGCATCGCCATCCTCATCGTCAGCCTCGGTTTCAATCTGCTCGGCGACGGTCTGCGCGATGCGCTCGATCCGAAGGAGGCAGGCCAGTGACGACACTTCTGACGGTCGAAAAGCTCAAAGTCAGCTATCCCACGCGCACCGGGGTGATCGAGGCCGTGCGCGGCGTCTCCTTCACGCTCGGCAAGGAAAGGCTCGGCATCGTCGGCGAATCCGGCTCCGGCAAATCGCAGACCGGCCGGGCGATCATGGGGCTGACGCCGAAACACGGCATCGTCACGGCCGACCGGCTCGACTTCAACGGCATCGACCTCATCAAGGCCTCCGCCGGCGAAAGGCGCAGACTGCGCGGCAAACGCATCGCCATGATCCTGCAGGACCCGAAATATTCGCTCGATCCTGTCATGACGATCGGCCGACAGATCTGCGAAACCTTGCGCACGCATGAGAAGGTCGGCAAGGCGGAGGCGCGCGAGCGCGCACTCGCCATGCTGGAGGCGGTGCAGATCCGCGATCCGAAACGGGTCTTCGACCTGCATCCGCATGAGGTTTCGGGCGGCATGGGGCAGCGCGCGATGATCGCCATGATGCTGATTGCCGGGCCGGAGCTGCTGATTGCCGACGAGCCGACCTCGGCGCTCGACGTGACGGTGCAGCTCGATGTGCTCAGAATCATGGACAGGCTGGTGGCGGAGCGCGGCATGGGGCTGATCTTCGTTTCCCATGATCTCAGGCTGGTCTCGTCCTTCTGCGATCGGGTCATCGTCATGTATGCCGGAAAGATCGTCGAGGAGCTCGCGGCCGCCGATCTCAGACATGCGCAGCATCCCTATACGCAAGGCTTGCTGAACTGCATGCCCGAGATCGGCCAGAACCGCCATCCGCTGCCGGTGCTCGACCGCAGGCCGGAGTGGGCGGCATGAGCGCAGCCCTTGAAATTGACGATCTCAGCGTCGTCTATGATCAATTTCATGCGCTGAAGGATGTCAGCATCGCGGTCGAAGGCGGCGAATCTTTCGGCCTCGTCGGTGAATCCGGCTCCGGAAAATCGACATTGCTCAGGGCCGTGGCCGGGCTGGCGCCGATCAGCGGCGGTGCGATCCGGATCGATGGCGAAGCGCTGAAGGGGTCGAAACGCAGCAAAATCTTCTATCGGCGCGTGCAAATGGTCTTCCAGGACCCCTATGGTTCGCTGCATCCGCGCCAGACGATCGACCGGCTGCTGCTCGAGCCGCTGGTGATTCACGGCATTGGCGACGGCGAGATCCGCATCGCCCGCGCGCTCGACGAAGTCGGTCTCGGCAACGGCTTCCGCTTCCGCTATCCGCACCAGCTCTCCGGCGGCCAGCGGCAGCGCGTGGCGATCGCCCGGGCGCTGATCGTCGAACCGTCGATCCTGCTGCTCGACGAGCCGACCTCGGCGCTCGATGCCTCGGTGCAGGCCGAGGTGTTGAACCTGTTGGAGCAGATCCGGCGCGACCGCAAACTCACCTTCGTGATGGTGAGCCATGATCTCGGCGTCATCACCCATATGTGCGAAAGGCTGGCGGTGATGCGCAACGGCGCCGTCGTCGAACGCTTGAGTTCGAAAGATCTGGCAAGCGGTGCGGTTCATCAAGACTACACGAGAAATTTGATGATTGCGAGCAAGGGGTTCGTCAAAGCCTGAAGGGCAATCTTTTCAACTCCTTGAAAAGAAAAGACCGGCGGCGGTGTTAAGGATAAGACTTCCCTAAAAGACGACCATTCAACTAGACTATTGACAGCTGCCCCGCTTCTGTCATGATCCTGTTAACGATTGTTAGCTTTCGTGATCGATGGAGGTTGAGACATGTTCTTTCTTGGTGGGATGACCATGGGCTACCTCGATCCTCCTGTGAAAGCCGATCGCCGGGACCAGGCTTCGGTCTCCATTCCTACGGAAAAGGATCGTCGGCTGATCGAGGTCCCCGCCAACCCGTCTCAGAGCGAAGACGCCGTCGAGCGTTCGTGGATCTGGGCATGGCGCACAGTCTGCTAAAATGCGGGCTGCTAAATGCGGACTGCTAAAAAGACAGGCTGCTAAAAGGGCTGGTTGAATTTTCTCTTTCGTTCGCTCTGGACGGAAATTTATCTCTACCTACTTGATAGAGAAAATAACAATATCACCGCGAGCCGCACAACCGGCCGCTTAAAAACAACGGAGGCGACATATGGCAGATCTGGGTATTTCGCATGCTCACGTGAACCAGTACGGTTCCGCAGCGACAAAGAAGCCGATCACCACGCGCCACAGGCTTCAAATGGCGGTGCATGGCGCAATCTTCACGGCGGCATTCCTGTTCGTCGTGGCCATGGTTTGCGGCGTCGTCGGCTGATCGGCAAATGTTAGACGCCGGCCAATGCCGGCGTTGCGGCGATTTTCGCCTGGTTGATCGGCGTCCGATCCCCTCTTCGTTCTTCTGTCCTTCTTCATTTCATCATGCGCGACTGAATCGCACGTCTTCGCGCGGTGCATGTCCGATCTTGTGTCTGCATGTCGCCGTTTTCGAACCGGTGATGTCATCCGTTCGGGATCGCGCGTCTTTTCCCAAATCCAAGAGCGTTTGCATTGCCGGAATCAGGGGCCGGCATTTTGGCGTTCACGAATTTCCCAAGCTCGGCGGGCGCGCGGCTCATGCCTCTTGACTTGAATTATCGCGATGGTGTCCAATTTTCGACATGGCTTTCGCGGAGAGGGTATCGATGATCTTGATCACCCGTCGGGCCGCGCCCTGGATCGGGGCTTAGCCCGTTCGCATCGCTTGGCCCAAGCGTCATTTATCCCGGCTTCATCGATCTTCGAAGAAACGGGCTCCGTTCATGTAGCAGTCATGATAAGCAGTGCAAAAGGCTGAGCAAAACAGCCATAACTTCGTTTGGATCCAGAACCGAACCCATGTCTATTTCTAATCTTTCTCCGAGCCTTCCGCGCGAACCCGAGACGAAGCAGATCGATCACAACGATTCGATCCGCTCGACATATCTTGCCATCGAGGACATCAAGGCGATCGGCGAGACGGTCGCCCGCGGCGGCGTCGACCGGCTGCCGGCTTTCGCCCCCTTCGATTTCTTCGCGCGCCACAAGGAAAACGAGAAGGAAATTCTGCGCGTCTACCGGACCACGGCGACTGATGTCGAAGCCGGCGAGACGATCACGCCGGCGGCGGAATGGTTGCTGGACAATCATTATATCGTCGAAGAGGCGATCCAGGAGGTGCGGCGCGACTTCCCCCGCCGCTTCTATCGCGAATTGCCGACTATGGTGGTCGGCGGCGTCGAGGTGCCGCGCACCCTCGTGCTGGCATGGCTTTATGTCGCCCACACCCACAGCACGATCTCGCAGGAAAGCCTGACGGCTCTGGTCGACGGTTTTCAGGCCAGCGAGACGCTGAGGATCGGCGAACTCTGGGCCTTGCCTTCGCTTGTGCGTTATGTGCTCGTTGAAAACCTTCGTCGCATTTCCAGCCGTGTCGAAGCCAGCCGCCGCCTGCGCCGCCGCGCCAACGAGGCGGCCGATGAACTGGTGCGCCTGACCGACCCGGCCGCGGCGGCCAGTTATCTGAAGACGCTGGAACCGCTTGCCGAGGACAATACCTTCTCGACGCAGTTCCTCTATCGCATGCGTGACGGCTCGCAGACGTCGAGCCTGGCGATCACCTGGCTCGACGAGCGGCTGGAAGAACTCGGCCGCAACACCGAAGAGGCGACGACGGCCGAACATAGCCGCCTCTCCTCCGGCAACGTGACGATGGGCAACATCATCCGCAGCCTTCGCGAGATCGACGATGCCGAATGGTCGGTCTGGGTCGAGCAGGTCAGCCATGTCGACAAGCTGCTCTGGGAGCATTCGGATTACGGCATCCTCGATTCCGGCTCGCGCAACAAATATCGCAAACAGATCGAAAAGCTGGCCAAACGCTCGCCGCTGACGGAAATGGAAATCGCCCAGCTGGCGCTCGACATGACGGATGCCGCCAAGGCTTCCGACGAACCGCAGCCGCATGAACCGAATGTCGGCGGCTTCCTGTCCGGCGCGCAGCGGCCGAAGCTCGAGGCGCGGGCGAACTATCGCCCGACGGTCACGCAGCATTTCGTGCGCGCGGTGCGCCAGTTCAACTGGCTGGCCATTGCCGTGCCGGTCATGCTTTTGACGGTCATCGCCATGGCGATCGTCGGCCGGTTCATGGCCAGTGCCGGCATGGGGGCGATCGAAATCGCCCTGCTGCTGATCATGTTCTCACTGCCGGCATCGGAGGGGGCGACGGGCCTGTTCAATACCGTGCTGTCCTTCTTCGTGACGCCGGCGCGCCTCGTCGGCTACGAGTTCAAGGAAGGCATTCCGGAGGATGCGCGCACCCTGCTCGTCGTGCCCTGCCTGATCTCGAACCGTGACAGCGTCGACGACCACGTGCGCAATCTCGAGGTTCACTACCTCGCCAATCCGCGCGGCGAACTCTATTTCGCGCTGCTCAGCGATTGGCCGGATAGCGAGGTCGAGGAAACGCCCGCCGATCTCGAGGTTCTCGACTATGCCAGGCGCGAGATCGCCAATCTTTCCGCCCGCTATGCCTATGACGGCAAGACGCGTTTCTATCTGCTGCATCGCCGCCGCCTCTACAATCCCTCGGAAGGCGTGTGGATGGGCTGGGAGCGCAAGCGCGGCAAGCTGCACGAGCTGAACATGCTGCTGCGCGGCGACCGCGACACGACCTATCTGCCGGGCGCCAACACCGTGCCGGCCAATGTGCAATATGTCATGACGCTCGATGCCGATACGCGCCTGATGCGCGATGCCGTCACCAAGCTCGTCGGCAAGCTCTATCACCCGATCAACCGCCCGGTGATCAACCCGAAAACCGGCCGTGTCGAAAGCGGCTACGGCGTGCTGCAGCCGCGCGTTACCCCGTCGCTGACGACGGGCAAGGACGCGTCGGTCTTCCAGCGCGTCTTTTCGATCAACCGCGGCCTCGACCCTTATGTCTTCACTGTTTCCGACGTCTATCAGGATCTCGCCGGCGAAGGCACCTTCACCGGCAAGGGTCTCTATCATGTCGATGCCTTCGAAGCCTCGCTGAAGGGCCGGATCGATGAGAACTCGGTGCTCAGCCACGATCTTCTCGAAGGCTCGATGGCGCGCTGCGCGCTCGTCACCGATCTCGAGCTGGTGGAGGATTTCCCGATCCGCTACGAGGTCGAGACCTCGCGCCAGCATCGCTGGGCGCGCGGCGACTGGCAGCTGCTGCCCTATATGTTCAATCCGAAATACGGCGTCACGGCCCTCGGCCGCTGGAAGATGTTCGACAATCTGCGCCGCTCGCTGACGCCGATTGCCTGGTTCTTCGCCTCGGTGCTCGGCTGGTATTTCATGAGCCCGCTCGGCGCGCTGATCTGGCAGATTCTGCTGATCTTCTGCCTGTTCGTCGCGCCGACGCTGTCGCTGATCAACGGTATCATTCCGCGCACCAGCGATATCATCGCCCGCGCCCATCTCTATACGGTCTGGGCCGATATCACCGCCGCCAATGCGCAGGTCGCACTGCGGATCGTCTTCATCGCCGATTCCGCCGCCATGATGGCCGATGCGATCGGCCGTTCGCTCTACCGCCTGTTCTTCAGCCGCAAGCTGATGCTGCAGTGGCGGACCGCCGCCAGCGTTCAGGCCGGCGGCCAGGGAAAGCTGATCTCCTACTATAAGGCGATGTGGCATGCGCCGGTGCTGGCGCTGCTGGCGCTTGGCTTTGCCGCCCTGCCCGGCGGCAGCGCCTTCGTCGTCGGCATTCCCTTCGCGCTGTTGTGGATCCTCTCGCCTGTCGTCGCCTGGTATGTCAGCCAGTCGGCCGAGACCGAGGACCGGCTCGAGGTCGCGGATTCCGTGTCGAGCGAGCTGCGCAAGATCGCCCGGCGCACCTGGCGTTATTTCGAGACCTTCACCACGGTCGAGCAGAACTATCTGCCGCCGGACAATATCCAGGAAACGCCGCATGTGATCGTCGCGGCGCGCACCTCGCCGACCAATATCGGCGTCTATCTGCTCTCCGTCGTCTCCGGCCGGCAATTCGGCTGGTTCTCCTTCGAGGAGACGCTCGAGCGGCTGGAGCAGACGATTGCGACGATCGACCGAATGGAGAAATTCCGCGGCCATCTGTTCAACTGGTATCACACCGATACGCTGCAGACGCTTGGGCCGCGTTATGTCTCGGCTGTCGACAGCGGCAATCTCGCCGGCCATCTGATCGCCATTTCGTCGGCCTGCCGCAACTGGGCCGAGGCGCCGTCCGCCCATATGCAGGGCAATCTCGACGGCGTCGGCGACACGGCCGGCATTCTCGGCGAAGTGCTGGCGGAGCTGCCGGATGACCGCAAGACCGTGCGGCCGCTGCGCCGGCGCCTGGAAGAGCGCATCGTCGGCTTCCAGAACGCGCTTGCCGCGGTCAAGCGCGAGCATGAATTCGCCTCGATCCGCATCATCAACCTTGCCGTTCTCGCCCGCGACATCGAGAAGCTCGCCGCCAATCTCGACCATGAGGTCAAATCGAAGCAGAGCGAAGAGGTCACCCAATGGGCGGCATCGCTGGTGAAGGTCTGCGAGGCGCATATATCAGACAGCACCTTCGACCTGTCCAAGGTCGATGCGCTGAGGCCACGCCTGGTGGCGCTGCGCGACAAGGCCCGCGATCTGGCTTTCTCGATGGATTTCGGCTTCCTGTTCCGGCCGGAACGGCGCCTGCTGTCGATTGGCTACCGCGTTGAAAGCGGTGAACTCGACCAGGCCTGCTACGACCTTCTCGCCTCGGAATGCCGCCTGACCAGCCTGTTCGGCATCGCCAAGGGCGACCTGCCGACGGAGCACTGGTACCGCCTCGGCCGCCAGGTCGTGCCTGTCGGTTCGCGCGGCGCGCTGGTCTCCTGGTCGGGCTCGATGTTCGAATATCTGATGCCGCCGCTCGTCATGCAGGAGCGCGGCGGGGGCATTCTCAACCAGACCAACAATCTGGTCGTCGTCGAACAGATGAATTATGCCCGCAAGCTCGGCATTCCGTGGGGCATTTCGGAAGCGGCCTTCAATGCCCGCGACCATAACCTCAACTATCAGTACACGAACTTCGGCGTGCCGACGCTCGGCCTGAAGCGCGGCCTCGGCCACAATGCGGTCATTGCGCCCTACGCCTCGCTGCTCGCCAGCCAGTACGACCCGCCGGGCGCGCTCGAAAACCTGCAGCGGCTGCGCAAAGTCGGCGCGCTCGGCAAGTTCGGCTTCCACGATGCCGTCGACTTCACGCCGACGCGCGTGCCGGAAGGCAAGAAATGCGCCGTGGTCTACAATTATTATGCCCACCATCACGGCATGTCGATCGCAGCCGTCGCCAATGTCGCCTTCAACGGCCATCTGCGTGAACTCTTCCACTCCGATCCGGTCATCGAGGCAGCGGAGCTTCTGCTGCAGGAAAAGGCACCGCGCGACATTCCGGTGATGAGCGGCAAGCATGAATCCGACACACCGGCCAGCATTCAGGACGATCTGCTGCGGCCGGAGATCAGGAAGATCAGCGATCCGGCCTCGCGCGACCGCGAACTCGTATTCCTGTCGAACGGCCATTATTCGATGATGCTGACGGCGACGGGCGCCGGTTATTCCCGCTGGAACGGCCTTTCCGTTTCTCGCTGGAAACCCGATCCGACCGAAGACCGCTGGGGCAGCTTCATCTTCCTGCGCGATACCGCCACGAACGAATGGTGGTCGACGACCTCGGAGCCGAAGGGTGTCGAGGGCGAAAAGATCAAGGTCGAATTCGCAGACGAGAAGGCGCAGTTCACCAAGACGGTCGGCGACCTCACCAGCGAGGTGGAATGCATCATCGCGACCGAGCATGATGCCGAAGCCCGCCGCGTCACCCTGCTCAACATGGGTGGGGAAGACCGCTTCATCGAAGTCACCTCCTATCTCGAACCGGTGATCACCTCCGACGATACCGACAATGCGCATCCGGCATTCGCCAGGATGTTCGTCAAGACCGAGATCGGCAAGCGCGGCGACGTCATCCGCGCCGAACGCAACAAGCGCGATCCGAACGAGCCGAACATCAGCATTGCGCATCTGATCGTCGACAATGCCGGCGATACCCGCCACACGGAATTCGAGACCGACCGCCGCAAGTTCCTCGGCCGCGGCCGCGGCCTTGCCGATGCGGCGGCCTTCGATCCGGGCGCGACGCTTTCCGGCAGCGACGGCTTCATGCTCGATCCGGTGATGTCGCTGCGCCGCACGGTGCGCGTGCCGGCCGGCAAGAAAGTCAGCGTGATCTTCTGGACGATCGCGGCACCGAGTCGCGACGAAGTCGACAAGGCGGTCAATCGCTACCGTCATCCCGACGCTTTCACCCACGAGCTGGTCCAGGCATGGACGCGCACGCAGGTGCAGATGCGCCATGTCGGCGTCACCTCGCAGCAGGCGGCGGCCTTCCAGCATCTCGGCCGCTACCTCGTCTATCCCGACATGCAGCTGCGCAAGGACGAGGCGACCGTCGAGGCCGGCCTGCAGTCACAATCGGCGCTGTGGCCGCTGGCGATCTCCGGCGACTTCCCGATCTTCACGCTGCGCATCAATGATGACATGGATCTCGACATCGCCCGCGAGGCGCTGCTGGCGCAGGAATACCTGCGCTCGCGCGGCGTCACCGCCGATCTCGTCATCATGAACGAACGCGCCTCTTCCTATGCGCAGGACATGCAGCATGCGCTCGACGCGATGTGCGAAAACGTGCGCCGCATGGGCCAGGCCGACGGGCTGCGCCAGCATATCTTCGCGGTTCGCAAGGACCTGATGGAGGAGAGCACCTATCATGCGCTGATCGCGGCTTCCCGTGTGACGCTGCATACGAAGAACGGCAAGGTGGTCGATCAGATCAACCGCGCCGTGGCGCTCACTGCACCCTCCAAGGAGGAACTGCAGGAGATGGAACGGGCCGAGCGCAACAAGGAGGCCCCGGTCAAGCGTGTCGCGCCGGTGCCGCCGCCGGTCGTGCCCGCCGTCGTCATCGAGGAAGAAGGCGATCTCGACTTCTGGAACGGCATCGGCGGTTTTGCCCGCGACGGACGCGAATATGTCGTTCGCCTGCCGGGAGGTCACGCGACGCCGCAGCCCTGGATCAATGTCATCTCCAATGACAGGTTCGGCTTCCACGTGTCGGCCGAGGGCGCGGGCTTCACCTGGAGCGCCAATTCGCGCGACTATCAGCTGACCTCCTGGTCGAACGATGCGGTGATCAACCGCTCGGGTGAGGCGTTCTATCTCGCCGATCTCGACAGCGGTGCGGTCATGACGCCGTTCGCAGCGCTTTCGCGCCGGCCGGATGTCCGTTTCGAAGCCCGCCACGGGCTCGGCTATTCCGTTTTCTCCAGCGTTCAGCACGATATCGCGCTGGAACTGACGCAGACGATCGACCGTGAAAGGCCGGTGAAACTGCAGCGCCTGCGCCTGCGCAACACCGGTTCGACCAGCCGCAGGCTGCGTCTCTACGGTTACGTCGAGTGGATCCTCGGCAGCAATGCGGCGCGTACCGCGCCCTTCATCCTGTCTAGATATGACGAGGAGGCAGGCGCGCTGTTTGCCACCAATCCCTACAGCATCGATTATTCCAACCGCACCGCCTTCTTCGCGGCGAGCGAGGCGCTTTCGAGCTTCTCGGCAAGCCGGCGCGAATTCGTCGGCAAGGCAGGAACGATCCAGGCGCCGCAGGCCGTCATTTCAGCCGCCTCGCTTTCCGGCACCGCCGACCTCGACGGCGATCCGGCAGCAGCGCTCGCGATCGACGTCGAGCTTGGCGCCGGCGAGGAGCGCGACTTCACCTTCTTCCTTGGCGATACGCCGACAGAGGAGGAAGCGCGCAGCGTCATCGCCGATATCCGCAAGGTTTCGTTCGACGATGCCGTCGAGGCGAACCGGGCCTTCTGGCGGGACTTTACCGGCAGGCTGCAGATATCGACGCCGGATCGCGGGATGAACAATCTCGTCAACACCTGGCTGCCCTATCAGAGCCTCGGCTGCCGTATCATGGCCCGCACCGCCTTCTACCAGGCAAGCGGCGCCTTCGGCTTCCGCGATCAGCTGCAGGACACGCTGGCCTTCGTGCTGCACGAACCGTCGCTCGCCCGCCGGCAGATCCTCAATGCAGCCTCGCGCCAATTCCGCGAAGGCGATGTGCAGCATTGGTGGCTGCCCGGAACGGGTGCCGGCGTGCGCACGCTGATCTCGGACGACGTCGTGTGGCTCGCTTACGCGATCCATCATTATAGCAGCGTCACCGGCGATAAGAGTGTGCTCGACGAGGAGATCGCCTTCCTGGAAGGGCCGGCTCTGCTCGAAGGCCAGCACGACTCCTTCTACAGGCCGGAGATTTCCGAGGACAAGGCGAGCGTCTACGAGCATGCCGCGCTGGCGCTCGATCTCGCCATCGCCCGCAAGGGGGCAAACGGCCTGCCGCTGTTCCTCGGCGGCGACTGGAACGACGGCATGAACCGCGTCGGCATCGGCGGGCGCGGCACCAGCGTCTGGCTCGGCTGGTTCCTGGCGGGTGCCTTGCGCTCCTTCATCCCCTATGCCGAAGAGCGCGGCGACACGACCCGCACCGAGCGCTGGTCGGCGCATCTGACCGAACTGAAGAAGGCGCTCGAAACCGCGGCCTGGGATGGCGGCTACTATCGCCGCGGCACGTTCGACGACGGTGCGCTGCTTGGGTCCCGGGAGAGCCCGGAATGCCGGATCGATTCGATTGCGCAGTCATGGAGCGTGCTGTCGGGCGAGGGTGATCCGGCCCGCGCCGTCACGGCGATGAATGCCGTGCTCGACCAACTGGTCGACGAGGATGCACGCATCATCCGGCTGTTCACGCCGCCTTTCGTCAATTCCGCCAGGGATCCCGGCTATATCAAGGCCTATCCGCCGGGTGTGCGCGAAAACGGCGGGCAATATACCCATGCCGCAACCTGGGTGGTGATGGCGCTGGCGGAACTGAAGCGGGGCGACGACGCGTTGCGCTGCTTCCAGATCCTCAACCCCATCACCCATGCGCTCGACAAGGCTTCGGCGGAGCAATACCGCGTCGAACCCTATGTCGTGGCGGCCGACGTCTACGGCCAGGATCCCTACACGGCGCGCGGCGGCTGGACCTGGTACACCGGCTCCGCCGGCTGGCTTTACCGCGCCGCCGTCGAGGGCATCCTCGGCATCCGGCTGAAGGGCGACCGGCTCTACGTGCGGCCGTCGCTCCCTTCGGAATGGGACGGATTTGCGGCAGAGGTGGAACAGGGCGGCGGCAAATACCGCATTTCGGTCTCAAAAGCGTCCAATGCCAGCGGCTACACTCTGTCCATCAACGGCTGCGAAGTCACCGATCCCGAACAGGGATATCCGCTCGGATAACAGCGTTCTCCACGCTGAAAAACACGGCGATTCGCGACGGCCAAAAGGGAACCCTTTTGGCCGTCGTCGCGTTTGCAAATCGGATAACAAGGAGACAACCATGGCTAGCACGCCGACCGAAGCCGTCGTCACCGGGCGCAGTTCCCTATCCGCAGCTGCGCCGATGCGTGACACCAGGCTCGACGTCTTGCGCGGCGTGGCGCTGATCATGATCTTCATCAATCATGTTCCCGGACAGATCCTCGAATATGTGACGACGAAGAATTTCGGGTTCTCCGATGCCGCCGAGGCCTTCGTGCTGATCTCGGGCATCGCCGTCGGCCTCGCCTATGGTTCCGGCTTCCGGCCGGGCAACCGGCTGAAGATGGCGATCAAGGCGGCAAAACGCGCCTTCACGCTCTATCTCGCGCATATGATCACCACCTTCATGACGCTGGCGCTGTTCATCTCAGGCGCATGGCTGTTTCACCGGCCGGGTCTGCTGGTTGAAATCAACATTCTGGCGGTGCTGATGAACCTCAAGGAGGGTATCCCGGCGCTGCTGCTGCTCGGCCATCAGATCGGCTATAACAATATCCTGCCGATGTATGGCGCGTTGATGCTGATGGTGCCGATCATCCTGCTTTTGAATGCGCGCAGCCCGTTGCTGGCGCTCGGCGTCTCCGGCACGGTCTGGCTGCTGGCGGGCATTTATGAGGTGGCGCCGCACAATATGCTGATCGAGAGTTACTGGTTCCTCAATCCGCTTTCCTGGCAGTTCCTGTTTACGATCGGCATCGTTTCGATGCTGCATATCAAGCGCGGCGGCACGATCCCGCGGCATCCGCTGCTGTTTGCGGCCGCTGCCGGCTACGTCGCGCTGTCTTTCGTCTGGGTGACCGGCCATCTCTGGGTCTTCGGCAATTCGCTGGCAGCGCTTGGCCTTCCCCCCGTCCTCACCGGTTTCGACAAGACCTTCCTGTCGCTGCCGCGGCTGCTGCATGTGCTGGCGCTGACCTATCTGGTCATCAGCATCCCGGCGCTCTCACGCATCCTGCGCCGTCCGGCGGACCATCCGCTGACCATCCTCGGCCGCCATTCGCTGAATATCTTCGTCGCCGGCACGATCCTCGCCATGATCGGCCAGGTGGTGCTCTTTGTCACCAATAAGGACCCGCTGGTCGGGCCGCTCTTCGTCATCGCCGGCGTCGCAACGCAATTCGCCTATGCCTATTATCTCGAACGCAAGCGCCAGCAGGGCAAGGTCAAGGCCAAACTCGTCAGCGAGCCCGCCAGCATCCCGGTTCCCGTCCGCATCGGCGGAACCGCCAACGCCTATCGCCGGCCCGATCGGAAATAGGCATCGGATACGCCAGTGAGATGAAGGAGCCGGTGGCCAATGGCCGCCGGCTCAATCTTTATGGACGAGAATGTTCACCAGTTTGCCGAGCGGATCGCGCACATAAAAGCGCCTGACGCCCCAGGGCTCGTCGGCCGGCCCATACTCGATCGGAAAGCCGGCAGCCGACATTGCCTCGAAGGCGGCATCGAGATCATCCACCTCGATCGAAAGATCGGGCACCGGCGTTCCGGAACCGCCCTCGCTGGCGATGCTGAGCTGAATGTTCATCGGCCTTGCGGCGCCGAAGGTCGTGATCCAGCCATGATCCATGATGACGTCGAGACCGAGGATATCCTGATAGAAGCGCCGAGCCGGTGTGATGTCAGGCGCCTGGATATTGGCGACGATGCGCAGGACCTTCATGGGTTTGCTCCCGATGCTTGATGACAAGGCGGAAGGTAGGAGGATCGGCAGGGTGGTCAATCGGGGTTTGGCTTGAAATGGCGATGTAGGAAACCACCATCAAACGGCCTGACCGGACGCTTACCTCGTTTGGCCTCATCACTCAGTGCAAGGCCGTTCACGGGTATCTCAACCTCAGACATTTCTCAACACCGACAAAAGACGTCTAAGCATCTCACAACGCGTAGCGGGGATTGTTCATGATGGCGTCCTTGCCGTCCCTGTCGACGACGATTTTACGCATCCCATGTTTGAGAATATCGCCGTAGTCATGTCCCGCGTCGACATTGCACACCCAAACGAACACGAGCTTTTCAGTGCCGACATTGATTGATCGGTGGGCCCAGTCCGGTGGAATGAAGGCGCAAACGCCCGGGTCCATCCGGACCACTTTTGTTTCGCCTTCGCGGGACTCGAGCAAAAGGACCCCGTGGCCACTCTGTGTAATAGACCTCCCCCATATCGCGGCGCTGGTGAAAATGGCCGCGGGTCATAAAGAACTCACCACTGACCTTGCCGGGTTCCATCGTCGTGGTGCCGAAAAAGAGGTCGCTGCCCTGCTTCCTATATTCGATGACTTCGTAGACAACGGGATCGCACTCGACCTCCACCAGCCTGTCAAGCTCGGTCTGGTCCTGGAATATCTCACGCAGCTCGCTAAGACGTTTCGTGTATCTCCCGGTCCCGGGCGAGACTCCGCCGGTTAAGCCGTTGATGAGCACGCCTTCAGGCAACAACATGGCTCGATCCTTTCAACTGTGTTGGCGACATCGCGCCAGTCATCCGCGACTGCATCCGACATTCATTCCTTAGGACTAACCATCCCCCGGCAAAGCCGGGGCTTTCGTGTGTGAGCCGCTCGAAGCGGCTATTAGGGACGCTAACCGTTCAGGGCTCATCATCGACAATCAAACGCTGATCCGGAAGGGGGTTCAAACACCGCTTATGACTACTGTGTGTCGTAGGAATTGGACTGGCCTTACCCAGCCAAATAAAAAGGCCGGAAGGGAACTACCCTTCCGGCCTTTGTCATGGAACCCGAACCGATCAGGCGGCTTCGGTCGTGTGGGCCTTGCGGACCTCTTCGTCGGTCAGGATGCCGCTGGCGCGCAGCAGGGCGGCGAAGCGGCCGTTGCTGTGGCTGAGTTCATCGAAGCTGCCCTGTTCGACGACGCGGCCGTCATCCAGGAAGAGCACCACATCGGCTTCGCGGACCGTCGACAGGCGGTGGGCGATGATGAAGGTGGTGCGATTCTCACGCAGATTGTCGATCGCGGACTTGACGCGGTTTTCGGTCTCGACGTCGAGCGCCGAGGTCGCCTCGTCGAGCACCAGGATCGGCGCGTCCTTCAGGATGGCGCGGGCAATCGCGATACGCTGGCGCTCGCCGCCGGAGAGTTTGTTGCCGCGTTCGCCGACATGCGTATCGTAGCGATCCTCACGGGTCTCGATGAAGTCGGCGGCGGCAGCAGCCTCGGCGGCACGGCGCATGTCCTCCTCGCTCGCACCTTCGCGGCCGAGGCGGATATTGTCGCTGATCGAGCGGTTCAGCAGGCCGGCATCCTGGAAGACGGTGGCGATGTGGCGACGCAGCGACTTGCGGGTCACCTTGGTGATATCGGTGCCGTCGACGAGGATCTGGCCGCCCTGGGCGTCGTAGACGCGCTGCAGCAGGTTAACCAGCGTCGTCTTGCCGGCGCCGGTCGGGCCGACGATCGCAACCGTCTGGCCTGCCTTCACCGAGAAGGAGACATTGTGCAGGCCCTGCGAGCTGTTGCCGAAGCCGAAGGAGACGTCACGGAATTCGATCGCACCCTTGACGTCCTTGATCTCGCCGTTGCCGGCCGGCTCTTCACGTTCCTGCACCGAGTCTTCGAGCGCATAGAATTCCTCGAGCTTGGAGCGGGCCTCGAAAATCTGCGTCGCGAACTGGCGCATCAGGTCGAGACGGCCGATCAGCAGGTTGGCAAAGCCGATGAAGGCGATGACGTCGCCGACGCGCAGCTGGCCGGCCTGGACGAGAATGGTGCCGATGATCAGGACCACCATCATCGCGATGGTCGACGCCATGCGGTTCAGCGCGCTGGCGATCGCCCACCAGTCGAGCACCGGATACTGTGCTTCGAGCAGGCGGTCGGCAAAGGATTTCAGCGCCTTGGTTTCAGCCTCGATGCGGTTGTAGCTGTGCAGGACAGAAACGTTGCTGATCGAGTCGCTGACATGCGAAAAGACGGTGTGGTAATGGTTTTCGACCGAAGCCTGGCCGTCTTTGGTGCGGCTCATGACGACGCGGCCGATCAGCCAGTAGGCGACGGCGAGCGCCATGAGCACGGCGGAAAGGCGCAGGTCCATCGCCATTGCGGTCGGGATCAGAAGCGCAAGCGCGATGACCGTCGACAGATGGTTGCGCATGAATTCCAGCCAGAGGCCGAACAGCGTCTCGCAGGCGCGCAGCAATGTATGCAGGGCGTTGGAGGTGCCGCGCTGATGGTGCCAGCCGAGCGGCATGGAAATGATCCGACCGAAGGCTTCCGTCAGCAGCGTCGCCCGCCGGCCATGGGCCAGCCGGTCGGCCTCGCGAGCGACCAGGACGAAGGCAATCGTGTTGAAAACGGCGAAAGCCGCCCACATGAAAAGGATGGGCTTGACCTCACCCTTGCCGGAAATCGCATCGATAATGCGACCGAACAGGATCGGCTCGGCGATGGTAATCGTCGCCAGAACAATATTTGCCACCACGACCAGGGATACGCGCAGCTTGTAGGCGCCAAGATAGCGCAGAGCTCTTGCATAGACCTTGAATAGCGTCACGTCGAACCTCTTGTGCATCTGCGAAAACGGGATGATGCCATGCTACAAAAGGCTACCTGAACCGGCGATTAACGGCATCTTCAGGGGTTCAATCCAGGCGACGATTAGCCCGATCGCACTATCTGAGGATGCGACGAGATTGGCTATGGCGCTGAAATTGTTACTCGGCTATACCCCCGCAACAATTTGCGCTTGCATTTTAATTAATGTTTAGCGCAGCATTAAATTAGAGACTGCATTTTTTGGAAGAAGACCGTTTCGCGACCCATTTGAAAAGCCGCTGACGGCCTTGATGCGGGTGTCACGTCCGGGCAAGGGGCATTTTGTGAATATTAATTTATTGATTCAATTGCTTATAATTCTGGAAGAATCTCCGAACCCTCGGGCCGTGGTCACCGAGCTCGAGCAGGTGATCGGCAATTGCGGTTTCGAATATTACGGCCTGCAGCGCCATGTGCCGCAAAATCCGGTGCAGCAGGATCCGGAACCCCGGGCTGCCGCACTTGCCGGCCGCTGGCCGGAACAATGGCCGCAGATCTATACCGCGAAAAAATATGTCCTGATCGATCCGATGGTGCGCTATCTCGCCCATGCGCAGCGGCCTTTCCGCTGGCGGGAGAGTTTGGCAGCCTTCGGCAAGGATGCGCAGCAGCGCCGCATGGAGCAGATGATGGTCGATGCCTTCGGCCACGGACTGGAAGACGGTTACATCTTTCCCGTTCACGGACGGAACGGCATTCTCGGCAGTCTCAGTCTCGCCGGCAAACCTGTCGATCTGTCGCCAGTGGAGATCGCCCTGTTTGAGGCGGTGGCGCGCAAGAGCTTCTGGCGATTGCTCGAGCTGAAAGACGAGGCGCAGGCGCTGGAAACCGTGCTGCCGGCCGACACGCCGCTGACGCGACGCGAAATGGAGATCCTGCATTATCTCGCCGAAGGCATGACCTCGATGGAAATCAGCAAGATGCTGAAGATCTCAAACCACACCGTTGACTGGTATATGAACGGCTTGCAGAACAAGCTGAAGGCGAAAAACCGGCAGCAGGCGGTGGCGCTTGCCTTCCGTCACCGCCTGATAAGCTAAAGCATGACGCCGAAAGTGTCAGCGGCTTTCTTGCTAGCTCTCTGATTTCGATAAGGATTCGGATCCAGGCCGATCTCGCCTGACGCCATCTGTCTCCGGAATGGCGAGAAATTGCGCTTCGCAGTCGCAAGAGAAATTGAACTTCCTGTGACAAGAAGTTAAGAATTTCCTTCGCGGGTGCAGCATGCCCGCGTCTGAACGTCTGAGGAGACCGTTTTGCCCATTTCCAAGATTCTCGTTGCCAACCGCTCCGAAATTGCCATTCGCGTGTTCCGCGCGGCCAACGAGCTTGGAATAAAAACCGTGGCGATCTGGGCTGAAGAAGACAAGCTGGCGCTGCACCGCTTCAAAGCGGACGAAAGCTATCAGGTCGGCCGCGGCCCGCATCTTGCCCGCGATCTCGGGCCGATCGAAAGCTATCTGTCGATCGACGAGGTGATCCGCGTCGCCAAGCTTTCGGGTGCCGATGCGATCCATCCGGGCTACGGCCTCTTGTCGGAGAGCCCTGAATTCGTCGATGCCTGCGACAAGGCCGGCATCATCTTCATCGGCCCGAAGGCCGATACGATGCGCCAGCTCGGCAACAAGGTGGCGGCGCGCAACCTGGCGATCTCAGTCGGCGTTCCTGTCGTGCCGGCCACCGAGCCGCTGCCGGACGATATGGCCGAAGTGGCGAAGATGGCGAAAGAGATCGGCTATCCTGTGATGCTGAAGGCGTCCTGGGGCGGCGGCGGGCGCGGCATGCGCGCGATCCGCGATCCGAAGGACCTCGCCCGCGAGGTGACCGAGGCCAAGCGCGAGGCGATGGCGGCCTTCGGCAAGGACGAGGTCTACCTGGAAAAGCTCGTCGAGCGCGCCCGCCATGTCGAAAGCCAGGTGCTCGGCGATACGCACGGCAATGTCGTGCATCTGTTCGAGCGTGACTGCTCCATCCAGCGCCGCAACCAGAAGGTCGTCGAGCGCGCGCCGGCGCCCTATCTCTCCGAGGCGCAGCGCCAGGAGCTCGCCGCCTATTCGCTGAAAATCGCCGCGGCAACCAACTATATCGGCGCCGGCACCGTCGAATATCTGATGGATGCCGATACCGGCAAATTCTACTTCATCGAGGTCAATCCGCGCATCCAGGTCGAACATACGGTGACCGAAGTCGTCACCGGCATCGATATCGTCAAGGCGCAGATCCACATCCTCGACGGCGCCGCGATCGGCACGCCGGAATCGGGCGTTCCTGCGCAGGCCGATATCCGTCTCAACGGCCATGCGCTGCAGTGCCGTATCACCACCGAAGATCCCGAGCACAACTTCATTCCGGATTACGGCCGCATCACCGCCTATCGTTCGGCCTCGGGCTTCGGCATCCGTCTCGACGGCGGCACCTCCTATTCCGGCGCCATCATCACCCGCTATTACGATCCGCTGCTCGTCAAGGTCACGGCCTGGGCGCCGAACCCGTCCGAGGCCATCAGCCGCATGGACCGGGCGCTGCGCGAGTTCCGTATTCGCGGCGTGGCCACCAACCTGACCTTTCTCGAAGCGATCATCGGTCATCCGAAGTTCCGCGACAACAGCTACACCACACGCTTCATCGACACGACGCCGGAACTCTTCCAGCAGGTCAAGCGCCAGGACCGCGCGACGAAGCTGCTCACCTATCTCGCCGACGTCACCGTCAATGGCCATCCCGAAGCCAAGGACCGGCCGCGGCCGCTGGAAAATGCTGCCCAGCCGGTCGTTCCCTATGCCAACGGCAATGACGTGAAGGACGGCACCAAGCAGCTGCTCGACACGCTCGGCCCGAAGAAGTTCGGTGAATGGATGCGCAATGAGAAGCGTGTGCTCCTGACCGATACGACGATGCGCGACGGCCACCAGTCGCTGCTCGCCACCCGCATGCGCACCTATGACATCGCCCGCATCGCCGGCACCTATGCGCATGCCCTGCCGAACCTGCTGTCGCTCGAATGCTGGGGCGGTGCCACCTTCGACGTCTCGATGCGCTTCCTGACCGAAGATCCGTGGGAGCGGCTGGCGCTGATCCGCGAGGGCGCGCCGAACCTGTTGCTGCAGATGTTGCTGCGCGGCGCCAACGGCGTCGGCTACACCAACTATCCCGACAATGTCGTCAAATATTTCGTCCGCCAGGCGGCCCGCGGCGGCATCGATCTCTTCCGCGTCTTCGACTGCCTGAACTGGGTCGAGAACATGCGGGTATCGATGGATGCCATCGCCGAGGAGAACAAGCTCTGCGAGGCGGCGATCTGCTATACCGGCGATATTCTCAATTCGGCCCGCCCGAAATACGATCTGAAATATTATACCGACCTTGCCGTCGAGCTGGAAAAGGCCGGCGCTCATATCATCGCGCTCAAGGATATGGCCGGCCTGCTCAAGCCGGCGGCGGCGAAGGTGCTGTTTAAGGCACTGCGCGAAGCGACCGGCCTGCCGATCCATTTCCATACGCATGATACGTCGGGCATTGCGGCGGCAACCGTGCTTGCCGCGGTTGAAGCCGGCGTCGATGCCGTCGATGCGGCGATGGATGCGCTCTCCGGCAATACCTCGCAGCCCTGTCTCGGCTCGATCGTCGAGGCGCTGCGCGGCTCGGAACGCGATCCGGGCCTCGATCCGGAATGGATCCGCCGCATCTCCTTCTATTGGGAAGCGGTGCGCAACCAGTATGCCGCCTTCGAAAGCGATCTGAAGGGTCCGGCCTCGGAAGTCTATCTGCATGAGATGCCGGGCGGCCAGTTTACCAACCTCAAGGAGCAGGCCCGCTCGCTCGGTCTGGAGACCCGCTGGCATCGGGTGGCGCAGGCCTATGCCGACGCCAACCAGATGTTCGGCGATATCGTCAAGGTGACGCCGTCCTCGAAGGTGGTCGGCGACATGGCGCTGATGATGGTGTCCCAGGACCTGACGGTTGCCGACGTCGTCAGCCCCGAACGCGAGGTCTCCTTCCCGGAATCGGTGGTGTCGATGCTGAAGGGCGATCTCGGCCAGCCGCCGTCGGGATGGCCGGAGGCGCTGCAGAAGAAGGCGCTGAAGGGCGACAAGCCTTATACGGTGCGACCTGGCTCGCTGCTGAAGGAGGCCGATCTCGATGCCGAGCGTAAGGTGATCGAGACCAAGCTGGAGCGCGAGGTCAGCGACTTCGAATTCGCTTCCTACCTGATGTATCCGAAGGTCTTCACCGATTTCGCGCTCGCTTCCGATACCTATGGCCCGGTCTCGGTGCTGCCGACGCCCGCTTATTTCTACGGCCTCGGCGATGGAGAGGAGCTGTTTGCCGATATCGAACGCGGCAAGACGCTCGTTATCGTCAACCAGGCGATGAGCGCCACCGACAGCCAGGGCATGGTCACCATCTTCTTCGAGCTCAACGGCCAGCCGCGCCGCATCAAGGTGCCGGACCGCGCCCATGGGGCGACGGGGGCAGCCGTGCGCCGCAAGGCTGAACCCGGCAATGCCGTCCATGTCGGTGCGCCGATGCCGGGCGTCATCTCGCGCATCTTCGTCGCCTCAGGCCAGGCCGTCAGCGCCGGCGACGTGCTCGTCTCGATCGAGGCGATGAAGATGGAAACGGCGCTGCATGCGGAAAAGGACGGCACGATCGCCGAGGTGCTGGTCAAGGCCGGCGACCAGATCGACGCCAAGGACCTGCTCGTCGTCTACGGCGGCTAAGTAATTCGGCCTGCCGGAGCGCTCGACGTCGCTCCGGCAGCGCATCATTCGCCATCAATCACCCGATTGTGTGCGTTCGGCCGACGGGAATGCGGGACTTTTGACCGTTTCCTGCAGCGCCCGGCTTGCCGGGCATGGGGCTTCTTTCCTAGAAATGGCGGGCGCATAACCCCAAAGGATTATACGCCATTCAAAGCGAGGAGCGTTCGTAGCGCGTCCTATCGGCCGTAGCGTTCCAGCAAACCCGTCATTCAACAGGAAAGATCCCCATGAGCAAGCTGAAGATTGCCGTCATTGTCGGCAGCACGCGTATAGGCCGTTTCGCCCAGCATCCGGCCAAGTGGATCGCCGAACTGGTCGGCCAGCGTTCCGATCTGGACGTCGAGGTTCTTGATCTTCTCGACTATCCCATGCATTTCTTCGGCGAAGAGCGCGCCACCACGGCGGAAAGCGAATCCGCCGAGCGCTGGAAAAAGAAGCTGCGCGAATTCGACGGCTTCATCTTCACCGTCGCCGAGTACAACCATGCTCCGACGGCGGTTCTGAAAAACGCGATCGATCTCGGCGAATTCATCCAGAAGCCGGTCGGTTTCGTCGGTTACGGCGGCGTCGGCGGCGCACGCGCGGTCGAGCAGCTGCGGCTGATCTTCGTGGAAATGAGCGCTGCTTCCGTCAAGACCGGCGTCCACATCGCATTCAGCGAATACCTTGCCGTTCTCAAGGAGGGCAAGAGCCTTGGCGACTACCCGCATCTCAACGAAGCGGCCAAGAACCTGCTCGACCAGATCACCTGGTGGGGCAATGCGCTGAAGGCCGCGCGCGCCGTCGTTACGGCCGACTAATCGAACCGTCTTCGATGCCGGGTCGAAACGCCCGGCATCGCTTCAGATGTCGTAGGTATGGGCGGCGTTGATCGTCGAGATGAAGCGCTTGGTGCGTTCGCGTTCCGGCGCCGTGAAAATCGCCCTGGCGCTGCCGGTTTCGACCACGCTGCCGGCTTCCAGGAAGACGACGTCATTGGCGATCTTCGAGGCGAGCCGGAGATCGTGGGTCGCCATCACCATCGTCGTGCCTTCGCGGGCCAGCTGACCCAATACGTCGACCACTTCGGCCGAGAGTTCCGGATCGAGCGCCGAGGTCGGCTCGTCGCAGAGAAGCACGCGCGGCGACGGCGCCAAGGCGCGCGCGATCGCCACACGCTGCTGCTGGCCGCCTGAAAGCGTCGACGGCCAGGCGTCGGCCTTGTGGGTCATGCCGACCTTGGTCAAGAGTTCCATGGCGCGTTCGCGCGCCTTTTCTCTCGGCCATTTCAGCACCGTCACCAGGCCTTCCATGACATTCTCGATCGCGGTCTGATGCGGGAAAAGCTGAAAATTCTGGAAGACCATGCCGGTCTGGCGGCGGATTTTCTGGATTGCCTGCCAGCTCGTTCGTTTGCCCGGGGCAAAGGACAGCGTTTCCTCACCGAGGCGGATCGCGCCTGATGTCGGGATTTCGAGCAGGTTGATGCAGCGCAGCAGCGTGCTCTTGCCGCCGCCTGAGGGGCCGACCAGCGCGGTGACGCTGCCTTCGGGAATACGGATGCTGATATCCTTCAGGATGACGGCGTCGCCGAAGCGCTTTTCGATGTTGGAAAGCTCGATCATGCATTGGCCTCCAGCATGCCGCCATACCGTGCGAAGCGGCGTTCCAGCCGCACCTGCAGCTGCGAGAGGACGGAGCTGAGGACAAGATAGAGCAGCGCCGCCTCGATATAGAGGATCAGCGGCTCATAAGTGGTGGCAACGATGCGTTGCGCCGCCTGGAAAAGCTCCGGCACGGTGATGGCTGCGGCCAGCGAGGTATCCTTGACCAGCGAGATGAAGGTGTTCGACAGCGGCGGCACGGCGACGCGGGCGGCCTGCGGCAGGATCGTCCGGCTCATTGCCTGCCGCCAGCTCATGCCGATCGAATAGGCGGCCTCCCATTGGCCCTTGGGCACCGAGGAGATGACGGCGCGGATGATCTCGGAGCTGTAGGCGCCGATATTCAGGGTAAAGCCGATGAGGGCGGCGGGAAAGGCATCGAGCAGAATGCCGATGCTCGGCAGGCCGTAGAAAATCACGAAGAGCTGCACGAGCAGCGGCGTGCCGCGGATGACCCAGACATAAAAACGGGCGATGGCCGCGACAGGCCCCGGGCCGAAAAGCCGGGCAATCGCGGTGATCAGGCCGAGGATCAGGCCGAAGACGAAGGACAGCAGCGTGAGGGGAATGGTGAAGATCAAGCCCGCCCAGAGGAGCGAGGGGAGCGATTCCGCCATCAGTTGAAGCCAGTGGGGCAAAGGGGTGCTCCCTCTCGTGGATTGGTGGGTCCGAGGTGTACCCCTCCCCAACCCCTCCCCACAAGGGGGAGGGACTTACCCAGCCTCTCGCTCCGCGCGAAATAGCAGCCGAACTGCGGGCCGAAACGGTTATTTTGAGATGAGGCGTTCCGCCATTTAAGCCCCTCCCCTTGTGGGGAGGGGTTGGGGAGGGGACTTTCTTGAATGGACTTACTTCGAAACGTCCTGGCCGAAATACTTGTCGGCGATCTTCTTGTAAGTGCCGTCGGCCTTGATGTCGGCGAGCGCCTTGTTGATTTCGGCAAGAAGCTCCGGCTCGTTCTTGCGGATGATGATGCCGGAATAGTCGGCATTTTCCTGCTCGGCGGCAATCTTCACCGGCGCGTCCGGCTTGTGCTTCTTGAAATCGAGGAAGGAGAGGCTGTCGTTGATCGTGGCGTCGGCGCGCTTGGTCAGCACCAGCTGGATCGACTGGTCGAAACCGTCGGTGCCGACGAGCTCGGCGCCGGCTTCGGTTGCGATCTTGCCGAAATTGCTGGTCAGCGACTGGGCGGATTTCTTGCCCTTCAGGTCGGCGAAGGTCTTGATGCTGTCGTCGCCGTCGCGGACGATCAGCACGGCCTTGGAGGCGATATAGGGTTCGGAGAAATCATACTTCTGCTTGCGGGCTTCGGTGATGCCGACCTGGTTGATGACGGTGTCGTAGCGCTTGGCGTCGAGGCCGGCGATCAGGCCATCCCACTTGCCTTCAACGAATTCGGCCTTGACGCCGAGCTTGGCGGCGACCGCTTCGCCGATCTCGACGTCGAAGCCGACGAGCTTGCCGCTTTCGTCATGATAGGTGAAGGGCGCATAGGTGCCCTCGGTGCCTATCTTGAAGACGCCGGCCGATTTGATCGCGGCAAGGTTTTCACCGGCATGGGCAGGCAGGAGGGCGGCGGCCTGAATGAGGGCGGCGGCGGCGACGGTTTTCAACCAGTTCATTGTTTTATCCATCCTTGGGAGGTTGTGATCGGATGAGGGATAGTTCGCAGAAATTTAGGGCGCCGGAAGCGTAAAAAACTGCGAATAAAAGCAGCAACTGCAAATATTTTTCTCCGGCCGCCGGTTGAGCCGTCGATCTAGAAAGAAACAGGCATCACGCCGTGATGCGGCGGCGCAGCCTTTCGCTGACGATGATAATCAGTCCGGCGGCGAGGATCATGGCGGCGCCGAAGACGACATTGGGCGTGGGGATATCGGCCCATATCAGATAACCCAAGAGGAAAGCCCAGATGAGGGATGTATATTCGAATGGCGCAAGCACGGAGACCGGCGCCTGCCGCATCCCCTCGAAGAGAGCGAACTGCGCGCAGCCGGCGACGACGCCGGTGGCAATGAGAAACGCCAGCTGTGTCGTATCGGGGGTCTTCCAGGTGTAGAGAACGGCAACGCCGGTCATCACAAGGAAAAAGACGTTGGAGACGACAAGCTGCACGATGGTCTTCTCGTGCAGCGAGGTCTTGCGCAGCAGCACCATGGCGGAGGCCCAGAGGACAGCCGCCTGCAGGGCCAGATAGACCGGCCAAGAGATGGTGAGACCCATCGGGTTGCAGGCAACGAGGACGCCGAGGAAGCCGACGCCGACAGCAAGCCAGCGCGCAGGGGTGACTTCTTCCTTCAGGATGAACCATGCAAGCACGGTTCCGACGACGGGTGCTGCGTAATAGAGGGTGGTCACCTCGGCGAGTTGCAGTCGGCTTGCGGCGGAATAATAGGAAAGCCAGGCACAGAGAAGAAGGACGCTACGGGCGATCATCGGCTTGATGATCGGCGATGTGATCGTCTGACGGATGAGCCGGCCGCGGCCAAAGGCGAGACAGCCGACGAGGATGGTGAGACTGCGGAAAAACAGGATCTGCCAGACCGGAATGCTTGAAGTCAGGATCTTAATGATCGCGTCATGGAAGGTGAACGCCATATAGGCGGCGCTCGTGAGCAGAATGCCCAGACTGACCGAGTTTTTCAAGGGAACACCAGATGGCGGAATGCCGGTGGGAAGGGGAATGGCTATCGATATTCCCGGCCTATTGACCGGTCAATAGGTGATCTTTCGCTCTGGTAGTACAGCTTTGTTTCAAAGCGTCAGGAAACGTGTGTTTGTGCATATTGCGCGCCTGATCATAAGTGTTTATGCACGTTTCAGGTTCTTCAAAATGGTGATCCGGTAAGAACATGCAGGATTTTTTGTTGCGCGAGCGCCAGGGTGTGATTTCCGAGAGGCTGCGGCTGAACGGCCGCGTGCTGGCGACGGAACTTGCGGTCGAATTCGGCGTCTCCGAAGATACGGTGCGGCGCGATCTGCGCGAGATGGCGGCGGCAGGGCTCTGTGAGCGAGTTTACGGCGGCGCGTTGCCGATCTCGCCGGCGCATGGAAGCCTGACGCAGCGGATCGGTTTGGCCGTCGACCGGAAACAGGCGCTGGCGCGCGCTGCGATACCGCAGATTGCCGCGGGTTCGACAGTATTCTTCGATGCCGGCAGCACCAATCTGGCGATTGCCAACGCACTGCCGGCTGAACTTGCGCTGACGGCTGCAACGAATGCGCCGGCGATCGCCGCGGCGCTGATCGACAAGCCTGCCGTCAACGTCATTCTGATCGGCGGAATGGTGGACCGGCAGACGGGCGGTTCGCTCGGTGCCAAAGCCTTGCGGGATATGGAGCAGCTTTTGCCCGATCTCTGCATTCTCGGCGCCTGCGGCGTCGATCTTGAAGCCGGCATCACCGTGTTCGGTTTCGAAGATGCCGAGTTCAAGCGATATGCGGCGTCGAGAAGCAGAAAAGTGCTGGTGGCGGCAACCTCGGAGAAATTCGGCACCGCTGCTCCGCACAGCATTCTGCCGATTGCCCATTGCGAGTGTCTTGTCGTCGAGCACGATGCCGATCCGGCTGTTCTCGCAGATTACCGCGCGCGCGGATGCAGGACTGTTGTCGCCGAGAAAACGAACTAGGCAGTTGCCATCGAGTTTAGGGAAACCGGGCGAGTGCAAGCCCGGCAATGAGGAAAGACCAGAAATGGATAGTCATGTGAATGCGCCGCCGACAGCTCGGAGCGGCTTCATTACCAGAAGCAGGGCGGCGGTTTCCCTGCTCTTTCTCATGAACGGCTTCGTCGTCGGCTGCTGGGCGCCGAAGATCCCGGATTTTGCCGAGCGTCTGGCGCTCTCCAAGTTCGAGCTTGGGCTGATGATCCTCGTCTTCGGCGTCGGCTCGCTGGTCATGATGCCGATCGCCGGGGCGCAGATCGCCAGACATGGTTCGCGCGTCGTCGCCCGGGTAACGGCCGTCTGCGTGCTGCCGCTGCTGCTGGCCTTGACGCTGGCGCCGAATGTGATCACCGGCGCAATCTCGCTCTTCCTGTTCGGCGGCTTCATCGGCGCAATGGACGTGGCGATGAACGCCAATGCGGTGTCCGTCGAAAAATCGATGCGCCGCGCCATCATGTCGTCCTGCCACGCCTTCTGGAGCCTTGGTGGCCTGATCGGCTCAGGCCTCGGCGGCATCGTGATTTCCAAGCTCGGCATTCTTGGCCATGCGCAGTTGGCGACGGTGCTCGCGGCGATCTTCGTGGCCGTCGCCTGGCCGATGGTCCTTGCCGATCCGCCGCATCCCGATGCCAGGAAGGAAAAGACGAAGCTGCCGATGGTGCCGCTGCCCTGGCTGCTCGGATTGATGGCTCTGTTCTCGATGGTGCCGGAAGGTGCGGTTCTGGATTGGGGCGCGCTCTATCTCCGTCAGGAAATGGATGCGTCGGTCGCGCTTTCCGGTCTTGGTTTTGCGGCCTTTTCGGCGACCATGGCGATCATGCGTTTTGCCGGCGACCTGGTGCGCGACCGTCTCGGCGGCGTCAAGACGCTGCGCATCTGCACGCTGTTTGCCATCGCCGGCATGCTGCTCGCGAGTCTTGCGCCAGATGCCGAAATCGCCATCCTGGGCTTTGCGCTCTGCGGCATCGGCATTTCCAATATGGTGCCGATCGCCTTCTCGGCTGCCGGCAATATTCCGGGACTCAAGCCGGGCATCGGTATCTCGGTGGTAACGACTATGGGTTATTCGGGCATGCTGGTCGCGCCGTCCGTGATCGGCTTCGTTGCCGAACATATCGGCTTTGCAGTCGTCTTCATGGCGCTGCCGGTGCTGCTGCTGTTCGTTCTGCTGTTCTCCAAGCTGGCCCATTATGCCGATGGCACTTCCGGCGGCGGCCACTAGAACCGGATGATTTTAGGTCGGGACGGCCTAAAATCTGAATCCTGTTCTCCATTCAAAAGTCAGAGCGTGATGTAATGAGAAAACCGCTCTCACTTTTCGCCATCATGCTCTGAGCCGCCTCCAAACAAAAGTGATATGCGAGGCGGTTGACAAGCAGCCGGGCTTGATCCACCTGAAAGGCACCATTTCAAGGGATGCAAGAGCTTTTTATGTTGTCAGCCGCCGATTTTGATCCGAAACCGCGCCGCGCTTCCGTCGCCGTCGATGTCGGCGGTGTCATCGTCGGCGGCGGGGCGCCGGTCGTCGTGCAATCGATGACGAACACCGATACGGCCGATATCGATTCGACCGTCGCTCAGGTCGCCGCTCTCCACCGGGCGGGCTCCGAGCTGGTGCGCATCACTGTCGATCGTGACGAGAGCGCGGCCGCCGTGCCGAAGATCCGCGAGCGGCTGCTGCGGCTCGGCATGGACGTGCCATTGATCGGCGATTTCCACTATATCGGCCACAAACTGCTTGCCGATCACCCCGATTGTGCCGCAGCGCTGGCGAAATACCGCATCAATCCCGGCAATGTCGGCTTCAAGGACAAGAAGGACAAGCAGTTCGCCGAGATCATCGAGATGGCGATCCGCTACGACAAGCCGGTGCGCATCGGCGTCAACTGGGGCTCGCTCGATCAGGATCTCCTGACGGCACTGATGGACGAGAATGCGGCAGCCGGTTCGCCGCTTTCGGCCCGGCAGGTGACGCGCGAGGCGATCGTGCAATCGGCGCTGCTTTCGGCAGCGCTGGCCGAAGAGATCGGCTTGCCCCGTAACCGCATCATCCTGTCGGCCAAGGTCAGCCAGGTCCAGGACCTGATCGCCGTCAATTCCATGCTCGCCGAGCGTTCCAATCACGCCCTGCATCTCGGCCTGACTGAAGCCGGCATGGGCACCAAGGGCATCGTCGCCTCCTCGGCCGCAATGGGCTTCGTGCTGCAGCACGGCATCGGCGACACGATCCGCGTGTCGCTGACGCCGGAGCCGAACGGCGACCGCACACGCGAAGTCCAGGTGGCGCAGGAAATCCTGCAGGTCATGGGCTTCCGCCAGTTCATCCCCGTCGTCGCCGCCTGTCCCGGCTGCGGACGCACGACGTCGACGGTGTTCCAGGAACTGGCCCAGAACATCCAGAACGACATCCGCAAGAACATGCCGATCTGGCGCGAGAAATATCCCGGCGTCGAGGCGTTGAACGTCGCCGTCATGGGCTGCATCGTCAACGGGCCCGGCGAAAGCAAACATGCCGATATCGGCATTTCGCTTCCCGGCACCGGCGAGACGCCGGCGGCCCCCGTCTTCATCGATGGCCGGAAGGCGCTGACGCTGCGCGGTCCGAATATCGCTGCCGACTTCGAGGCGCTTGTGGTTGACTATATCGAGAAGCGTTTCGGCCAGCGGACGGCGGCGGAATGAGCCGGTACTGGTCGCCCATCGTCAGCAGGCTTCAGCCCTATGTGGCCGGGGAGCAACCCCGTATCGCCGATCTGATCAAGCTCAACACCAACGAGAATCCTTATGGACCGTCTCCCGCGGCGCTCGAGGCGATCGGCCAGGCAGCGGACGATCGTCTGCGGCTTTATCCCGATCCGGCCGCGACGGAATTGCGCGAGACGATTGCGGCCCGTCACGGGTTGACGGCGGATGAAATCTTCGTCGGCAACGGCTCGGATGAGGTCCTCGCCCATGCGTTTCAGGCGCTGCTGAAACACGACTTGCCGCTTCTCTATCCCGATGTGAGCTATAGCTTCTATCCGACATATAGCCTGCTATACGACGTCGACGCGATCGAGATTCCCGTCGATGATCAGTTCCAGATCCGGCTGGCGGATTACGACAGGCCGTGCGGTGCGATCATCATTCCCAATCCGAATGCGCCGACCGGCATCGGCCTGCCGCTTGCCGACATAGAGGCGCTTGTCGCCGCCCATCCGGATGCGGTCGTGGTGATCGACGAAGCCTATGTCGATTTCGGCGGTGACAGCGCCATCCCGCTTATTTCCAAATATCCCAACCTGCTCGTCGTTCAGACCCTGTCGAAATCCCGCTCCTTTGCCGGCCTGCGCGTCGGCTTCGCGCTGGGGCAGCGGGAACTGATCGAGGCGCTAGTGCGCGTCAAGGACAGCTTCAATTCCTATCCGCTCGATCGCCTGGCGCAGGTCGCGGCGACGGCGGCGATCAAGGACGAGGCATGGTTCGAGACATGCCGCAAAAAACTCATCGCCAGCCGGGACGGTCTCATCAGGGAACTCGAAGCGCTGGATTTCGAGGTGCTGCCGTCTCAGGCGAATTTCGTTTTCGCAAGGCATGAAAGCCGGTCGGGCGCTGCGCTTCAAGCGGCTCTGCGGGAGCGTCGCGTTCTCGTCCGGCATTTCGCCAAGCCGCGTATTTCGGATTTCCTGCGCATCAGCATCGGCACCGACGTGGAATGCGCTCGTCTGGTTTCCGCTCTCAAGGAAATACTGGCGGCCTGAGTTATGGTTCAGTTCTTCCGGTCGGCGATGAAATGCGCCGCGGCAATCAGGGTCGAGGCGCGGGCGCCGTAGGGGGCAAGCAACGCCTCGGCATCGTGGACATGCCGGCGGAGCTCGGTCTCGGCCCATTCCATGCCGTGCAGCGCCACGAGCGTTCCCTTGCCGCGGGCGGCATCCTTGCCGGTCGCCTTGCCCATGGTGGCGGCATCGGAGGTCAGGTCGAGAATGTCGTCGGCGAGCTGAAAGGCAAGGCCGATCTTTTCGCCGAAGGCGCGCAGACGGCGGCGGTCTTCCGGCGGGCTTGCCGCGATGAGGGCGCCGGCTTCGCAGGCGAAGCGGATCAGCGCTCCGGTTTTCATCGCCTGCAGGCGGATGATACCCGCCTCGTCTGGAGCCTGCTTTTCCGCCGCGAGATCGAGCGCCTGGCCGCCGGCCATGCCGCCGAGACCGGCAGCGCGGGCAAGCGCCAGCACCAGCGCTGCCTTGTTCGTATCGGCAAGCGCCGTTTCCGGCGCTGCAATGATGTCGAAGGCGTAGGTCAGCAGGCTATCGCCGGCGAGGATCGCGGTGGCTTCATCGAACTTGATGTGGACAGTCGGCTTGCCGCGGCGCAGATCATCGTCGTCCATGGCCGGCAGATCGTCATGCACGAGCGAATAACAGTGGACGCATTCGAGAGCGGCGCCGACGCGGCGTGCGGCCTCGGCATCGCCGCCGAGAAGGGCGGCACTTTCGACGACCAGGAACGGGCGCAGGCGCTTGCCGCCGTTCAGCACGGCATAATGAATGGCGCTGCGCAGCGTCTCGGGCCTGGCGATCTCGTCGGAGAGAGCGTTCGGCAAAAGCAATGCGTCGAGCAACGCCTCGATCTCGCCGGCGTTGTTCTTCAGCCTCGTCTCGAAAGTGTCCCTATTCGCATCCATTGGCGCTGTTTGGCATGAGCGCCCCCGGGCTTGCAACGGAATTGTCGATGGCGCAGCAAGATTCGCCGCGTGCTCTGGCATAAGCGGCCTACAGGCGTTATGAGAACGACAGGAGCGAAAACGGGCTGGGGACATTGGATATAGCGCCGGAGAGAGAGGACATCGCCGACATGCCGGTCCATCGGCAATGGTTCGGAGACCGGCGTGTGCTGAAACGCATCGTGCTTGCCGTGCTGGCGCTGGTGATCCTTCCCTATGCGCTGATCTTTTTTTATCTGCTGCCGTTCATTCACCCGGTCTCGACGCTGATGCTGCGCGATCTCGTGCTGTTGCGCGGTTATGACCGCAGATGGGTGTCGATTGACGAGATCGCCCCGGTTCTGGTGCAGTCGGTGATGATGTCCGAAGACGGGCAATATTGTTTTCACGGCGGCGTCGACTGGGCGGAAATGCGCATGCTGGTCGAAGATACGCTGAAAGGCCAGGCAACGCGCGGCGGCAGCACCATCCCGATGCAGACGGCGAAGAACCTCTTTCTCTGGAACAGCCGCTCCTTCGTGCGCAAGGCGATGGAGCTTCCGCTGGCCGTCTCCACGGATTTCGTTCTGTCGAAACGGCGGCTGATGGAAATCTATCTCAACATAGCCGAATGGGGTCCGGGCATTTATGGCATCGAGGCAGCGGCCCAGCATCATTTCAAGGTGCCGGCTTCGAAGCTGACGCGGCGCCAGGCATCGCTGCTTGCGGTCTCGCTGCCGAACCCGATCGACCGCAACGCCGGCAAACCCGGCCGCGGCCTTCGCCGGCTTGCCGGCGTGATCGAGAGACGCGCCCAGGGTTCCGGCGATTACATCAAGTGCATCTATGATTGAGATCAGAACTTGTCGTTGGTAGCCTCAAGCGTCACCTGACATTCTTGGTTCTGCCATATGGGCGGTGCAGTCCAATCAGAACCCTTGAGTCGCCCATGACCGTTACGATGTTTTCTCCCGAGCTTCTCCTCTATTCGAAGACGCACAATCCGAACCCGCCCACCCATCTCGGCAGCCGCTATCGCAAGGTCGGCGGCTTTCTGCCGGAGGCCGGCAACACCATCGTCTGTCATACCGAGAAAGGCTCGCGGACGCAGACGGTGCTGATCGAGGCGCGTGACAAATATCTGGCGATGCCGGAGGCCCGGCAGTTCCTCTTCACGCCGATATCAAGCCTCCACATGACGCTTTTCGAAGGGACCATCGAGACCAGGCGCCGGCAGGATTGCTGGCCGGTCGATCTGCCGCTCGAGACGCCGATCGACGACATGACCGAACTGATGGCGGCGCGGCTCGAAGGTTTCTCGATGGCGGCCCCCTTCAAGGTCGCCGTCGTCGGAGCTCGCCCGTCGGGCCTGCTGGTCGACGGAGCGACGGAGAACGACCGCAAGGTGATGCGCGCCTGGCGCGACGCCTTTGCCGATCTTCTCGGCTATCGCCAGCCCAATCATGAAGACTACAGGTTCCACATGACCTTCTCCTATCCGATCGAGCGGCTGGAGGACGAAGCCTTGCCGCGCTGGCAGGCAATGCTCGACGAGGTGGCCGAGGATGTCCGACGCAAGGCTCCTGTTTTCGAGCTGATGCCGCCGGCATTCTGCGTGTTCGAGGACATGAACCATTTCCACGAATTGCTGATCTTCGATTTCGACGCCTGAACGGGAGATGCCCATGGACAGACCGACGCTCTATATCGCCAACAAGAACTATTCCTCCTGGTCGTTCCGGCCGTGGATGGCGCTGACGGGCGTCGGCATCGATTTCGAGGAGGTTCTGATCCCCTTCGACGACGCCGGCGGCAATCCCAATATCAAGGCCGTATCTCCGACCGGGCGCGTGCCGCTTCTACGGCATGGCGTACTGAAGATCTGGGAATCGCTGGCGATCATCGAATATGCCGCCGAGCTTTATCCGGACGCCGGTCTTCTGCCTGCGGATCGCGCCCAGCGGGCGCTCGCCCGTTCGGTTTCGATGGAAATGCTCTCAAGCTTCCGGGCTCTGCGGAGCGCCTGCCCGATGAATATCCGCCGGCCGAAAGCCAGGATCGCATTGCCGGATGGGGTCGATGCCGATATCCGCCGCATCGAGGCGATCTGGCGGGATCTCCTGCAGCAATCCGGCGGGCCGTTTCTCTTCGGCGCGTTCGGGGCCGCGGATGCGATGTTTGCGCCGGTTGTCAACCGCTTCGAGATCTATGACCTCGTCAACCGAAGCGATACGCTCGCCTATATGCAGACCATCAAGGCGCATCCGGCCTGGCGGAAATGGGAAGAGGCGGCGCGCGCCGAGCCTTGGATAGTGCCGGAAGACGAAGTCTGAACGGCGAATCGTCGGCGTGTCAAAAAATCTGCATGGGGACTGGTCAAGGCCTCCCCTTGCATGTATAAGCGCGCAAAATTTCCGAAATCGCGACATGTCCGTTTCGGCCGCCAGTCTGGCCGTGGGGATGTTTTGCCCGCAAGTGGAGTAAGAGAAATGGCTGTACCGAAGAGAAAAACAAGCCCGTCCAAGCGCGGTATGCGCCGTTCGGCTGACGCGCTGAAGGCTCCGACCTATGTCGAAGACAAGAATTCCGGCGAACTGCGCCGTCCGCATCATATCGACCTGAAGACCGGCATGTATCGCGGCCGTCAGGTTCTGACGCCGAAGGAAAGCGCATAATTTCCGATTCGGCTTGTCCGATCGACTAATTTCAAGGCCGGCGTCACGCCGGCCTTTTTATATTCGGCGATATAATATTTGCGGCGACTTGCCGTGGGGCAACGGTTTGCGGCAGTATTCCTTCAGCCGCCAAGGAGATTGCCGATGATAGCCGCAATGCCGCTGATGATTATCCCGTTTATTCTCTACAATCTGGCGATGCTCGGCCTGATGGGCGATGGCGGTATTCCGGCACTGCAGCACGATGTCATCGTATTGTCGATGATATCAGGCGCGATCTGGAGCATGGCGCTCGGCGACCTTTTCATCGTCATAGCGCTTGTCGTGCTGTTTTTCGAAATCCTGAAGGCAACCAGAACCGGCCCGGGCAACCTCATCAACCACATCTTGTCGATGCTGGTATTCATCGCCTTCCTAGTCGAGTTTCTGCTCGTCCGGGATGCTGCGACGCAGGTCTTCTTCATTTTGATGACGATCGCTCTGATCGATGTGATCGGCGGGTTTGCCGTCTCGATCCGAAGCGCCGGGCGGGATGTCTCGATCGGATTATAGGTTGTCGAGCTTGTTCTGAAGGGCGCGGAGCTGTTCCTTCAGCTCATCGATATCCTTGGCTTCGGCCTTGCGGCTTTCCTTGGGAGGCGGCGTCATGAAGGGCGAGAACATCTGCATCGCCTGCTGAAACAGCTCGGTATTGCGCCGCACCTGATCTTCGACCATCTGCATCGGCAGCTGCAGGTTCTTGCCGAGCGGTGTTTCGCCGAAGGCGCGGTTCACCTGCTCGCGCATTTGCGACTGCTGTTCGGTGAAGGCGCGCATCGAATGTTCGAGGAAGCTCGGCACGACCATCTGCATCTGGTCGCCGTAATAGGTTATGAGCTGGCGCAGGAAGGAGATCGGGAGAAGCGTGTTGCCGGTCTTCGATTCCTGTTCGAAGATGATCTGGGTCAGCACCGAATGGGTGATGTCATCTCCGCTTTTTGCATCCTGGACGGTAAATTCTTCGCCCTTCTTCACCATCTCCGCCAGGTCTTCCAGCGTGACGTAGGTGCTGGTGCCCGTATTGTATAGCCGGCGATTGGCGTATTTCTTGATGACTATCTGACCCTCATGTTTCGCCATATCAGTCTCCTGGACCCCCGTCTGAATTATGGATATTCCTCCACTTCAGACTGTAGACGTAAAAGAAGGCCGGTGACAATCTCTTTGTGCGATGCGGCAAACCTTTCACAGAGCAGATGAAATCGGGCTTTCGCGGCGACCGCCGAAAAATGACGGCGGCCGGTCTTCGCGTTTGACTTGCGCTCCAAGCTTTGCCAGTTTCGTCTTATGTAAGTGAGACGAAAACGAGGAGCGTCACCATGAGCAATTCATCTATCGTCATCGCCAGCGCAGGTCGAACGGCCGTTGGCTCGTTCAACGGCGCTTTCGCATCAGTCCCTGCGCATGAACTCGGCGCGGCCGTCATCAAGGGTGCGCTCGCGCGCGCCGGCGTCGATGCCGGCGAAGTGGATGAGGTGATCCTCGGCCAGGTGCTCGCTGCCGGCGAGGGCCAGAACCCCGCCCGCCAGGCGGCGATGAAGGCCGGAATTCCGAAGGAGGCGACGGCTTGGGGCGTCAATCAACTCTGCGGGTCCGGTCTGCGCGCCGTCGCACTCGGCATGCAGCAGATCGCCACCGGCGACGCCAAGATCATCGTTGCCGGCGGCCAGGAATCCATGTCGATGGCGCCGCATGCCATGCACTTGCGCGGTGGCGTCAAGATGGGCGACGCGAAGATGGTCGACACGATGATGAAGGATGGTCTGACCGACGCTTTCCACGGCTACCTCATGGGCGTCACCGCCGAGAATATCGCGCGTCAGTGGCAGCTTTCGCGCGAGGAGCAGGATCAGTTCGCCGTCGCCTCGCAGAACAAGGCGGAGGCGGCGCAGAAGGCCGGCCGCTTTGCCGACGAGATCATCCCCTATGTCATCCAGACCCGTAAGGGCGACGTGACGGTCGATGCCGACGAATATATCCGCCACGGCGCCACGCTGGAGGCAATGGGCAAGCTGCGCCCGGCCTTCGACAAAGAGGGCACGGTTACGGCCGCGAATGCCTCCGGCATCAACGACGGTGCGGCTGCAGCGGTGCTGATGAGCGAAGCTGAAGCGGTCCGGCGCGGCATCCAGCCGCTCGCCCGCATCGTTTCCTGGGCAACGGCGGGCGTCGATCCTTCCATCATGGGCACCGGCCCGATTCCGGCGTCCCGCAAGGCGCTCGAAAAGGCCGGCTGGTCGGTCGGCGATCTCGATCTCGTCGAAGCCAACGAGGCTTTCGCGGCGCAGGCCTGCGCCGTCACCAAGGATCTCGGCTGGGATCCTGCCATCGTCAACGTCAATGGCGGGGCGATCGCGATCGGCCATCCGATCGGCGCTTCCGGCGCGCGCGTTCTCAACACGCTGTTGTTCGAAATGAAGCGCCGCGGCGCCAAGAAGGGGCTGGCGACGCTTTGCATCGGCGGCGGCATGGGTGTCGCCATGTGCTTCGAAGCACTTTAAACAGCATACGATCCGTCATTGATTGAAAATCCCGCCACGGCGGGGCGAAAACAAAAAGGGAGCGGAGCATGAGCAGAGTGGCTTTGGTCACCGGGGGTACACGCGGCATCGGCGCGGCGATATCCGCGGCGCTGAAAAACGCCGGATACAGGGTTGCCGCCAATTATGCCGGCAACGACGAAAAAGCCAAAGCCTTCCACGAGGCCACCGGGGTTCCGGTGTTCAAATGGGACGTTTCGGATTACGCGGCCTGCGGCGAGGGGATCGCCAGGATCGAAAGCGAGATCGGGCCGGTCGACGTGCTCGTCAACAATGCCGGCATCACCCGCGACGCGATGTTCCACAAGATGACGCCGCAGCAATGGCAGGAGGTGATCAATACCAACCTCACCGGCCTGTTCAATATGACGCATCAGGTCTGGACCGGCATGCGCGACCGCAGCTTCGGCCGCATCGTCAATATCTCGTCGATCAACGGCCAGAAGGGACAGATGGGTCAGGCGAATTATTCGGCAGCCAAAGCCGGCGATCTCGGCTTCACCAAGGCGCTGGCCCAGGAAGGGGCGGCCAAGAACATCACCGTCAACGCCATATGCCCCGGTTACATCGGGACCGAGATGGTGCTCGCCGTGCCGGAGAAGGTGCTGAACGAACGCATCATTCCGCAGATTCCCGTCGGCCGCCTCGGCGAACCCGAGGAGATCGCGCGCTGCGTGACCTTCCTCGCCTCCGACGATGCCGGCTTCATCACCGGTTCGACGCTGACGGCCAATGGCGGGCAGTTCTTCGTCTAACCTACCTCGAAAATCGGAATCGATTTGAAAGCGATAGCGTGTCCTGCCGGATGCGCTATCGCTTTTTGTATGGATGCTCTCCTGAAGAGGTTCAGGAGTGGTCGCCGGCGTTCGGGGGATGCCGTCGGGGAGCCTTGGCCGGTACGCGCTGCAGCGAGCGATCCTCGCCGCGAAGAGCTGAGATCGCGGCTGCCAGGAGAGCCGAGGCGATGAGAATGGCGACGGCGGAATTCAGGAAAATCCGACCCATGGAAACGTTCCTTTCAAATGCGCCGGGCGGCTTGGCCTACCCACTGCGCTCATGAAGGAAATATGCCCCTGCCTGACGGAGTCGGTAGGTTCGGCTTTCGCGACCGATCGTCAACACCGTGTTGACAGGCGCGCAAAGAAAAACGGGCGCCGAAACGCCCGTTGGGAAGTCCGAAATGCTTTTGCCGGTCAGTAGCGGCAACGGGCCTCGTAGCGGCGGCCGTAGCGGTCGCGATAGACGCAGTAGCCGCGGCGTTCCACCGACTGGCCGATGAGAGCACCGGTGAGACCGCCGGCAACGGCGCCGACGGCGGCACCACCCCAGCTGTTGGTGACGGCACCGCCGATGACCGCACCGGTGCCGGCGCCGATCGCCGTGCCCTGCTCGGTCGCTGTGCAGGATGCCAGGGCGCCGACGAGGGCACCAATAAGAACAATCTTCTTCATCATGTCGTAACTCCCCAGGTTTGTTGGCCTTTAGATGCGGCCCATGAGTACAAGGATAATGATAATCACGAGAACTAGCCCCAAACCGCCAGAAGGTCCATAGCCCCAGCCACGGCTATAACCCCAATTCGGCAAGGCTCCGATCAAGAGCAGAATGAGGATAACAAGAAGTATCGTGCCAAGCATGGTGTGTTTCCTTCATTTCATCGGCAATTTGAATGGACGAGAAACACGCATTGGCGATTTTTGTTCCCGGTTACGCCAGGAAATGTGACGCCTCCTGACCCACGACCCAGCGGAAACCTGCCCGTATGGTTAAAAAGATCTTTAAATACAATATGTTGCGGTGAACAAAGCAAGAAGGTCCCGATGTCGCCGATTCGTCAGCGATTCGTTCCGTTTTTGATCGGGCGCCATCGATCTTAACGGCATCTGAATCCGGCTTTCGAAAGATTAACGCCGATGGGGCAAGGCGGAGCAGGGAGGCCGGTAGGCGATCCGCATCTAGCGCATGGACGGAATGTCGCCACCAGATGTGGCCGTGAACGAAACGCGAAACCGACAGGGTCGGCGATTCGTCGCCGATTCGTTCCGGCTTTGGTCGACAGGTTAATTTCGGGCGCAATTTACGATTGTTCGCCGCCGGACGGAGTCGTTGTTCGTGGCGACGAAAATGCGAGGGGCAGGGAGTACGGTGATTCAGCATCTAGTGGAAAAAAGTGATTCAAAATCAATACTTAGCCGTGAACAAAAGCTGAATCAGCAGGAGTCAGCGATTCGTCGCTGATTCGTTCTCACGCTGTTCCGATTCGCGGATCCGGGCGCCGCGCCTGACTCGCAAAGGTCGTAATCGCCGAAGCATTTTGAAATCTGCCCTTGCGTTTGCGGCGGCGGCTGTCCATGTGTTCTCTGGCTTCCCTCGCGGAGGCACTCTTTTCCCGGGGGCTGCCTGCCTCATTTGCATGGACCATGACTCTGACTTCGCAGCCGATGATTCTGAGCGGACGCGGTGTGACCGCGGTGCTCGGGCCGACCAATACCGGTAAGACCCATTATGCCATCGAGCGCATGGTCGCGCACGGGACCGGCGTGATCGGCCTGCCGCTCCGGCTGCTGGCGCGCGAGGTCTATACGCGGGTGGTGGAGAAGGTCGGCGCGCAGAATGTGGCGCTGGTCACCGGCGAGGAAAAGATTTCGCCGCCCAATGCCCGATTTTCTGTCTGCACCGTCGAGGCGATGCCGCGCGAGACCAAGGCCGCCTTCGTCGCGATCGACGAGGTGCAACTCGCCGGCGATCTCGAGCGAGGCCATATCTTTACCGACCGGATCCTGCATCTTCGCGGCCGCGAGGAAACGCTGCTGCTTGGTGCTGCGACGATGCAGCCGATCCTGCAGCAGCTCCTGCCCGGCATCACGATCGTCGAGCGGCCGCGGCTTTCGCATCTTTTCTATGCCGGGCAGAAGAAGATCACCCGGCTGCCGCAGCGCTCGGCCATCGTCGCCTTCTCGGCCGACGAGGTCTATGCCATCGCCGAGCTTATCCGCCGGCAGCGCGGCGGCGCGGCTGTGGTGCTCGGCGCGCTCAGCCCGCGCACCCGCAATGCGCAGGTGGCGCTTTATCAGGCTGGCGATGTCGAATATCTGGTGGCGACCGATGCGATCGGCATGGGTCTCAACCTCGATGTCGATCACGTCGCCTTCGCCCAGGACCGGAAATTCGACGGCTACCAGTTCCGCAATCTCAATCCGGGAGAACTCGGCCAGATTGCCGGGCGCGCCGGGCGGCACGTGCGCGACGGTACCTTCGGCGTCACCGGGCAGGTCTCACCCTTCGACGAGGAGCTGGTGCAGCGCATCGAGGGGCACGAATTCGACAACGTCAAAGTTTTGCAGTGGCGCACGACCGAGATGGACTTCTCCTCGATTCAATCCTTGCGGATAAGCCTCGAGGCGGGGCCGCGCGTGCCGGGGTTGACGCGGGCGCTGCCTGCGGTCGACCAGCAGGCGCTGGAACAGCTTTCGCGTTATCCCGAGGTCATCGACCTTGCCGACAGGCCGGCCCGCGTCGAAAAACTGTGGGAGGCTTGCGCGCTTCCCGACTATCGGCGTATCACCCCGGCACAACATGCCGATCTTATCTCGACCCTCTTTTCCGATCTCGTCCGCTATGGCACGGTAAATGAGCAATTTCTTGCGGAGCAGGTTCATCGCTCCGATCGGACAGATGGGGAAATTGACACGCTTTCGGCGCGAATCGCGCAGATAAGAACCTGGACCTATGTTTCGAATCGGCCTGGTTGGCTTGCCGATCCGACACACTGGCAGGAAAAGACGCGGGAAATCGAAGATCGATTGTCCGACGCGTTACATGAAAGGTTGACGAAACGCTTTGTTGATCGCAGGACATCTGTGCTCATGAAGCGCCTGAGAGAGAATGCGATGCTGGAAGCTGAAATCAGTGTGAATGGCGATGTCTTCGTTGAAGGACATCATGTAGGGCAATTGAGCGGATTCCGTTTCACGCCGGTGGCGGGAACGGACGGACCGGATGCCAAGGCGGTTCAGGCTGCGTCGCAAAAAGCGCTTGCGCTCGAATTCGAGGCCCGTGCGGCGCGAATCCACGCCGCCGGCAACAGCGACCTGGCAATCGGCTCGGACGGGTTGATCCGTTGGATCGGCGACCCGGTGGCGCGGCTTTCGGGCAGCGAGCACGTCATGCGTCCGCGCGTGATTCTGCTGGCTGACGAACAGTTGACGGGCAATGCCCGCGATCATGTCGCCGCCCGTGTCGAGCGCTTCGTCAATCATCATATCAGCACGGTGCTGAAGCCGCTCGACGATCTGTCGCGCGCCGAGGACCTGCAGGGTCTGGCCAAGGGGCTGGCCTTCCAGCTCGTCGAGAATCTCGGCGTGCTGTTCCGCCGCGACGTGACCGAGGAGGTCAAATCGCTCGACCAGGAGGCGCGCGCCTCGATGCGCCGCTACGGCGTGCGTTTCGGCGCCTACCATATCTTCGTCCCGGCACTTCTGAAGCCGGCGCCGGCCGAGCTCATCACGCTGCTCTGGGCGCTGAAGAACGACGGTCTGGACAAGCCGGGCTACGGCGATCTCATTCCGGTGCTTGCCGCCGGCCGCACCTCCGTCGTCACCGATCCGAGTTTCGAGCGGATGTTCTACAAGCTCGCCGGCTTCCGCTTCCTCGGCAAGCGCGCCGTGCGCATCGACATCCTCGAACGGCTTGCCGATATCATACGGCCGCTGCTGCAGTGGAAGCCAGGTCAGGCAAACCGCCCGGAGGGCGCCTATGACGGCCGCCGCTTCACGACGACGACGGCGATGCTGTCGATCCTCGGCGCCACGCTCGAGGACATGGAAGAAATCCTCAAGGGTCTCGGCTATCGCGCCGATGCGGTGAAGGCGGAAGAAGCATCGGCACATCTTGCAACGCAGGATGCGGCCTCGGGGCCGACTGCCACCGCGGAAACGCCTGCCGACGAGACGGCCGAAAAGGCCGATCACGACGATGCCGACGGCGCGGCGGAAGAGACGGCTGCCGAGCCCTCCGCAACCGAGGCGGCTTCGGTTGATGTCGACACGCCGGTGGCGACCGAAACCGCCGCTCCTGATCAAGCGATCGAGGCATCCGCTCCGGATGACGCTTCCGCTCCCACGGAGACGGCATCGACGCCTGAGGCATCCGCTTCCGGGGAAGCCGGCGAGCCGGCGGAACCGAAGCCGGTTCTTCTGTGGCGTCTCGGCGGCCGCAACGACAATCAGCGCCAGGCGCGCGGTGGGCACGGCGATCGCCGTGGCGGCCAGGGCCAGGAACGCGGTCAGAACCAGGACCGCGGCGAGCGCAATCGCCGGCCGGGCGGCGGTGAAGGCGGCGAAGGTAATCGCGGCGGGGAAGGGCGCGACAACAATCGTCACAACCGCGGCAAGGACGGCGGCGGCCGCGATGGCGGGCGGCCGCAGCAGACAAGAAGCGACCGCAACAACCAGCCACGGGGCGACCAGCCGCGCGGCGACCGGCAGGATCGCAAGGATCGCGGCGAGCGAAATGACCGCAACGATCGCAACAACAACCGCGGCGGTTCGCAGCCGCTGCGCTTCGAGGCCAAGCCGCCGCGCAAGGAGAAGCCGATCGATCCGGATTCACCCTTCGCCAAGCTCGCGGCTCTCAAGGAGCAGATGAAGAAGTAATCATGAGCGGGGAGACACAGCCGACAAGCGGTTCGCGCCAGCGCATCGACAAATGGCTGTTCTTCGCGCGCATGGTGAAGTCGCGCTCATTGGCGCAGAGCCATATCCAGTCGGGCCATGTGCGCATCAACGGCGAGCGTTGCAATCATCCGAGCCAGATGGTCAAGCCGGGCGACCGGATCGAGCTGACGCTGGAGCGGCGCGATGTCGTTCTCATCATGCGCCTGGCCGGCGAGCGGCGCGGCCCCTACGAGGAGGCCCGCCTGCTCTACGAGGACCTGTCGCCGCCGCCCGATGAGGCAAAACGCCTCACCCCCTACGAGCAGGCGATCCGGGCGACCGGCGCCGGCCGTCCGACCAAAAAGGAACGACGCGCAATCGATAGGCTGATGTCGGACGAGGATTAGAAAACTCTGCCCGCGGCGGCGGCTTTTGCAGATCGTTTGTCCTTGAAATCCGGCGTTAAAGCCGATACGTCACTGACAACCTGCCGGAAGCGTGCTTGCCTCCCAAGCCTGCCCACGCTTTTCCTCCGGCACAGGGATAGGCGCGACGTTCCAGGTTGCCCGGCCCCCATCCGCATGGAATCCTGGAGTTCTTCATGACCTATGTCGTGACCGACAATTGCATCAAGTGCAAATACACCGACTGCGTGGAAGTCTGCCCTGTCGACTGCTTCTATGAGGGCGAGAACTTCCTCGTCATCCATCCTGACGAATGCATCGATTGCGGCGTCTGCGAGCCGGAATGTCCCGCCGAGGCGATCAAGCCCGATACCGAACCGGGCCTCGACAAATGGCTGAAGATCAATACCGAATATGCCACCATCTGGCCGAATATCACGGTCAAGAAGGACCCTTTGCCCGAGGCGAAGGAAATGGACGGCGAGACCGGAAAGTTCGAGAAATATTTCTCCGAGAAACCCGGTTCCGGCGACTGAGGCGGTGCCTGAATTCGGTTGCCGGATTTGGGCGGCTGCGGGGCAAAACGGTTTAAAAGCTGCGTGAGGCATATGGGTGACATGTGTTGCCCGCATGACTCAAGTGAAGCAAATTATTGATTTCCTCATATTTTTATGATAGGTTTTGCATACTGTTCCATTTGTGGCATGACGCATGCCCAAAACCATCACGAAAGCAAAACAAATCCGTACGCGGTTTCCGTGACATATCAACGCTTTGAGCGCCGGGTCCCAAGATCGTGCGCAAGAAGTTCTTTGCTTTTGACCGATGGGACCAGAGTGAAGTCACCCGACGGATACTACCGTCTCACCCGGGCCTGACTGACCCGGCTCCGGCCGCCGCCGGAAGCGTAACAGGGAGTTTTTGAATAGAATGACGACTCAGCAGAAAAAGCCTTCCACAGCTCGCCATGGCTTCAAGACCGGTGAATCGATCGTCTACCCCGCTCACGGCGTCGGTACCATCACCGCAATCGAAGAGCAAGAAGTTGCCGGCATGAAGCTTGAACTTTTCGTTATCGATTTCGAAAAGGACAAGATGCGTCTGAAGGTTCCGGTCGCCAAGGCGATGAGCATCGGCATGCGCAAGCTTTCGGAAACGGATTTCGTCGAGCGTGCATTGAAGGTCGTGCAGGGCAAGGCGCGCGTCAAGCGCACCATGTGGTCCCGCCGCGCTCAGGAATATGATGCCAAGATCAATTCCGGCGACCTGATTTCGATCGCTGAAGTCGTGCGTGATCTCTATCGTGCCGAGAACCAGCCCGAGCAGTCCTATTCCGAGCGCCAGCTTTATGAGGCTGCGCTCGACCGCATGGCGCGCGAGATCGCCGCCGTCAACAAGATGTCGGAAACCGAAGCCGTTCGCCTCGTCGAGACCAATCTCAACAAGGGTCCGAAGCGCGGCAAGGCGATCGAAGAAGACGATTCGCAGGACGAAGCCGCCTAAGGCGCTTCAGTTTTTTCCCGATCAAAAAACCCGGCGCAAGCCGGGTTTTTTTATTGGAACTTTTTCCCGACTGCCGCGTTTAACACACGTAACTGCGGACTGCTCGCGGGGCGCGATGGGCCTCGACGGGCGAACTGCCATTCCGTCAATGTTCGATGAGGAGCGGATCATGCCTTTTCAATATTGCCCATCCGGCAAGGTGAAGAAACAGGTCCAGCCCGGCCGTCTCAACGGCCCATGATGAAAAATAGGGCCTCCCCCTGAAAAGTCCAGGGGCGAGGCCTTCATGCATTCAGAACCCCATTCAGTCCGGACAGCGATGTTCCGGAAGGCGCGTTTTATTGTTCATTTAGGGCGAGAGGCCTGTTTCAGGAGATCGAAATGAAGAACATGTCTGCAGACCGGCGCATGATCAAGATCGCGATGGCCGCCCCCTATCTCGCCCGTCAGGAAGAACACGATCTCGCCATCCGCTGGAAGGATCATGACGATCGCGGCGCGCGCAACCAGATCGCCATGGCTCATATGCGGCTCGTCATATCCATGGCGGGCAAGTTCCGCAATTTCGGCCTGCCGATGAGCGATCTCGTGCAGGAGGGCTATGTCGGCCTTCTGGAGGCGGCCGCCCGCTTCGAGCCGGAACGCGACGTGCGCTTTTCCACGTATGCAAGCTGGTGGATCAGGGCGTCGATCCAGGATTATATCCTGCGCAACTGGTCGATCGTGCGCGGCGGCACGAGTTCGGCACAGAAGGCGCTGTTCTTCAATCTGCGCCGTCTGCGCGCCAAGCTCGCCAAGGGCGACACGCAACTGACACTGCAGTCCATTCACCAGGAAATCGCCGCCGCGCTCGGCGTCAGCCTCGCCGACGTGCAGACGATGGATGCCAGGCTTTCCGGCAACGACGCCTCGCTGCAGGCGCCTTCGGTCTCCGGCGATGCCGAGAGCGCGGAGAAGATGGATTTCCTCGTCAGCGATGATCCCCTGCCGGACGAGCAAGTTTCCAACATGATCGACGGCGAGCGCCGCCGCGTCTGGCTCGCCTCGGCGCTGAAACATCTCAACGAACGCGAGATGAAGATCATCAGCGCCCGGCGTCTGGCCGAAGACGGCGCCACGCTCGAAGAACTCGGTGCCGATCTCGGTATTTCCAAGGAGCGTGTGCGGCAGATCGAAAGCCGGGCAATGGAGAAGCTCCGCAGCGCGCTGGTCAGCGCCGATCCGCACATGGCGGCCTACGCTTAGACAAGCGCTACGGCGCCCGTAACGCGTCGAGAGACGCACGGCGCGGTAAAACTCATTCCCTCCAGCAGCACTGACTCGCCCGGCGTAAGCCGGGTTTTTTTATTCGGCGATGATCTTGACGCGATCGCCTGGCGAAACGGCTGCGCCGGTGGGCAGGGCATTGATGAGCTTGAAGAGATCGAGCTTGCGGTCGGTGCCCATCATACGGGCGGCGAGCGTCGAGATGTTTTCGCCCGGCCGGACGGTGACGACGCGGATGCGCAGCGGTTTCAGCGAGGCTGCTTCTGCCGGCGTCATGCGCCGGAAACTCGCGCGCAGGACATTGGCCGTCGGCTCGAGCGCGTCGCTGCCTTTCGGCACGGCGGTCAGGAAGCGGAAGATCTGCGAATTGTTGCGGATGACGGTGACGTCGAAATCCCAGCGGTCGGCGCTTGCGCGCGCGGTGGCCGCTTCCATGCCGTTGATGGTGACCGGCTGGATGGTCGACGGGTCGAGACCGGTCACCCAGCCGCTGGAGATATAGTTGGTCAGGCTCTGGTTCTGATTGTCGGCGACGCCGTCGAAGCGGACGGCGATGTCGTTCGGGCCGGTCGCCATCACCGCTTCGACCTTGTTGTCGATGTGGAAGTCGGGCGGCACGTCGAAGCGGATGCCGAGGCCGCCATGCAGGAAGGTCTGGCCGCGCACATAGCCTTCCTCAGGACTGTCGCCGTAGAGCAGGCCGTCTATGCCGTCGAGATAATAGTCGCGACCCTTGTCACCGACCGAACCTTCCTGGCCGAAGGCGCGCGCATGGGTGCGGGCAAGCTCGATGCGCTGCGCCGAATTCGGATGGCTCGACAGGAAGTCGAGGCTCTGGTCGGCTTCGGGATCGACCGACATGAAGCGGCTGTAGGCCGCCATGGAATCGAGGAAACGGGCCGCGGCATAGGGGTCGTAGCCGGCTTCGCCGAGCATGCGCACGCCGATGACATCGGCCTGCAGCTCCTGCTGGCGCGAGAAGGCGGCGAGCCGCAGCTTGCCGCGGGCCAGCGCCTGCTTGCCGGCGATATCGCTGGAAAGGACCTCGGCGACGACGCGGCTGGCGATGACCTCGGCCTCTTCGCGCTTCTGCCGCTCGATGCCGTGGTTCGCCGTCACGTGGCCCATCTCGTGCGACAGCACAGCGGCGACCTCGGAGGCATCGTTGGCAAGGGCAAGCAGGCCGCGGGTGACGTAGAGATAACCGCCCGGCAGCGCAAAGGCGTTGATCGCCGGTGAATTCAGGATGGTGATGCGGTAGGACTGGCTCGGATTTTCCGACACCGCCGTCAGCGCGCCGGCGATGCGGGCGACCAGGCGCTCGGTCTTGGCGTCCTTGTATTCGCCGCCGTAGCTTGCCACGATGCGCGGATGTTCGCGGGCGCCCATCGCCGCGCGCGGGTCGTTCTTCTGCACCTCGTCGACGATCTGCGGATTGGAAGACGGCGAGACGCTCGGCTGGTAGGATTGCTCGATCAGCGTTTGACAGCCATTCAGCGCCATTGCGACGGCCGAAAGCAGCATCAGGCGGCGCGCGATGCGCCACGGCGCGGAGACGGCATCACTGGAAAGCGCGGGCGATTTCCACGTCGTCAAGCTGTCCAGTCTGGTTCTCCGCATCATGTCGCTATTTTGCCGGTTTGCCGCAGATTGGCACCGACCGTGGCAAGGGGAATTCAACGGGCGCGCACCCCTGATCTCGCACTGCACAATCGGCCGATACAAGTCCTTGCTGTAGCTGATTTACGCATCGGTTGCATAGCGAGACTCTGCTTAAATGTGGCGGCGTTGCATTTTGGCAAGCCTCGAGGCATTGAGGCCTCCCTTCGCTCGGATGAAATTATGGCGAAAGTTCCGTCACGAAGCCGAGATTTGTCGGCGGCGCAGAAAAAGAACGGGCTGATTGAAACAACCGAGCCGGCAGCGGCGGCCCTACGAGAAAATTGCAATCCCCGATACATGCTCTGCGGATGGAACGTCCTGCGATGAGGTATCCGCGGGTCCGATTCGGTTATTCCGCGGCTTCCGCCGTCGTCGGTTGCGGCATCTTCGCCTCGCCGGCACGGGGTAGCTGCACAGGCTTCAGCATGATGGCGGCGGTAAGGCCGATCAGCGCAATGGCACAGGCGGTCATGAAGAGCGGCGAGAAGGCGGCCGCATAGATATCGGCGACGGCCCGGCGGCTTGCTTCGGGAAGGGAAGCCATCATTTTCGGCGTCAGCTGTTCGATATCGGCGACACCGGGAATCGAGACGCCGACCTTGCCGAGCCCGGAAGCGATGATGGCGCCATAGATGGAGATGGCGATCGACGCGCCTCCCATGCGCGACAGCGTCACCGAGCCGGTGGCGGCGCCGACGTCGCGGGCAGGCGCTGCATTCTGGACGCCGATGACGGGAACCTGCTGGGCAAGGCCGATGCCGATGCCATGCAGCATCATGATCGCGCCGATGAGAGCGATCGGCGTTCCCACGTGGATCTGCGACATCAGTGCGAAGGCGATGGCGCTGCAGGTCAGGCTTGCAATGGCGAAGGGCTTGTAGCGGCCGGTCTTCGAGATGATGCGGCCGGCCGATAGCGATCCGCAGACGAGGCCGCCCGTCAGAAGGATGAAGAGAAGGCCGGCGGCAGAGGGCGAAAGTCCGGTGGTTGTCTGCAGAAAGAGCGCGAGATAGTTGACCATGCCGATAGCGATGGCGCCGCCCATGATCGAGATCACTAAGAGCAGGCTGAAGGTGGAATTGCGAAAGAGGTCCAGCGGCACGATCGGCTCCGGCGCGCGGCGCTCGACGAACACCCAGGTGACGGCGCAGACGATTCCGAAGGCGACGATGCCGATACTTTGCGGCGAGACCAATGCGCCGAACAATTCGCTGCTGTCGGTGGCAAGCACGATGCTGGTCGTCGTCAGGGCTAGCAGCAGCGCGCCGGCATAATCGATCCTGGGGCGGCGATGCGGCTTGCGATAGGGCAGCATGAAGGCGAGACCGGTGAGGACGATGACGCCGATCGGCACGTTGACGAGGAAGATCGAGCGCCAGCCGAAAAGATCGCTCATCGTGCCGCCGAGCACCGGACCGATCGCGCCCGACGCCATCAGCACGAGGCTGGAATAACTCTGATAACGCGCCCGCTCGCGCGGCTCGAACAGATCGGCGTTGACGGCGAAGATCGACACCATGATGCCGCCGCCGCCGAGACCCTGCAGCACGCGGGCGGCGATCAGCGTGTTCATCGAGACCGCGAGGCCGCAGACCGCCGAGCCGAGGGTGAAGATCATGATCGCCGTCATCATCACATATTTTCGGCCGAAGAGATCGCCGAGTTTGCCATAGAGCGGCATGACGGCGCTGAGTGACAGGAGATAGGCCGAGCCGATCCAGCCGAAACGCTCGAGATGGCCGAATTCGCCGACGATCGTCGGCAGCGCTGTGGAAACGATCTGATTATCCAGCGTCGCCATGAACATGGCGGTCATCAGGAAGAAAAAGAGAATAAGCCGGCGACGAGGATCCGTCACGAGCGGCGCAGGCGCGAGTTGCATGTCCATGGGAGCATCATTCCGATCCGATGGATAATTTATGTGCTATCAGCATATAGTTGTCAATGGCACATTAATGACGTCGGCATATTCAATTTCGGCTTCCGCTCTGTTATGGTGCCGTCATGAATGAAGCCCTGACCAGGATCCTGTCCAACAGCCCGGCCGAGCCGGACGACGAAAACGTGTCTCTCATCGGCCGGAGCATGGCGCGTATGCGGCTGATGACCGGGCGGCGGCTGATCGGCCGGCTGGCGATCCAGAGCGCCGCACCGGGTCTCGAGCTTTCGCATATCGATGTGCTCGATGCTGTGCGCAGGGCGCAGCCCGCCGGCGAGGTGACGGTCGGCCTGATCGCGGAGATGCTGCGCATCGATCCGTCTCGGGCAAGCCGGGTGGTGGCCGAGATGGTGACCCGCAACGTGCTGCGCCGCGAGGCCTCGCAGGCCGATGCGCGGCGGATCGTCGTGGTCATGACGGCAGCGGGCGAGGCGCTGCTTGCAGAAATCCGCGCACAGAAACTTGCGATCATTTCCGAGATCGTTTCCGATTGGCCCGAAGAGGATGTCGATCGCTTCGCTACCCTGTTCGATCGTTTCATCGGCGGTTACGAAGCGATCTTCCTGTCGCGCGATAAGGATACGCCGGGCTGAGGTGAACGTAGCGGATCGTCGGCGCCCCTTCCCCTCCACCCCCGGTTTGCGCTAAGGGCAATGCCCATGAGCCAATCCACCTTTACCATTCTGCTCGGCGGCGAACTTAGCCTGACGGAGCGTTTGCGCCATGCCGTCGCCGGCACCCGCTTCATCGCGGCCGATGGCGGCATGCGGCATGCGGCGGCCCTCGGTGTCACGCCGGAGCTCTGGGTCGGCGATTTCGATTCGACGCCTGATGATCTCGAGGGTGCCTTTCCCCATGTGCCGAAACAGCCCTATCCCGCGGCAAAGGCGGCGACGGATGGGGAAATCGCCGTCTCGGAAGCGATCGCGCGGGGTGGGCGGCGGCTGATCCTGGCGGGCGCGCTCGGCGGCGAACGCTCGGACCACGCGCTTCAGCATCTGCTGTCGGCCGTCAGCCTGGCGGAAGAGGGTTTCGACGTGCTGCTGACCTCGGGCAAGGAGGAGGCGGTGCCGCTGCTTGTCGATGCGGTCGAGCTGGATCTTCCCAAGAACAGCCTGTTTTCCGTGCTGGGATTCAGCGCGCTGACCGGGCTTTCGATCGAGAATGCGCGTTATCCGCTGGCCGATTTCCATCTGCCTTTCGGCTCGTCGCGCACCATTTCCAATGTCGCGGAAGGCAAGGTTTGCTTTTCGCTCCGCAGCGGCCGGGCAATCGTGCTCGCCAGGCCCTATGATCTTTCCGGAGTCTGATTTTTGGCCCCTCCCATTCTGAAACTCGACGATATCTTCCTGAGCTTCGGCGGCGCACCGCTTCTGGCGGGTGCCAGCCTGCAGATCGAGCCCGGTGACAAGATCTGTCTCGTCGGCCGCAACGGCTCGGGAAAATCGACGCTTCTGAAGATCGCCGCCGGCCTGGTCGAGGCGCAGTCCGGCGAGGTCTTCCGCCATCCGTCCTCGACGGTGCGCTACCTCGAACAGGCGCCGGATTTTGCCGGCTTCCACACCGTTCAGGCCTATGCCGAGGCCGGCCTCGGGCCGGGCGACGATCCTTATCGCGTCACCTATCTGCTCTCCCATCTCGGGCTGACCGGCGAGGAGGATCCGAGAACCCTTTCCGGCGGCGAATCGCGCCGCGCCGCCCTTGCCCGCGTGCTGGCGCCCGAGCCCGACATTCTGCTGCTCGACGAGCCGACCAACCATCTCG